>NZ_JBSGBZ010000077.1:0-29547 GCF_053601495.1 Streptomyces sp. NPDC004721
GCCTTGCGATGCTCCCCCACAGCCTGAACGGCGTGGGAGGTACCCCCAGCACCGGACGCCGCGAGCTTCCCGGCAAACCTTTCCGGCCACAGCACTAGGAAGCTCCCCTTTGCTCCCCCTTGCTCCTCTACTCCTCCTTGCGGAACGCCCGCAGGGTGAAGACCGGGTACGGGCGGCGGCGGTCCTGGTCGGGCAGGGCCGCCAGCCGCGTGGCGAAGTCCTGGGCGAGGGATTCGCCCGGCGGCAGCGTGACGAACCAGCCGCGGCGCAGGTCGGCGATGGTGCTGCGGGGGCTGCGGCCCTGGTCGCGGCCCGGGAAGAGGGCCTGCCCGGCCGGGACCAGGCCGTGCGCGGCGGCGTACTCGCCGACGAGGCCGGCGTCGTCGCGGGCCGGGCGGCGGGGCCGGCAGGCGAGTACGGCGTCGATGTCGCTGCCGACGTTGTGCGCGGCGGCCTTGTCGACCGTGGTCACGTACACCCCGCCGGGCCGGAGCACCCGGGCGCACTCGGCGACGATCGCCCGCGCGTCCTCGGGGCCGGGCGCCAGGTGCAGCAGCCACACGCTGGTGACGGCGTCGAACCGACCGTCGGGGAAGGGCAGGCTGCGGCTGTCGGCGAGCACGACGGCACCGGGCAGGCGTGCCCCGGCGTGCCGGGCCATCGCGGGCGCCCGGTCGACTCCGGTCACCCGCAGGCCGGCGCGGGCGGCGGCGAGGCGGCGGGTCACGATGCCGGTGCCGCAACCCACGTCGAGCAGTTCGCGCGTCTGCCGCGGCACGAGGCCGAGGACGGCCTCCGCCGCGGCCTCCGCTCTCGGTTCGCCGCCGCGCGAGGCGTCGTAGCGCTCGGCTTCCTCGTCGTAGTCCAGCACGCGGATCCCCCACCCCGCCCCGGCGGCGGCTCAGCTCGCCCCGTGTCCCGGTGCGAGGTCCTGCACCCGGCGGGCGAGTTCGAAGTCCTTCTCGGTGACGGCGCCGCCCGCGCTGTGGGTGTTCACGCTGAGCGAGACCGTGTTGTAGCCCAGGGTCAGGTCGGAGTGGTGGTTGAGCTCCTCCTGCACCTGGGCGATGTGCACGACCATCGCCGTCGCCGCGAAGTGCGAGCCGAGCCGGAAGGAGCGGGTGAGGCGGTCCCCGTCGACGGACCAGCCGGGCAGTTCGGCCAGCCGGTCCTCGATCTCCTTGTGCGACAGCGGTGCGACGGGCATGGGGCCGGCTCCCTTCCTGGACCTCTCCTGGACCTCGCGTTCCTGTTCAGACTGCCACAGGAGGGCCGCCGCGTCCCGGGCCGGAACGGGCCCTAGGGTCTTTCGTTTGGATCAGGCCGGATCAGGGAGCGGGGCGTGATCCAAACGAGAGGCCCTAGGCTCAGCCGGCCACGCACTCGGCCGCGAGGTCGTCCGCCAGGGCGGCGATCCTGGCGCGGCCCTCGACGTGTTCCACCCAGGTGTGCGGCAGGCCGTGGTCGCCGTGCCGGGCGCCGAGGATGTTTCCGCAGATGGATCCGGTGGAGTCGCTGTCACCCGAGTGGTTGACGGCGAGCAGCAGGGCGTCCTCGACGCGTGGGGCGGCCAGGGCGCTGTAGACGCCGATGGCGAGGGCCTCCTCGGCGACCCATCCGGCGCCGAGCCGCTGAAGCCTCTCGGACGTCGGAGTGCCCTGTGCGGCCAGGTCGAGGGCCTGTTCCAGGGCGGCACTGGTCTCCTCGTGCCCTGCATGGCGGGCGAGCAGCCGCAGCGCGCGCAGGACCGCACCCTCCACGGAGTCCCCGGACACGAGGTACGCGACGATCGCGGCGAGCGCGCCGGCCGCGTAGTAACCGGTGGGGTGGCCGTGGGTCGTCTGGGCGCAGCGGGCGGCCATGCCGAAGGCGGTGGCGGGGTCGGTGCGGGTCAGCCCGAAGGGCGCCGAGCGCATCACGGTGCCGCAGCCCTTGGAGTCGGAGTTGACCGGGCCGGGCGGGCCGAGTTCGGCCGCCGGATCGGGCACGAAGTCCTGGGCGAGCCCGGACAGGCAGGCGTTTCCAGGGGCGCGGCGGGCGTACAGCCACCGCTCGGTGATCAGTCCGCCGCGCGGACCCTCGTAGGAGCCCCCGGCGGGCCCGGCCATCTCAGTGTCCTCGGGGCCCTGCCTGCGCTGGGTCTCCAGCCAGCGCTCGTAGGCCCAGCGCACCAGGCGGGGCCAGCCGCCGCCGATGCCCCGCAGCCGCTCGCGCTCGTGGGCCTGGCGCAGGCCCTCCACGGTGAACAGGGTCATCTGGGTGTCGTCGGTGATCCGGCCCACCGCGCCGTCCCCGTCGGGCACCAGGCCGGTCACGCCGCGCGGACCGTGCACGGCGCGGATCCGCTCCAGGGAGTCGAATTCGACCGGATAGCCGAGCGCGTCCCCGACGGCGCCGCCCAGCAGGCAGCCGCGCACTCTGGCGCGGTACACCGCCGTCGCCTCCCAGGACGGCTTCCACGGCTCGGTCATACGCCCCCTCCTCGACTACGGTCGTGCGTATGGCCATTGTCGCGTCCGGCACCACCGCGTCCCCCACCGCCCCCGCAGCCCAGGGCGTGGGCCCGCTGCTGCGGTCCTGGCGGGAGCGGCGGCGGATCAGCCAGCTCGAACTGGCGCTGCGCGCCGACTCCTCGGCCCGGCACATCAGCTTCGTCGAGACCGGACGGTCCCGGCCGAGCGAGGAGATGGTGCTGCGGCTGGCGGAACACCTGGAGGTGCCGGTGCGGGAGCGCAACTCCCTGCTGCTGGCCGCCGGTTACGCCCCGAGGTACCGGCAGACCCCGCTGGAGGACCCGGCGCTCGGCCCGCTGCGCGAGGGCCTGGAGCGGCTGATCCGGGGATACGAGCCGTATCCGGCGCTGGTGGTCGACGCGACGTACGACGTGGTGAGCGCGAACCGGGGCATCACGATGCTGCTGGAGGGCATCCCGGAACGGCTGCTCACCGCACCGCTGAACGCCATGCGGCTGACCCTGCACCCGGACGGTCTGGCGCCGCGCATCCGCAATCTGCGCGAGTGGCGCGGGCATCTGCTCGCCCAGATGGAGCGGCAGGTCGCGCTGCACCGCTCGGCCGCGCTGCGCGAGCTGTACGAGGAGGTGGCGGCCTACCCGGTGCCGCGGGGCACGCCGGAGACGGCGGAGCCGCCCGGGCAGGTGCCGTACTTCGCGCTGCCGCTGCGGATCGAGCACGACGGGCGGGTGCTGTCGTTCGTCTCCTCCATCTCCACCTTCAACACGCCCATGGACGTGACGGTGGCGGAGCTGGCGATCGAGACGTTCCTGCCCGCCGATCCGGCCACCGTCGAGTACCTTCACTCGTCGTGGGCGGGAGAGAGCCGGGGTGCATGGCGTGAGTGAGCGGCGGGCGGCGCCCACCGTGGGCCAGGTGGTGCTCGGCAAACGGCTTCAGGAACTGCGGGAGAAGGCCGGACTGGGACGCGAGGCGGCCGCGCGCGTCCTGCGGGTGGCCCCCGCGACGGTACGGCGGATGGAGACGGCCGAGGTCGCGCTGAAGATCCCGTACGTGCAGATGCTGCTGAGCGCCTACGGGGTGGGCGACGAGGCGGCCGCCGCGTTCGTCGCGCTGGCCGAGGAGGCCAACGCGCCGGGCTGGTGGCAGCGGTTCCACGACGTGCTGCCGGAGTGGTTCAGCCTGTATGTGAGCCTGGAGGGCTCCGCCCGGCTGATCCGCTCCTACGAGCCGCACTTCGTACCGGGACTGCTCCAGACGGAGGACTATGCGCGGGCGGTTCTGGAGGCGGGGACGGTCGGGCAGCGCAGGCCGGACGCGGTCGAGCGGCACGTGTCGCTGCGGATGGCCCGGCAGCGGCTGCTGGAGCGGGCCGATCCGCCGCACCTGTGGGCGATCATCGACGAGACGGTGCTGCGGCGGCCGGTGAGCGACCGCCCCGAGGTGATGCGCGAGCAGCTGGACAAGCTGCTCCTCTACACCGAGCGGGACCGGGTGACGCTGCAGGTCGCCGAGTTCGCGCGGGGGCCGCACGCGGGGACGTACGCGCCGTTCTCGCTGTTCCGCTTCGCCGAGCCGGAGCTGCCCGACCTGGTCTACACCGAGTACCTGACCGGCGCCCTGTACCTGGACTCCCGCACGGAGATCTCCGCGCACCTCGAGGTCCTGGACCGCATGACGGCCGCCGCCGCCACCGCCGAGCAGACCCGCGAGCTGCTGCGGAAGTACCGCGAGAACCTGTGAGCCGCACCCGGCGGTCGAGCGACCTGTAGCCCTGGGTCCCCTCGTTCGGATCAGGCGAAAGACCCTAGGCGGCTCCGCCCCTGGTGTCGCGTTCGTCGTCGACGATCTCCGCGTCCACCACCGTGTCCTCGTCGGGCGGTGCCGCCCGCGGTCCGGTGCTCTCCGTGCCGCTCTGCTGGGCCTGGGCGTACATCGCCTGGCCCATCCGCTGGCTGACGGAGGCCAGTTTGTCGATGGCCGTGCGCAGCGCGGGGGTCTCCGCCTGCTGCTCCAGGAGGGCTTTCACCTCGGCGGCGGCGGCCTCGACCTCCGACTTGGTGTCGGCGGGCACGCGGTCGCCGTTGTCGCGGAGGAAGTTCTCCGTCTGGTAGACGAGCTGCTCGGCCTGGTTGCGGGTCTCGGCGGACTCCCGGCGCTTGCGGTCCTCCTCGGCGTACTGCTCGGCCTCCCGCATCATGCGGTCGATGTCGTCCTTGGGCAGTGCCGAGCCGCCGGTCACGGTCATCTTCTGCTCGCGGCCGGTGGCGAGGTCCTTGGCCGAGACGTGCATGATCCCGTTGGCGTCGATGTCGAAGGCGACCTCGATCTGCGGCACCCCGCGCGGGGCGGGCGGCAGGCCGGTGAGGTCGAAGACGCCGAGCTTCTTGTTGTACGCGGCGATCTCACGTTCGCCCTGGTAGACCTGGATGCCGACCGAGGGCTGGTTGTCGGTGGCGGTGGTGAAGATCTCCGAACGCCGGGTCGGGATCGTGGTGTTGCGCTCGATGAGCTTGGTCATGATGCCGCCCTTGGTCTCGATGCCGAGGGACAGCGGGGTGACGTCGAGGAGGAGGACGTCCTTGACGTCGCCGCGGATCACGCCCGCCTGGAGGGCGGCGCCCACGGCCACCACCTCGTCGGGGTTGACGCCCTTGTGCGGGTCCTTGCCGGTCAGCTCCCGCACCAGGTCGGTCACGGCCGGCATCCGGGTGGAGCCGCCGACGAGGATCACGTGGTCGACGGCCGAGAGCTTGATGCCCGCGTCCTTGACGGCCTGGTGGAAGGGCTTGCGGCAGCGGTCCAGCAGATCGGCGGTGAGCTCCTGGAACTGGGCCCGGGTCAGCTTCTCGTCCAGGTGCAGCGGGCCCTCGGCGGAGGCCGTGATGTAGGGCAGGTTGATCGTGGTCTCGGAGGACGACGACAGCTCGATCTTGGCCTTCTCGGCGGCCTCGCGCAGCCGCTGCACCGCCATCTTGTCGTTGCCGAGGTCGACGCCGTACTGGCCCTTGAACCGCTTGACCAGGTGCTCGACGATCCGCTGGTCCCAGTCGTCGCCGCCGAGGTGGGTGTCACCGTTGGTGGCCTTGACCTCGATGACGCCGTCGCCGATCTCCAGCAGGGAGACGTCGAAGGTGCCGCCGCCGAGGTCGAAGACGAGCACGGTCTGCTCCTCGCCCCGGTCCAGGCCGTAGGCGAGCGCGGCGGCCGTCGGCTCGTTGATGATCCTCAGGACCTTCAGGCCGGCGATCTCCCCGGCCTCCTTCGTCGCCTGCCGCTGGGCGTCGTCGAAGTACGCCGGCACGGTGATCACCGCGTCCGTGACGTCCTCGCCGAGGTACGCCTCCGCGTCCCGCTTCAGCTTCTGCAGGACGCGCGCGGACAGCTCCTGCGCCCGGTAGCGGGTGCCGTCGACGGAGCCCTGGTCCGGGAAGCGCCAGTTCGCGTCCCCCATGTGGCGCTTGACCGAGCGTGCGGTGCGCTCCACGTTCGTCACCGCCTGCCGCTTGGCCACCTCGCCGACGAGCACCTCGCCGTTCTTGGCGAACGCCACGACCGACGGCGTGGTGCGCGCGCCCTCGGCGTTGGCGACGACGGTGGGGTCGCCGCCTTCCAGCAGGGCCACCACCGAGTTCGTCGTCCCGAGATCGATCCCGACCGCACGTGCCATCTTCGTCCCCTTCCGGGCGCCTCCTGCTCTCCAGCACAAAACTTGAGTGCGCTGTTGTCAATGCCGCGTACCCGCCGGCTGCCGCTCTACCCGGGAACACCGATGCCGCGCCCGGGACGAGGGGCGCGGCATCGTCGGACGTGGCCTCGGCTCAGGCGAGCTTCGCGTCCAGGGTGATCGTCGTACCGGCCAGGGCCTGGCTGACCGGGCAGTTCTTCTTGGCTTCCTCGGCCGCGGCGACGAACGCGTCGTTGTCGATGCCGGGGACCGTGCCCTCGACGCTGAGGTGGATGCCCGTGATGCCCTCGCCCGGCTGGAAGGTGACGTCCGCCTTCGTCCGCAGGGTGGTGGGCGGGGTGCCGGCGCCGGCGAGGCCGTGCGACAGCGCCATGGAGAAGCAGCTGGAGTGGGCGGCTGCGATCAGCTCCTCGGGGCTGGTCTTCCCGTTCGCCTGCTCGGCGCGCGACGGCCACGACACCGGCTGCTGGCCGATGCCGGAGGAGTCGAAGGTGACGACGCCGTTGCCCTCGAGCAGGTTGCCTTCCCAGACGGTGTGAGCGGTGCGCGTGGTTGCCACGGTTGGTTCCATACCTTTCGCCAAGGTTCCCGTTGCCGGGGTTCCGTAACCGCCATCCGATCACATCCGCGCCGTGCGCAACCACCGAACAGGCCGCGACCTGCCGTGGAAGGTGTGTGAATCGCCTGCCGGACGGCAGGGGGAGGCCCTACAGTCCGTTCCATGGTCGAACTCTTCCAAGTCCTCGGGGG
This sequence comes from Streptomyces sp. NPDC004721, assembly GCF_053601495.1. Taxonomy (NCBI): domain Bacteria; kingdom Bacillati; phylum Actinomycetota; class Actinomycetes; order Kitasatosporales; family Streptomycetaceae; genus Streptomyces; species Streptomyces sp. NPDC004721. Next base: position 6,913 of record NZ_JBSGBZ010000077.1, read on the forward strand.
AATCGCGGGATTTGGTGGGGTCGCTCTCGGTGTCCTGTACCTGCTCTACCGGGACCTCGTGCGCGACATCATCCGCAGGCGGATGTTCCGGACGCTCACTTCGGCGCAGGCGACCGCCCTGTTCGGGGCCGTGGTCGTGCTCGCCTTCGCCGTGGCGATCCTCGGGATCTTCGCCACCCTCGCCGAAAGCACGGGTGTCCGGCAGTTCCTGGTCCTCGTGGGCATGCTGCTGCTGTTCCTGCTGGCGGTGCTGTTCCTCGCGGTGCGCGTGGTCACCGGCCCGGTGGCCCGCGCGAAGGCCGACGGCGGTGCGGAGCGCAGGCTCACCACGGTGCGCCGGCACGTCGAGAGCGGGGAGGCCGACCAGGCGGAGCGCGCCCTGGAGGCGTCCCGGCTGGACCGCGAGTCGTCCGTGTTCTGGTACTGGAAGGCCAGGATCGCGCTGGTCCGGTCCAACCTCGACGTGGCGTACGGCTATGTCGAGGAGGCACTGAAGCTGGACGGCCGGGACCCGTACGGCATCGCGCTGAAGATAGAGCTGCTTCTGCTGGCGGGCGACCCCGACCGGCGTGACCGGGCCGCGCGGCTGTCGGTGGAGAGCACCGGCTTGAGCGGCGAACTCGACGCGTGGCTGCGCCAGTTGCGGGCCGAGGGAATGTTCGACGGTGGGGTACGCACCCGCACGGAGTTCGAGGCGCGGTGCCCGCTTCCCACCCGTACCACGGAGGATGTCCATGCGGAGTGAGCGGAGCAGGCACAGGGAGCAGCGGAAGGCGGTCCTCTTCCTCCCGTCGGCCACCGTCGCGGGCGGAGGCCCGGGCGGTGGGTCGTACGACGAGCCGGAGGAGGCGCTGCGGGAGGCACTGACCGCCGCGGCCCGGGCGGACCTGTTCCCGCTCTCGCCGCCGGCCCGTACGGCGGAGGAGGCCGACGCGCTCCTCGCCCGGCACCCGGACGCGCTGCTCCTGATCCACCCCGGCGGCCGGATCCCGCGCGACGCGCGCCCCCAACCGGGCGGCGCGCTGTGGCAACTCCTGCGCTGCGGAGCCGGACTGCGGCTGTGCGAACCGGCCACGGTGGCGGAGGCCGCTCTTCCGGAAGGCTCTTTACAACCGGAGGGGGCCTCTCGTGTGGAGGGTGCCTCGTCGTCGGTGGGGGCGTCGTCCTCGGAGGAGTCGCCGCTCCCGCCGGGTGCCCCGCTTCCGGGCGGCTCGGCCGCGCCGGGGCCCATGGGCCCCGGCGGCGAGGACCGGCTGGCACTGCTGGTGGTGGAGCTGCCCCGGGAGGGTGCTCCCGCCGCGGCCGGGCGGGCGGTACGCGCCGAGCGCGCGCGGCTGTGCCAGGACTTCGCGGCTCGCATCGGACTGCCGGCCGGGCCGGTGCTCGGGGAGAGCGCCGAGGACTGGGCGGTGGAGCTACGAGGGGCAGCGCGCTGGAACCTGCCGCTGACGGCGATCGTGCACCCCGGGATCACCCCGCCCGCCCCGGACAGCCCGGACGCCCCGCTGTGGGGATGGCTGCGGGCGGGTCGGGAGATCCGGTCGGCGTCCGCCCCGCGCGACGGGCGGTTCTCCCTGCGGGGGTCGGGGGCGGCGTCCGAAGGGGAACTCGGCACCGCCCACATCGGCCGTCTGAGCGCTCCGCCTCCGGACGAGGACGACTGGCTCTTCCCCGCCTCACTCGACGGGGAGATCCAAGCGCGCAGGCGGAGCGCCGCGCAACCTCCGCCGGGTTCCCGCGGGCCCGCCGGGCCACCGCCACCCGAGGACGAGGGCTACGAGGGCGATGCGTTCCTCCGCCGTCGCGGCCCCCGCGACGCGGTTCCCGAATCCGCGGCCACCGATCACCTCGGTGCCGCCGCGCGACGTCGCACCATCAGCTATGGCGCCCAGCCGCCCGGCCATCGCCTGCCCCTGTTCGGCCGCACCGGCCGGCCCCTCCCTCACGACGGACTCTTCATCCGCCGCAACAGCGCCTTCGGCACCCGTTCCCCCCTCGGCGTGCGGGATCTCATCGAGCAGGGCGTGATCATCGGGCAGGAGCAGATCCGGTTCGACGACTTCGTGGCGGCCCGCACGGAGCAGGTGCCCGGTCCCCCGCCCGGCCGGGCCGTCGGCGTCAGCCACGGGCTGGCGGCCGCGCAGGGCGAGTTCAGGGCCGACGAGGCGACGACCCACTTCCTGGAGATCACCCTGAAGGCGGGCGAGGCACCGCCCGAGGACGCCCCCGCCGAGCCGCTTCCGGTGAACTTCGTCTTCGTCGTGGACACCAGCGGCTCGATGCACGGCGAGAAGCTCGACGGCGTCAAGGCGGCCCTGCAGACCCTCTACGACCGACTGCGGCCGACGGACTGCCTGGGCGTCATCACCTTCGAGCACCACGTCCGCACGGTGCTGCCCGCCACCGCCAAGCGGGAGCTGCCACGCGAGCGCTTCGCCCAGGTGGTGGCCGGGCTGAGAGCCGGCGGCGGCACGGACATCAACCTCGGTGTGCAGTACGGCATCGACGAGATCGGCCGGAACGCCCTCGGCGGGGGCACGGTCAACTGCCTGTACCTCTTCTCCGACGGCGGCCCGACCTCCGGCGAACTGGACTGGGTCAGGATCCGCACGAACATCGCGGCCAAGCTCCGCGGCGACCTCACCGTGTCGTGCTTCGGCTTCGGCTCCGACGCCCGGATGCCCGAACTGGCGGCGCTGGCCGGGCTGGCCGGCGGTCACGCGACGTTCGTCACCCGGCCCGAGCAGGTGGGCACGGACCTGCTCGCCGACCTGAACCGGCGCGACCACCTGGCCGCCATCGACATCCAACTCCGCCTCGACATCGCCCCCGACGTGGAGATCCGGCACCTGTACGGCCACGACCTGGTCACCGACCCGCGCGCACGGGCGGCGGTGCTGCGGGAGGCGGCCCAGGCGGCCAAGCGCGCACAGCGGGACTACGGCGCCGAGGCCCTCCCGGACCTCATCACCGAGGAGACCGGCATCCGCATCTTCGCGCCCGACCTCGCATTCGGGGAGACGTACTGGATCGTCCTCGAACTGACCGTGCCGCCGGGCAGCGAGCCGCACCCCCTGGGCACCGGGGCCGTGCAGTACGTCGACACCGTCACCCGCGCGGGGCACCGGCACGAACTCGGCCTGGCCGCGGACCTCACCCTCACCGAGGAGACCGTGGCCGTGCACGCGATGGGCCTGTGGACCAGCGAGGTCACCTTCCACGCCCTGGACGACCTGTACGACCGCGACCGCGACACGGCGACGAAGCGGCTGAAGCAGCACATCGAGGTGCTGCGGGCCGCGCACGGCCGGCTGCCGGCGCGGGAGTTCCGCGACGACCAGGTCACCCTGCAGAAGCTGATCACGCTGACCGGCTCGCTGGACACGGTGGTGTCGTTCAGCGACCGGCCGCACGGCCCGGGCGGCATGGCGCCCGCGGTCATGATGATGAGCGACTTCGGCCGGGTCCGGTCGGGCTTCTGGCCGCACTACTGACCGCCGGACCAGGGGGTCAGGCGGCCCGTTCCTCCGCTTCCGCGGTGAGCGGCGCCCCGGTCCCGGCGGCCTCGTGCAGCCAGCGCCGCAGCACGCGGTGGACGTGCTCGGCACCGACGAGGTCCTCGCCCTCCTGGACCGGCGGGGAGCAGTCGAGCGGCGACAGCAGGAACGGGCGGCCCTGCGCGCCGCCGAGGCCGCCGTGGGAGCCGATCTGCTCCTCGAAGGCGAGGACCTCTCCGTCGGCCGGGTCGTGGGTGGAGTTGACCATGATGTCGGCGGTGTGCGGGAAGGAGTGGGTGCGGCGTACGGCGTCGGCTGCGCCGGGGCCGAAGAAGGCGAGCGGGCCGGGGTCGGTGTCGAGTTCGGCCAGCGGTATCCGTACGCCGCGCGCGCCGAGCACGACACCGCCGTGCTCCTCGCTGCGCACGAGCAGGAAGCCGACACCCGGGTGGTCGGCGAGCGTGGACAGCAGCGCGGGATGGCGGGCGTCGATCTCCTCCTGGCTCATGCGGTGCGGCACGTCCGGGAAGGAGGCCAGACCGAGGTTGCCGGAGGCCAGCACGACGGGCTCCGAGCGGCGGGCGGGCCGGCGGTCCTCACCGCTCTCCTCGACCGGGCGGCCGAGCGCGGCCCGAACGGCGGCCCGTGCCTCGGCGCCACTGCGCGTCCTTCCCGCCCGGCGCGGCACGGACAGGCCGCAGCCGGCCCGGACCAGGTCGCCCAGGGTCAGACCGTAGCGGGAGCGGAAGGTCTCGCCGGGGCTCTGTCCGTGGTCGGACAGGAGGACGAACCGGTACGGACGCGGGGCGTGCTCGGCGACCTTCTCGATCAGCGCCAGCGAGCGGTCCAGACGCCGCAGCACCTGCGCCGCGTCACGGCTGTGCGGCCCGGAGTGGTGGGCCACCTCGTCGTACGCCACCAGGTCGGCGTAGACGGCGGTGCGCCCGGCGAGCAGGTCGCCCATCACCGCGGCCACGACGACGTCCCGTTCGACGACCGTCGCGAAGGCGCGGATCAGCGGGTACAGGCCGCCGCGGGAGACACGCGGGCGCTCCTCGCGGAGCCGGGCGCGCAGGGACTGGCCGATCTCGCGGCCGGCGTCGGCGACGAAGGACAGGAAGGTGCGGACGGCGTTGGCGGGGTCGGAGAAGTAGGCGAAGTAGCCCGCGCGGGAGCGGCTGGCGCGGTCGCGGCGGGCCGCGACCGACAGGACGAGCGCGAGTTCGCCGGCGCCGCCGCCGAAGAGGTTGCCGCGGCTGGCCCCGTCGGCGGTGAGCAGTCCGCCGTCGCCAGTGCGCCGCACGGCTCGGCGCTGGAGTTCGACGGCGCTGCTCGGGCGGTTGCAGACCATCACCTCGCCGGTGTCCTTCTCGTACCAGCGGAAGGCGGGGACGTCGTGGTTGGTTCCGTGCAGGATGCCGAGCTGGCTGGCGCCGGTCTGGCTGGACCAGTCGGTGCGCCAGGGGGTGAGCCGGTGGGTGGGCTGTCCCTCGCCGGCGCCGAGCCATCGGGCGACGGTCGGCATCAGGCCCTCGTCCACCGCGTCCCGCAGCACGTCGTGACCGACGCCGTCGAGCTGGACGACGACGGTGCCGGGGGTCGACGAGCAGGGCGGCAGCCGTCTGCGGCGGCGGTCGGCGAGCCGGTGGAGCCGGCGCCGGTAGGCGTCGTCGTCGCGCACGGCGAGGGCGGCGCCGGTGGCGGAGGCGACCGCGGACATCACCGCGGCCACGATGACGGCGGTCTCGGGGGCCGCCTCGGCCTGTCCGGAGGGGGTGATGCGCAGGGCGAGCAGGAGCAGTGAGCCGTTGAGGAAGAACACCAGCAGCCCGAGGACCAGCGCGGGCACGAGCAGCAGCAGCCGGACGAGCAGCGGCCACACCACGGCGGACAGCACACCGAAGGCGCCCGCGCCGAGCGCGGCGGTCACGGCGACGGTGGTGGCGCTGTCGCCGTCGGGCGACTGCAACTGGAAGTCCGGCAGGATCCCGGCGAGCACGAGCAGGGTGACCGTGGAGACGGCCCACACGGCGACACTGCGCCCGACCTGACTGGCGGCCCGCCGCCATCGCCGCCCGCCACCCATGCCGGCACATCCTCCGTTCCCGCCCACGCCCCGCGCCTCCACGCGGACCCACCCCAGCTTGTCATACACCCCCACAAACCCCCGTGACCTGTGGTAACACCCCATCATCGCGGCCCCGCCACCGGCGGTCGCCGACGCACCCGCGCTCAGCCCCGCCGCGCCGACGGCGCCGAGCGCACCGGTGACGCGATGGGCGTCCGGAGACGGTGCGGGGCGCGGTCCGGGCCGTCGGACGCGCCGAGTCCCTGGCCCTCGGTCCCGGCCTGCGGCACCTCCGACCGCGCGGCACCGGCCCACCGGAGCCGGGCACTCCCCCTTTCGTCGTCCTGGCCCTCGGCCGACCGGCCGCCCCGCTCGCAGGACCGGCGCACCACGGAGCCGAGCGGCTGGTACGGGGCCATCGGCCCGTGTGACCGGGCCGTCGTCGGTGGACGGTGTGGGCGGGGGTGGCTGGGTCAGCGGCCGTCGTAGCCGGCGGTCGGCATGGAGAGGCGGCGGTGCACGTGGGCCTTCATCTGGGCGTCGTACGCGGGCTCGGCCTGGCCCACCGTCTCCACCCGGACCCCGCGTCGCGCGCACTCCGCGGTGAACTCCTCCACGGAGGACAGCGCCCGCTCCAGCACCCGCCGGCTGGGCGCGACGAACAGGTCCACGCCCGGGCGCACTCCCTCCCACAGGGCGAGGTGGTCGGCCCGCAGCCCCCGGACGAGCAGTTCCCGCGCGATCACGTAACCGTGCTCGGCCGCCCAGCGGGCGCACATCGCGTGCTGGCCGCGGGAGTCCACCAGGAAGGGGTCGTCGTTCAGCTCCTCCAGGGGTGTCAGGCTCGCGATCGCCGTGACGCGGACGGCCGCCGGAGCGCCCCCGCCGGGGGCATCCCGCACTTCTCCCATGGCGTCCCCCCTCACCTCCGGGTTTCCGCCGCCGACCCTACTCCTGCCCGTAGGCTCAGGGGGAGTCGCACGAAGGAGGCAAAGAAGTGCCGGTGGAGATCACCTGGTGGGGTCACGCCACCTGCACGGTCGAGGACTCGGACGTCCGCGTGCTGACCGATCCCCTGTTCGCCCGCCGGCTCGCGCACCTGCGCCGCCGCCGCGGCGCGCCACCGCCGCCCACCGCCTGGCACGCGGACGTGGCCCTGGTCTCCCACCTGCACGCCGACCATCTGCACGTACCTTCCCTGGCCCGGCTGGAGCCGGGCACGCGCCTGCTGGTGCCCCGGGGCGCACTCGGGGCGGTCGCGGGACTGCGCCGGCTCGCCCACCTGCGGATCACCGAGGTGACGCCCGGTGACCGGGTCGAGGTCGGCGGTGTCGTCGTACGGGTGGTGCCGGCCCGGCACGACGGGCGCCGGCTGCCGGTCGGGCGGCACCGTTCGCCGGCGCTCGGCTACGTCGTCGAGGGCGAGGCGCGGACGTACTTCGCCGGGGACACCGGCCTGTTCGAGACGATGGCCGAGGAGGTCGGGCCGGTCGACGCGGCGCTGCTGCCGGTGGGCGGCTGGGGACCGTACCTCGGCGCGGGGCATCTGGACGCGGGACGGGCGGCGCAGGCGCTGGCCCGGCTGGCGCCGGGGAGCGCAGTGCCGGTGCACTACGGCACGTACTGGCCGATCGGGATGGACGCCGTGCGCCCCCATGAGTTCCATGCGCCGGGTGACGAGTTCGCGCGCCTCGCCGCCGAGCGTGCGCCGGGGGTCGCGGTGCACCGGCTCGGGCACGGGGAGAGCGTGCGCCTGGAGGGCGCCCGGTGATACGTGTCGCCGCCGCCGTGACCTCGGTGGTGCCGCCCGAGTCCACCCAGCAGGCGCTCGGGTATCCCTCGCTGTTCCTGCTGGTGCTGATCGGGGCGCTGGTGCCGGTGGTGCCGACGGGCGCGCTGGTCAGTTCGGCGGCGGTGGTCGCCCTGCACCAGACGGCGCCGTTCTCGCTGGCGCTGGTGTTCCTGACGGCGTCGCTGGCCGCGTTCCTCGGGGACGCGGCGCTGTACTGGCTGGGGCGGCGCGGGCTGGGGTCGAGGAACGGTTCGCGCTGGCTGGAGGCGATCCGCACGCGCGCCCCGGAGGACCGGCTCACGCAGGCGCAGCGGAAGCTGACCGAGCACGGGGTCGCGGTCCTGGTCCTGTCCCGCCTCGTCCCGGCGGGCCGCATACCGGTGATGCTGGCCTGCCTGCTGGCGAAGTGGCCGCTGCGCCGCTTCTCCCGCGGCAATCTCCCCGCGTGCCTGGCCTGGGCGGTGACGTACCAGCTGATCGGCATCCTCGGCGGCTCCCTGTTCGAGGAGCCCTGGGAAGGCGTGGTCAGCGCGATCGCGCTGACCGTCCTGCTGGGCGCCGCCCCCTCCGTCTGGCGCCGCCTGCGCCGGCTGATCCCGGTCCACCGCTCGCACTGACCTCGGCGGGGGCTCCGAACGCGTGGGGGCGGCGACCGGCCGCTACTCCAGGACCCGGGAGGCGCCCACCGGAAGGTCCCACAGCCGTTCCCGGGGAAGGCCGGCCTCCTGCCAGGCCCTGCGGACCCGGGTCAGGGGTTCCAGGAGGGGTTCGGCGGAGAGGACGAAGGTGCCCCAGTGCATGGGCGCCATGTGCCGGGCGCCGAGGTCCTGGACGGCCTGGACGGCTTCCTCCGGGTCGCAGTGGACGTCGCTGAGCCACCAGCGGGGGTCGTAGGCGCCGATGGGGAGCAGGGCGAGGTCGATGCCGGGGTAGCGGCGGCCGATGCGGGAGAACCAGTGGCCGTAGCCCGTGTCGCCGGCGAAGTACACGCGCTGCCCGTCGGGGTCGGTGAGCACCCAGCCGCCCCACAGGCTGCGGCAGGTGTCGGTGAGGGTGCGCTTGGACCAGTGGTGGGCGGGGACGAAGTCGAGGCGGACTCCGGACAGTTCGGCCGCCTCCCACCAGTCCAGTTCGGTGACGCGGGTGAACCGGCGCCGCTGGAACCAGCGGCCGAGTCCGGCCGGCACGAACACCGGGGTATCGCGCGGGAGTCGGCGCAGGGTGGGCGCGTCCAGGTGGTCGTAGTGGTTGTGGCTGATGACGACCGCGTCGACGGGCGGCAGCGCCTCCCAGGCCACGCCGACGGGCGTGACCCGGGCCGGGGTGCCGATGATGCGGCGGGACCACACCGGGTCGGTCAGCACGGTCAGCCCGCCGATCCGGACCACCCAGCTCGCGTGCCCCGCCCAGCTGACGGCGACGGTACGGGTGTCCACGCGGGGCAGATCGGCGGGCCGGTACGGCAGCAGCGGGATGTCGGCGAGGGCCTCCTTGTCCGGCCGCAGGGCGCCCTCGCGGGCGAACCGGGCGAAGGCCTTCAGGCCGGGCAGCGGGGCGGTGAGCCGGTCGTGGAAGGTGCGCGGCCACACCCGCCGCTCCGCCAGCGGCCGGGGTTCGGCCAGCGGCGGGAACGGGGCGGGCGGGGAGGTCAGGAGGGACGAGGCCGCGGGATCGTCGGCCTCCTGGGCGGGGGTGCTCGTGGACGTGGTCGACTCGGACTGCTGCGTCATCGAGGGGGCTCCCATCGCTGAGCGTCGTCGCGGAGATCGTCGAGTACCGACCTCAAGGAGAGCAACGCGCGTTGCACGTGTGGCAGTTCCAACGGCTCGGGGGACAGGAGGCATTCCGCGCGTTCCTCGTCGGTGCGGCCGAGGAGTTCCGCGGTGGACAGCCGCACGCGCAGCGCGCCGAGGTCGTCGCCGAAGCGGTGGCCGCCGTGCACGGGCAGTTCCAGGCGGGTGGTGAGGAAGTCCTCCAACTCCTGTGCGTCGCCGACCGCGTGGGCGTCGAACGCGGAGCGCAGCGGGCCGAGGTCGGCGTAGAGGTGGCGGCCGGCCTGCGGCGGCAGGGCGAGCGCGCCCGCGGCGACCAGGGCCGCGTGGACGGCCCGCGCCACGCGTGCGTGCAGGCGTACCGAGGCCGCCAGGCGCGCGGTGACCGGCCCGGGTTCGTCGAGGACGCGGGCGGCCGCGGCGGCGACCGGTTCGGCGACACGGGCGTCCAGTGCGGTGAGGACGTCGAGCACCCGCGCGTGCAGGGCCTCGCCGGTGGCGCCGGCGGGGAAGCGGGCGATCGCGGCGGGCCAGCCGGCGGGCAGGAACGGGCCGGCGAGGTCGGTGACGACGGTGACCCGGTCGGGCAGCATCTCGGCGGGACTGAGCAGCACCGTCTCGTGCGGCGCGTGCACGGTGTCGCGCCAGGTCTCGTCGCTGACCAGGTGCAGTCCCTCGGCCGTGGCGGCCTCGACGGTCTCGTGCAGCACCTCCGGCGGTGCCACGGTGGCGGTGGGGTCGTCGGCGACGGACAGCACGAGCAGCCGGGGGTCGCCGCCCTCGGCGCGGACTCGGCGGACGGTCTCCAGCAGGGCGTACGGGTCGGGGACACCGCCGCACTCGGCCGGCGTCGCCACGGGGAAGGCGGGGGTGCCCAGCAGGCGCGCGTACGGCGCCCACCAGGCCGCGCAGGGCCGGGGCACCAGGACGTCGCCGCCGAGCGTGGCGGTCAGCGCGAGCAGCAGGGCGGGTGCGCCGGGTGCGGCCGCCACCCGGCCGGGCCGGGTGGGCAGTCCGCGTCGCAGCCAGTACCCGCAGGCGGCGTCCAGCAGTTCGGTGCCGCCGCCGATCGGTCCGCGCCGGGTCCGGTTCGCGGCCCCGGCGAGCGCGGCGGACACCTCCGGCAGCACCGGCAGTCCGTCGTCGGGGAGGGCCGACGGACCGTAGCGGACGGGGCCGTGGCCTTCCGGGTCCGTCCGCCGCATGGGTACCTCCGCGAAGATGCCGTGCGGCACCGCCGAGTCGTGCCGCCGCCGGGTCCGTACCGGCCGCGTGCGCCCGGCCCGCCACCCGGTGTCCGGGGGCGGGTCCGTCCGCACGGCGCCGGCCGTGCCTTCGGGGCTCCGTGTACCCAGGGCGGCGCCGTCCCAAGGCCACCCGGCCGGCTCGGGCTGGTCACACGGGCCCGCGTCCCCGCACGGCCTCCGGCTGCCCGGTCAGGCCTCGGCCCGCCCGCGCCGCCACACCCGGTGGACCGCCCCGCCGAGCGCCGCCGCGATCAGCGCGCCGCCGCCGATCAGGGCCGGCAGGGAACCGGTGAACGAACCGCCCGCACCGGCCTGCACACCGTGCTGCGCCGCCTCGCGTGAGGGGTCGCGGCCCGCGGGGTCGCGGTCAGCGCCGTTGCCGAACTGGCCGCGGGAGGAGTCCCACGAGCCGTCGTCACGGGACGGGCCGCTGGAGTCCGGACCTCGGGACGGGGCGCGGGAAGGGTCGCGGGAGGGGTCCCGGGAGTCCTGCGGCCGGGAGGGGTCGTAGGGGGCGTTGGGGCCCTGCGGGATCTGGGGTCCGAACGAATCCTGCGGCCGGGAAGGGGCGACGGAGGCGTTCGGGCCCGGCAGGACCTGGGTTCCGAACGAGTCCTGCGGCCGGGAAGGGTCGTAGGGGGCGTTGGGGCCCGGCAGGACCTGGGTTCCGAACAAGTCCTGCGGCCGGGAAGAGTCGACGGAGGCGTTCGGGCCCGGCAGGACCTGAGGTCCGAACGAATCCTGCGGCCGGGAAGGGTCGGAGGAGCCGTTGAGATCCGGCGCGACCTGGGTCCGGGAAGGGTCGTAGGCGGGTACGTCGCGGAACGTCTCGCGGGCCGGATCGCGCGGGACCTGGCCGGGGGCCGGGTCGCGGGGCGGGATCTGCGCGGTCCGGCCCGGGGCGGGGTCACGGGGCGACGACTGCCCGAACCGGCCCGAAGCCGGGTCACGGAGCGAGAACTGCCCGGACTCGGGGCGGAACGGGTCGTTGGCCGGCGCGTCCTTGAGGTCCGGGTCCCGCGACGTGTCCGCCGGGGCCTGGGCCGGTGCCGCGGCCGCCGCGTCGCGGAGGGCGCCCCCGGACGGCCTGGCGCGGGCAGCGTCCGACGGGACAGCGCCCCCGGACAGTCTGGCGCGGGCCGTACCGGACGGGACATCGGACGCCCCACCGCGCCTGTCAGCGCCGGATCCGGCTGCCGGCGCGCAGGCCTCGTCCGCGGCGCGCAAGGCGGCACCGTCCGGGCCGCACACGACGGTGACGGCGGCGCCCTCGCCGGTCCGCGGGGCGTGGGCGGTGTGCGCGGCGTGCCGCAGGGCGGGGGGACGAGCGTGCGCGCCGACCGGCGCGACCGGGCTCGCGAAGGCGGCCGACGCGGCGCCGCCCGCTATGGCTCCGGCCAGGACGGCGACGGGCAGGGCGCGGGGGACGGTACGGCGCATGAGCGGGGCTCCTTGGAACCGACGGCGGCTGGCGGCACGGGTTCGTGCCCTTCGCTGCCATCTCAGCCGCTGGGGCCGCGGGTCGCGCGCGGCCGAGCCCCATTGGCGGGACACCGACGACCTATCGAGTGACGCCGGCGGCCCGACCCGGAAGCGGGTCCGACCCGGAAGCGGGTCCGACCCGGAAGCGGGTCCGCCCCTACACGCCCTCCCGCATCACCTGCTCCCGCAGCCGGTCGCAGCACCGGTTGATCAGCCGGGACACGTGCATCTGCGAGATGCCCAGTTGCTCGGCGATCCGGCTCTGCGTCATGTCGCCGAAGAACCGCATGTACAGGATGGCCCGCTCCCGTTCGGGCAGCGCCGCCAGCCGCGGCCTGACCGACTCGCGGTCCACCACGGTGTCCAGGGCCGGGTCGGACGAGCCCAGGCTGTCGCTCAGGGAGTAGCCGTCCTCGCTGCCGGGCAGTTCCGCGTCGAGCGAGAGGGCGGTGAAGCTCTCCAGCGCCTCCTGCCCGATCCGCACCTCCTCCTCGCTGAGGTGGGCGTGCTCGGCGATCTCGGCGACGGTGGGGCCGCGGCCGGAGATCGTCCGGGAGAGGTCCTGGGAGGCGAAGCGGACCCGGTTGCGCAGCTCCTGCACCCGGCGCGGGACGTGCACCGTCCACATGTGGTCGCGGAAGTGCCGTTTGATCTCACCCGTGATGGTGGGGACGGCGTAGCTCTCGAAGGCGTTGCCGCGCCCGGGATCGTAGCGGTCGACCGCCTTGACCAGGCCGAGCGCGGCGACCTGGCGCAGGTCCTCGGAGCTCTCGCCGCGGCTGCGGAACCGGCCGGCGAGCCGTTCGGCCATCGGCAGCCAGGCCTCGACAACCTCGTCGCGGACCTCGTTGCGCCGCTCCCCCGGGGGGAGTGCGGCGAGCCGGCGGAAGGCTTCCGCGGTGTCGGGGGCGTCGTCGTGGGGGTGGTGCCTGGCGCTCGCTCGCGTTGGCATGGTGCGTCGCAGCTCCCTCGCGGTCCTCTCGGGTGGACGGTCACCGTGGGAACGCGGGCGCGTGGACCGGACGGCCGCGCGTGGCGGCGTGTCGCGCCGCTGCCACGGGCGTGCCTCCAGTCCGAAGCACTGGCTCCGCGTCTGCCCCCGGTCCCGGGCGCCAAACACGCCGCTGCGGCGGGCAGGACACCGGCCGCCCCCGGGTGTCATCCCGTCCCGGAAAACCGGTGTCGGCTCCCCGCGCACGGGTACGCGGTGGCCACCCCCGACGATCTGGAGGGAGACATGCAGCGAGGCAGTGACCGGCTGAGTGTCCACCGTGACGACGAGATGAAGCACGAGCTGCAGGGGCTTCTGAGGTCCGGCCATCCCACGCGGAGCGAGGAGTGGCACGACCCGGAGCCGACCGCCGAGGACGATCCGGAGGTGTGGGGCGGACCGGTGGCGCCGGGCGGCTCCCGGGCGTCCCTGGAGACCGTCCGCCTGGAACTGGCCAGGATCCTGGGCCGCAGTGCCTTTCCCGCGGGTCCGGGCGAGCTGACCCGCCAGCTCCGGCGCAAGAACGCGCCCGACACGCTGATCGAGGCGCTCCAGCGACTGCCGCACAAGGCGCGCTACGCCAACGTGCAGGAGCTGGCCCGGGAGCTGACGCACACCGAGGCGCCCGCCCGGGAGGAGCGCGCGTAGGCCCGTGCCCGGGGGACGCCGCGGCCGGCGCCACGAGAGAAAGGCGCCCCGGGGACGGCAGGGCCCGTCCCCGGGGCGGCGAAAGGACGTTGAGGCATCATGCGCATCGCATTTCTGACCGCGCCCGAGGGCGTGGAACAGGTCGAGCTCACCGAACCGTGGAAGGCGGCGAAGGACGCCGGTCACGAGACGGTGCTCGTCTCGACGAGGTCCGGGGAGATCCAGGCCTTCGACCATCTGGACAAGGCCGACAGGTTCCCGGTGGACGCGGTCGTCGGCGAGGCCTCCCCGGACTCCTTCGACGCGCTGGTCCTGCCGGGCGGCGTGGCCAACCCGGACTTCCTGCGGATGGACGAGAAGGCGGTGGCGTTCGTGGGGGCGTTCTTCGCGCAGGGCCGTCCGGTGGCCGCGATCTGCCACGCGCCGTGGACGCTGGTCGAGGCGAATGTCGTACGGGGCCGGGTGCTGACCTCGTGGCCGAGTCTGCGGACGGACATCCGCAACGCGGGCGGCATCTGGGTCGACGAGCAGGTGAAGATCTGCGACCACGGCCCGAACAAGCTGATCACGAGCCGCAAGCCGGACGATCTGAAAGCGTTCTGCGAGGCTTTCCTCGACGTCCTCACCGAGAAGGCCGGCTGACCGGCCGGCGTCCGGGACCTTCTTCAGATGCGGGGAGTCGCCGACTCCCCGCATCCGCGTTCCCGGGCCCCCTCGCGGGTGCGGCCGGCGGCGACCGGGCGGCGCGGGTTGCGGCGCAGGTACTCGCCCTCGAGCTGTGCCATGCGTTCGTTGTGGGCGCGCAGCGCGTCGTTCGAGCCGTACAGCAGCGTGTCGTGGCGCGTGCGGTGGATCGTCTCCAGCTCCTTCATCAGCTGCTGGTCGTCCAGCCGTCCCGGGTCGACTCCGTTCATGGTGGTGCCCCGTTCGTCGTGTTCGTACCTGCGGTCCGGGTACCCGCCCGGCGTGCGGCGCCACCGAACGGTCCCCGGGAGGGAGCCATGGATCTCGCCTTTCTGCATCCACTGTACGAACAGCCGGGCCCCTGGGCCTCCGTGTACGTCGACACCTCGCGGCACGCGGAGGACACGGCCCACCAGCTGGAGCTGACGGCCCGGGCCATGGGGCGCGAGCTGGCACGGCAGGGCGCGGACGAGGCCACCTGCCGAGCGGTGGAGGAGGCCGTACGGGAGCTTCGCCACGTCCCCGATCCGCACGGGCGGGTGCTGTTCGCGCGGGCCGGCGCGGTCGTGCTCGACCCGCTGCTGGCCCGCCCGCCGCGGGGCGGCAGCCGGGCGGAGTGGGCGCCGCTGCCGCGCGTGGCGCCGCTGCTGGACCTGGCGGGTGAGGATCCGGTCGCGATCGTCGCGTACGTCGACCGCAGGGGCGCGGACTTCGAGCTGCGCAGCTCGCTGGGCCGGGAGGACGCGGGGACGGTGGTGGGACTGGAGTGGCCCATCCACCGGACGGGCGGTGTGGACTGGTCGGAGCGGCACTTCCAGCTGAAGGTGGAGAACACCTGGGAGCACAACGCGGCGGAGATCGCCGACGCGCTCAGCGTCTGCCAGGAGGAGACGGATGCCGACCTGCTGATCCTGGTCGGCGAGGAACGGGAGCGGCGCGAGGTGCGCGAGCGGCTGCCGAAGCGGCTGCACGACCGCGTGGCGGAGGCCGCCCACGGCACCGGCAGCCGGCTGCTGGACGAGGACGTGGAGCGGATCCGCGCCGAGCACGTGCACCGGCGTGTCGAGTCCGAGCTGGACCGGTTCCGCGCGGCCAGGACGCCGGACGACGAGGGCCGGTCGGGGGCCGCCGAGGGGGTGTCCGCGCTGGTCGAGGCGGCCCGCGAGCACCGTCTTGAGGAACTGCTGATCCGCCCGGACGGCGCCGACGCCCACCGCGAGGTGTGGATCGGCGAGGACGCCGACCAGCTGGCCGTGCGCCGTACGGAGCTGAAGGCCCTCGGCGAGCGGCACTCCTGGCCGGCCCGGGCCGACGACGCCCTGCTCCGCTCGGCGGTCTGCCAGGACGCCACGGCCCTGTCCCTGGACCCCGCCGCCGCCGGCGAGGACGTGCCGACGGGCGGTCTGGGCGCCGTCCTGCGCCGGCAGTGAGCGGCCCGGCGGCGGCAGACGTGCGTTACCGCGCCCGCCGCACCCGCCGTTCGTCCCACACCGGCTCCGGGGTCTCGCGGACCCGGCCGTCGCTGCCGAAGACCAGGAACCGGTCGAAGGAGCGCGCGAACCAGCGGTCGTGGGTGACCGCGAGGACCGTGCCCTCGAAGGCCTCCAGGCCTTCCTGGAGGGCCTCGGCGGAATCCAGGTCGAGGTTGTCGGTCGGCTCGTCCAGGAGCAGGGCGGTGGCACCCGCCAGCTCCAGCAGCAGGATCTGGAACCGGGCCTGCTGGCCGCCGGAGAGCCGGTCGAAGGTCTGCTCGGCCTGGCCGGTCAGTTCGTAGCGGCGCAGCCGGGACATGGCGGCACCGCGGTCCTGGGAGTGCTCCTTCCACAGGATGTCCAGCAGGGTGCGGCCCACCAGCTCGGGGTGTGCGTGGGTCTGGGCGAAGTGCCCGGGGACCACCCGTGCGCCGAGCTTCCACATGCCGGTGTGCGCCACGTCCTCGCCGGCCAGCAACCGCAGGAAGTGCGACTTGCCGGAGCCGTTGGAGCCGAGCACCGCGACGCGTTCGCCGTAGAAGACCTCCAGGTCGAAGGGCTGCATCAGGCCGGTCAGCTCCAGGCTCTGGCAGGTGACGGCCCGGACGCCGGTGCGGCCGCCCTTCAGGCGCATGCGGATGTCCTGCTCACGCGGCGGCTCCGGCGGCGGACCGGCCTCCTCGAACTTGCGCAGCCGGGTCTGGGCGGCCTGGTAGCGGGAGGCCAGTTCATGGCTGACGGTGGCGGCCTGCCGCAGGTTCAGCACCAGCTTCTTCAGCTGCGCGTGCTTCTCGTCCCAGCGCCTGCGCAACTCCTCGAAGCGGGCGAAGCGCTCGCGCCGGGCCTCGTGGTAGGTGGCGAAACCGCCGCCGTGCACCCAGGCGTCGGCGCCGGCCGGGCCGGGTTCGAGGGAGACGATCCGGTCGGCGGCGCGGGCGAGGAGTTCACGGTCGTGGGAGACGAACAGCACCGTCTTGCGGGTCTCCTTCAGACGCTCCTCCAGCCAGCGCTTGCCGGGCACGTCGAGGTAGTTGTCCGGCTCGTCGAGCAGCAGCACCTCGTCCGTGCCGCGCAGCAGCGCCTCCAGCACCAGCCGCTTCTGCTCGCCGCCGGACAGCGTGCGCACCTGCCGCCACTGCGCCTTGTCGTAGGGCATGCCGAGCGCGGCCGTGGTGCACATGTCCCACAGTGTCTCGGCCTCGTAGCCGCGCGCCTCCGCCCAGTCGGCCAGCGCCTGCGCGTAGCGGAGCTGGGCGGCCTCGTCGTCGACGGTCATGATGGCGTGCTCGGCCGCGTCGACGGCCCGCGCGGCCTCCCTCACCCGCGGCGACGCGACCGACACGAGCAGGTCGCGCACGGTCGTCTCGTCCCGCACCGACCCCACGAACTGCCGCATCACACCGAGACCGCCGCTGACGGTCACGGTGCCGCCGTGCGGCTTCAGCTCGCCGGAGACCATGCGGAGCAGGGTGGTCTTGCCCGCGCCGTTGGGTCCGACGAGGGCCACGGCGGCCCCCTCGCCCACCCGGAAGGACACATCGCCGAGCAGCGTCCTCCCGTCGGGAAGGCTGTACTCCAGGTGCGCGGCTTCCAGATGTCCCATGGTCAGGCATTCTGGTCGCGACCGCGCGGGCCGGGCAAACGCTTATCCGAAGTCCACGGGCCGTCCCGCCGGGCCGCTCTCCCGCGCCGGGGTGACGATCGCGTCCGCCCACGTCAGGGCCGTCCATCCGGCGTCGGCCGAGCCCTGGAGGACCACCACGCCGGTGTTCTCCAGGGGGTGGGTGGCGGCGAACTCCGCGTCGAGGTTGCGGGCGCGGACCGCGGTCCACAGGCGGATGGCCGCGCCGTGACTGACCATGGCGACGGTTCCGGCGCCGTCCGCGGTGGCCTCGGCGACGACGGCGTCGTAGCGGGCCAGTACCTCGGTGCCGCTCTCGCCGCCGGGAATACGCGTCCGGGGGTCACCGGCGGCCCAGCCCAGCAGCGTGCGCATGTAGATCTGTCCGCGCTCGGAGTCGCCCGGCTCCGTCTCCAGGTCGCCCGCCGACACCTCGCGGATGCCGTCGCGGACGATCACGTCGAGTCCGCGGACGGCGGCCAGGGGCCCGGCGGTGAGCTGGGTGCGGACCAGCGTGGAGGCGTAGAGCGCCTCGATGTCCTCGCCGGCGAGTGCCCCCGGCAGCGCGGCGGCCTGCCGTTCGCCGAGTTCGGTCAGGCCCGGCCCGGGGATCCGCGTGTCCAGCAGGTGGTCCACGTTGGAGGGGGTCTGGGCGTGGCGGATGAGGAGCAGACGCATGCAAGGGTCCCTACGACGGCCGGTGTGCCGCCCCGCGCACACAAGAAACGGCGACTTCAGGGTAACGGTGCCGGTATGAGCCCAGACGTCGACCTCACCGTCCCGAAGACCGGCGCCCGCGCCGTCCTGAAGCGCCTGACGGCGCTGGACGGCCGGCTGTTCGAGTTCGCGGCCGAGCGCCGCTGGCCCGGCGCCGGGCCCGTGCTGCCGAGGCTGAGCCGGGCCGCGAACCACGGCGTGCTGTGGTGCGCGGCGGCGGCCGCCATCTCCGCGAGCCGCACCCCGAGGGCCCGCCGGGCAGCCGTCCGCGGCCTGGCCTCCCTGAGCCTGGCGTCCCTGACCGTCAACACCCTGGGCAAGCGCTCGGTGCGCCGCGACCGGCCGGTCCTGGACCCCGTCCCGATCATGCGCCGGCTCAAGCGGCAGCCGTTCACCACGTCGTTCCCGTCCGGGCACGCGGCGTCCGCGGCCGCTTTCGCGACCGGCGTCGCCCTGGAGTCCCCGGCCTGGGGCGCGGCGGTGGCCCCGGTCGCCGCGTCGGTGGCGCTCTCGCGCGTCTACACCGGCGTCCACTTCCCGAGCGACGTGCTGGCGGGGGCCGCACTGGGCGCGGGCGTCGCGTTCGCGGCACGGGCCCTGGTGCCCACCCGCGCGCAGACCGGCCCGCCGCCCCACCCCCGCGCCGATCTGCCGGCGCTGCCCGGCGGCGCGGGCCTGGTGCTCGTGGCCAACCGGGCCTCCGGCACCGCGGACCGCGCCGGCGCGCTGCGGGACGTACTGCCGGAGGCGGACGTCGTCGAGTGCGAACCGGGAGAGGTCCAGGCCGAGCTGGAGAAGGCGGCGGACCGCGCCCGGGTGCTCGGGGTGTGCGGCGGCGACGGCACCGTGAACGCGGCCGCCGAGGTCGCCCTGCGGCGCGGCCTGCCGCTCGCGGTACTGCCCGGCGGCACGCTGAACCACTTCGCCTACGACCTCGGCGTGGAGGACGCGCGAGCTCTCGGCCGGGCCCTGGAGCATGGTCACGGCGTACGCGTGGACGTGGGCCGCTTCCGCTCCGGGAGCAAGCGGGGCGTCTTCCTCAACACCTTCAGCCTCGGCCTGTACCCGGAGCTGGTGCGCGAGCGCGAGCGCTGGGCCGGCCGGATCGGCGGCTGGCCGGCCGGGGTGCTGGCGGCGCTGAAGGTGCTGAGCGCCGACCGCCATCCGCTGCGGGCGGTGGTGCGGGGCCGCACCCACCCGCTGTGGCTGCTGTTCGCCGGAAACGGCACGTACCACCGCATGGGGCTCGCGCCGGGCCGCCGGCTCGACCTGACGGACGGAAAGCTCGACGTCCGGGTGGTGCACGGGGGCCGCAGGCCGGCGCTGCGCCTGCTGTCCGCGGCTCTGGCCGGCCCGCTGACCCGGTCCCCCGCCCACGCCGCGGTCCAGGTGAAGCGCCTGCGCCTGACCGGTGTCGCGCCCGGCACGCTGCTCGCCCACGACGGCGAGGTGACGGAGGTGGAGGACGATCTGTGGCTGGAGAAGCTGCCCGAGGCGCTGGCGGTGTACCGGCCGCTGCCCGGAGACTGACCACCCGCCCTCGTCTGTCCGGATGCTGAAATCGGGGGTCTCACCATCCGGCACGGAGGCGTACCGTGATCCGTACCGCCCGGGGCCGCGGGCCCACGGGGTCAGGGGACGAGAAGGGGTACAGCCATGCCGAAGCGGGAGACGGCCGTCTACACACACGGGCACCACGAGTCCGTGCTGCGTTCGCACACCTGGCGCACCGCCGCCAACTCCGCGGCCTACCTGCTCGGCTCGCTCCGGCCGCACATGAGGATCCTCGACATCGGCTGCGGTCCCGGCACCATCACCGCCGACCTGGCGGCCCTGGTCCCCCAAGGGCACGTCACGGGTGTCGACCGGGCGCCCGGCGTCCTGGAGCAGGCCCGCGCCACGGCCGCCGGGCGGGGCCTGACCAACGTCGACTTCGCGGTGGCCGACGTGCACGCCCTCGACCACCCCGATGACACGTTCTGCGTCGTCCACGCCCACCAGGTGCTCCAGCACGTGGGGGACCCCGTGCAGGCGCTGAGGGAGATGCGGCGGGTGACGAAGCCGGGCGGGTACGTCGCCGTCCGCGACGCGGACTACGCGGCGATGACCTGGTACCCGCGGGTGCCGGGGCTGGACGACTGGCTGGACCTGTACCGGCGGGTCGCCCGCGCCAACGGGGGCGAGCCGGACGCCGGACGCCGGCTGCGGTCCTGGGCGCTGGCGGCCGGCTTCACCGACGTCACGGCCACCTCCGGCACCTGGACCTACGCCACCGAGGACGAGCGCGCCTGGTGGAGCGGGCTCTGGGCCGACCGCACCCTGGCGTCGGCGTACGCCGAGCGCGCCGTCGCGGGCGGACACGTGACCAAGGAGCGGCTGCGGGCCGTGTCGGCGGCATGGCGGGAGTGGGGCGAGCGGCACGACGGCTGGTTCGCGGTCCTGCACGGGGAGATCCTGTGCCGCAAGGAGGGCTGATTCACCAGCTCTCCTTGCGGACCTCTCCCCCGTCGTTCCCGAAGCGTCACTCCCGGGGAAGCAGGGGTCCCAGCGGGCCGAGGTCCAGATTCAGGTCCTCGGGCCGCAGTCCGTACCGGTCGCGCAGCTCGGCCATGCGGTCCTCCAGGAGCATGAGCGTGAGACCGATCCGCTCCTCCTGCTCCTCGCTCAGGTCCCCCTCGTCGAAGCGGCGCAGTGCCTGCCGCTCCATGAGCTGGCGCAGCAGTTCCACGACGGTGAGCACGAGCTTCACCAGGTCCCGCTCGACCGTGTCGGGTTCCAGATCCAGTCGCTTGCGCGGGGCCACGGCTACTCCTCGAAGGGCGACGGCACTTGGGCGTTCACCGAGCTGATCAGCGCGTTCAGGTCGATGCGGACGAGGTCCACGTCGGCGATGCGCAGGGTGATGTCCCCGGTGATGACGACACCGCCGGCCAGCAGCCGGTCGAGCAGGTCGACCAGGGCGATCTCACGGCGTTCGACGACCGTCATGCCTCCTCCCCCGCGAAGGAGTACGCCGCCCAGGGCCCGGTGAGTTCCACGCGCAGCCCCGGCACGTCGTCCTTCGTGCGGTCCACGAGTTCCACGAACTCCTCGGAGTCGCCGCGCGGCACCAGGTAGGCGGCGTTGAGCACGTTCCGCCCCGTCGTGCCGCCGGAGAGGGCGGGGTGCTGCGGGGCGTGCAGCCGGGACTCCTCGGCGAAGGCGGAGAGCTGCTCGTGGAGCCGGGTCGCGAAGGTCTCCGCCTGCTGCCACAGGTCCTCGCCCGCCCGGGTCTGCTGCCGTCGCCGGCGCAGGTAGTCCCGGCCCGAGGCGGCCCTTGGCGCGGGCTGTGCGGCCTGCTGGGACTGCTCGGTCTCGGCGTAGATCTTCACGCCCCACTCCACACGCCCCTCCAGCCGGTCCAGGGTGCGGCGGATGTGGTCCTCGCGGGCCTCGATCATCGAGCGCACGGCGCTGTCGTCCCGGAAGACGGTGGCGAGCCTGAGCGGCAGCGGTGTGGTGACGACGGTCAGCGCGTCGACGACGCCCTGGTGGGCGCGGGCGGTGGCGGCGAGCCAGTCGAGGTCCTCCAGATGGGCGTGCAGCGGGTCCTCGCCGAAGTCACGCTCCGGCACCTCGCTGACGACGGCGACCAGGCCGTGGTGGTTGAGCTGCTTGGCCGGGGCGCCCGCCACCCCGGTCAGCTGCGCCTGGAGGGGCGCGCCGAGGGGCCGGCAGACGGCGTAGACGTACCGCAGTCCGGTCATGGTGCCTCCTTGCGGGCGCGGCCCTGGTCCACGCGGCCCCGGTCCAGACGGCCGGGCTCCGGGCGGCCACGGTCCAGCTCCAGTTCCTCCAGTCGCGCCAGCCGCTCGCGCAGCTCCGCGTTCTCCCGGGCGAGTTCGTCGCGGCGGGCGCGGGACGAGAGCGCCGGGTCGCTCTCCCACCAGTCGATGCCCATCTCCTTGGCCTTGTCGACCGAGGCGACGACGAGCCGGAGCTTGACGGTGAGCAGTTCGATGTCGAGCAGGTTGATGCGGATGTCGCCCGCGATGACGATGCCCTTGTCGAGCACGCGCTCGAGGATGTCGGCGAGGTTGGCCCCGCTGCTCGGGCCGTACGGTTCGGGCAGTCGGCTGGGCGTCGTCATCGGCGGCCCCCGCCCTCGGCGTACTCGTACTCGGGCTCCTCTTCTTCCTCGTCCTCGTACTCGGGCTCTCCCTCGTCCTCGGGCTCCCCGGGCTCGTACTCCTCGTCTTCCTCCGCCTCGGGCTCCTCCTCGGGCTCTTCCTCCTCGGCCTCGTACTCGCCGTTCTCCTCCTCCTCGTACGGCTGCTCCTCATCCTCGTATCCGGCCTCCTCCTCGGACTCCCGCTCCTCCTCGGCCACCGCGTCCTCGTGGCTGCGGACGACCTCGCCGTCGCGGATCTCGCCACGCCAGCCCTCGTCGGCCTCTCCCTTGAGGGTGACGAAGCGGACGTAGTTCTTCAGGTCCAGCCGGGCGCGGCGGCCCTGGGCCCGCCAGATGTTCCCGGTCTTCTCGAAGAAGCCGCTCGGGTAGTACTCCATCACCAGCAGGACCCGGGTGAGGTTCTCCTCGAGGCGGTGGAAGGAGACGACGCCCTTCGTGGTGCCCTTCGCTCCCTCCGACGTCCACTGGATGCG
>NZ_JBSGBZ010000078.1:0-28834 GCF_053601495.1 Streptomyces sp. NPDC004721
GGTCTTTCGTTTGGATCAGGCCGGATCAGGGAGCGGGGTCTGGTGATGGGGGCACCTCCCACGCCGTTCAGGCAGTGGGGGAGGATCGCAAGGCGGAGGAGGGCGGCAGGGCGGAGCCCTGCCGACCGACGACAACGCGGCTGGGGGTACCCCCTGCTCGAAGAGCTTGAGGGAACGGTGCCAGGGCCCGCGAGCCCGGCATGATCCAAACGAGAGGACCTAGGCCGTCGCCCCGTCTCACGGGCGCGTGGACCGCGTCACAGGTCGGCTTCAGTCCTGCCGCGACAGCGTCCGGAATCCGAGTGTGTCCGTGACGGCTCGTAGACTCGCCTGCGTGGATACGACCCTTCAGGACCCTCTCGTCGGGCAGGTGCTCGACGGCCGTTATCGCGTCGACGCGCGGATCGCCGTCGGCGGGATGGCCACGGTCTACCGGGCCCTGGACACCCGCCTGGACCGCGTCCTCGCGCTCAAGGTGATGCACCCCGCGCTCGCGGCCGACGGCTCGTTCGTGGAGCGGTTCATCCGGGAAGCCAAGTCGGTCGCGCGGCTGGCCCACCCGAACGTCGTGCAGGTCTTCGACCAGGGCACGGACGGGTCGTACGTGTACCTCGCCATGGAGTACGTGGCCGGCTGCACCCTGCGTGACGTGCTGCGCGAGCGCGGGGCGCTCCAGCCGCGCGCGGCGCTGGACATCCTGGAGCCGGTGCTCGCCGCGCTGGGGGCCGCGCACCGGGCCGGGTTCGTGCACCGCGACATGAAGCCGGAGAACGTCCTGATAGGGGACGACGGCCGGGTCAAGGTCGCCGACTTCGGGCTGGTCCGGTCCGTGGACACGGTGACGAACACCACCGGTGCCGTCCTCGGCACCGTCTCCTACCTCGCGCCGGAGCAGATCGAGCGCGGCACCGCCGACCCCCGGGTCGACGTGTACGCGTGCGGGGTCGTGCTGTACGAGATGCTGACCGGCGGCAAGCCTCACCAGGGGGAGTCCCCCGCCCAGGTGCTGTACCAGCACCTCCACGAGGACGTGCCGCCCCCGTCGGCCGTCGTGCCGGGACTGGCCTTCGAGCTGGACGAACTGGTCGCGGAGGCCACCGCGCGCACCCCGGACATCCGGCCGCACGACGCGGTCGCGCTGCTCGCAAGGGTCCGCGAGGCGCGGTCCGCGCTCGGTCAGGACCAGCTGGACGCGCTGCCGCCGCAGGCCCTCACCGCGGAGCACGACAACGCGGAGGACCGTACGAGCGTCATCCCGCGCGCGCTGACGACGCGGATCCGCGGCGGGGACGGCGGGACCGGTGGGGACGGCACGCCGTCCGAGGCCGCCCTCAACCGCACCAGCCGCCTTCAGGCTCCCCCGCCCGCACCGCCGCCGACCGGCGCGCGGCGCCCCGGGCCGCCCCGGCGCACACTGCTCACGGTGGTCGTCGCCGTCCTGCTGGTCCTCGGGGCCGGCGGGGGCGTGTGGTACATCAACTCCGGCCAGTTCACGAAGGTCCCGCCGCTGCTGGCGAAGACCGAGGCGCAGGCCAGGGAGCGGCTCAAGGAGGCCGGTCTCGGCGTCGACCGGGTCGAGCACGCCTACAGCGACACGGTCGGGCGCGGCACGGTCATCGGCACCGACCCGCGGGCGGGCGCCCGGATCCGCAGCCACGGTTCGGTGACGCTCACGGTCTCCGACGGGCCCGAGACCGTGCGGGTGCCCGACCTGAAGGGCCACCGGCTGGGCGAGGCGCGGACCCTGCTGAAGAAGGAGGGCCTGGAGCCGGGCATGGTGAGCCGGGAGTTCAGCGACGACGTCCCCCGCGACGTCGTGATCGGCACGGACCCCGAGGCGGGTACCGAGCGGCGGGCCGGCTCGGCGATCGCGCTCACCGTCAGCAGGGGCCACGCGGTGGACGTGCCGGACGTCACCGGCGACGACCTGGACGAGGCGCGGTCCGAGCTTCGGGACGCCGGCCTGAAGGTGCGGATCTCCTCCGAGCAGGTCAACTCCGAGTACGACAAGGGCCGGGTCGCCCGGCAGAGCCCGGCGGGCGACAGCCAGGCCGCCGAGGGCGACACGGTCACGCTGACGCTGTCCAAGGGCCCGGAGATGGTCGAGGTGCCGGACGTGACCGGCAACAGCGTCGGCGACGCGAAGAACACCCTGCAGAAGGCCGGCTTCCAGGTGCAGGAGGACCGCGGGCTGCTCGGGCTGTTCGGCGACACCGTCAAGAAGCAGTCGGTGAAGGGCGGAGACCGGGCGCCGAAGGGCTCGACGATAACGATCACCATCCGGTGACGGCGGCCCGGCGGCCACCGGCCGCCGGGCACGTGACACCCTGAACGGGTGAGCAGTCAGCGGTCCCGCCCCCTCCCCGGTCCCTCCCGCAACCCGATCGGCGGCCATGTGCCCGTCGCCGGCGGACTGCACTCCGTGGGCCTGTCCTACGCCCGTGACCTCGGGGCCGAGACCGTGCAGGTCTTCGTCGCCAATCCGCGTGGCTGGGCCACGCCCGCGGGCAACCCGCGGCAGGACGAGCAGTTCCGCGCGGCCTGCGCGGAGCAGTCGGTCCCGGCGTACGTCCACGCCCCTTACCTGATCAACTTCGGCTCGCACACCGAGGCGACCGTGGAGCGGTCGGTGGAGTCGCTGCGGCACTCGCTGCGGCGCGGCCGGGAGATCGGCGCGCTGGGCGTCGTCGTGCACACCGGGAGCGCGACCGGCGGCCGGGACCGGTCCGTCGCGCTGAAGCAGGTGCGGGAGCACATGCTGCCGCTGCTCGACGAGCTCACCCATGACGACGACCCGTATCTGCTCCTGGAGTCCACCGCCGGCCAGGGTGCCTCGCTGTGCTCGCGCACCTGGGACTTCGGGCCGTACTTCGAGGCGCTGGACGCCCACCCGAGGCTGGGCGTGTGCCTGGACACCTGCCACATCTTCGCCGCCGGGCACGACCTGACCGGCCCGCACGGCATGCACCGAACACTGGACCTGCTGGTGGAGACGGTCGGCGAGGGCCGGCTGCGGCTGATCCACGCCAACGACTCCAAGGACGTGGCCGGCGCGCACAAGGACCGGCACGAGAACATCGGCGCCGGCCACATCGGCGAGGACCCCTTCCGCGCCCTGATGACCCATCCCGCCGCCGAGGGCGTCCCGCTGATCATCGAGACCCCGGGCGGCAAGGAGGGCCACACGGCGGACGTGGAGCGCCTGAAGCGGCTCAGGGACGGATGAGGAAGGCGTGAGCAGGCACCGGGGCGGGCGTCAGAGTTCCGGCCCGTCTCCCGGTTCCTCCTGGTAGGAGTAGCGCTGTTCCTTCCAGGGGTCGCCAAGATTGTGGTAGCCGCGCTCCTCCCAGAAGCCGCGGCGGTCGGCGGTCATGTACTCCACGCCGCGGACCCACTTGGGACCTTTCCAGGCGTACAGGTGGGGGACGATCAGGCGGAGCGGGAAGCCGTGCTCGGCGGTGAGCAGTTCGCCGTCCTTGTGGGTGGCGAAGAGGGTGCGCTCCGAGGTGAAGTCGGACAGGCGCAGGTTGGAGCTGAACCCGTACTCCGCCCACACCATCACATGGGTGACGTTCGCCGCGGGCGGGGCGATGTCCAGGACGGTGCGCGCGGGGATGCCGCCCCACTCGGCGCCGAGCATGCTGTACTTCGTGACGCAGTGCAGGTCGGCCACCACGGTGGTGTACGGCAGGGCCGTGAACTCCTCGTGGGTCCAGCAGTGCTTCTCGCCGTCGGCGGTGGCGCCGAAGACCCGGAAATCCCAGCGCTCGGGGCGGAACTTGGGCACCGGCCCGTAGTGCGTGACCGGCCAGCCGCGCTGGAGCCGCTGTCCCGGCGGAAGTTCCGGCTGTGCCGCTCCCGTCGGCACTGCTCCAGACGCGTCTCCTGACGCGCGTTCCACCGGCTGACCCATGACTCCATCCTGACAGACCGGAGAGGGTGCACATGACCAGCCCGGGGGCGATTCGGACAACCCGCACTAAGCATGCACTTACTGGACGGTCGTGTGCGCCGGTGCAATCATGCGCGAGATCGGCCCAGTGACGTCCGGAAGGAGCCCCGCCGCCATGCAAGGCGACCCCGAGGTGATCGAACTGCTCAACGAGCAGCTGACCGCCGAGCTCACCGCGATCAACCAGTACTTCCTGCACTCCAAGATCCAGGACCACAAGGGCTGGACGAAGCTCGCCAAGTACACCCGCGACGAGTCGTTCGACGAGATGCGGCACGCGGAGCTCCTGACCGACCGGATCCTGCTGCTGGACGGCCTGCCGAACTACCAGCGCCTCTTCCACGTCCAGGTCGGGCAGACGGTGGCCGAGATGTTCCGGGCCGACCGGCAGATCGAGGTCGAGGCCATCGACCGGCTGCGCCGGGGCGTGCAGCTGATGCGCGACAAGGACGACATCACGTCGGCGAACATCTTCGAGGCGATCCTCGCCGACGAGGAGCACCACATCGACTACCTGGACACCCAGCTGGAGCTCGTCGACAAGCTGGGTGAGGCGCTCTACCTCTCGACCGTCGTCGAGCAGAGCCAGCCGGACCCGTCGGGCCCCGGCACACACGGCTTCTCCAGCCCCTGAGGCGGCCGTCGGCGGCCGTCACAGCACTAGGCGGCGTCGCCCAGCTCCTTCGGGCGGGCGTCGGAAGCCCCGCCCGTGAGCGGCGCGAGCGCCGGGCCGCCCTGGTCGATCAGCTCGCGGCGCGGGCAGGCGCCGCGGCCGAGCAGCGCCTGGATGCGCCGTACGCACCCGCCGCAGTCGGTGCCCGCCTTGCAGGCGGAGGCGATCTTGCGGGGAGTGCAGGCGCCGTTGTCCGCGTGCTGCTTGACCTGCTGCTCGGTGATACCGAAGCAACTGCACACGTACACGCGGTTCACCTCCCGCCGGAATCGGTTCGATGGTGCCGTCCCGACTTCTCGGTGAGGCAAACCTAACCTTACTCACCGCACGAATGCCCGAAAAGGGGATGGGGCGCGGATCCCATGTGATCCGCGCCCCACTTCACGTTCCCGCTCCCGCGAGGGGCGCGCGCCTCACTGGTCCCGGTACATCTCCGCGACCAGGAACGCCAGGTCCAGGGACTGGCTGCGGTTCAGACGCGGGTCGCAGGCCGTCTCGTAGCGCTGGTGCAGGTCGTCGACGAAGATCTCGTCGCCGCCGCCGACGCACTCGGTGACGTCGTCACCGGTCAGCTCCACGTGGATGCCGCCGGGGTGCGTGCCGAGCCCCTTGTGCACCTCGAAGAAGCCCTTGACCTCGTCGAGCACGTCGTCGAAGCGGCGGGTCTTGTGACCGGAGGCCGCCTCGAAGGTGTTGCCGTGCATCGGGTCGGTCACCCAGGCCACCACCGCGCCCGAGGCCGTGACCTTCTCCACCAGCTCCGGAAGCCGGTCGCGGATCTTGTCGGCGCCCATGCGGACGATGAACGTCAGCCGGCCCGGCTCCCGCTCGGGGTCGAGGCGGTCGATGTACCGCAGCGCCTCCTCGGGCGTGGTCGTCGGGCCCAGCTTGACGCCGATCGGGTTGCGGATGCGCGAGGCGAACTCGATGTGCGCGTGGTCCAGCTGCCGGGTGCGCTCGCCGACCCACACCATGTGCCCGGAGACGTCGTACAGCTGCCCGGTGCGCGAGTCGACGCGGGTCAGCGCCGACTCGTAGTCGAGTAGCAGCGCCTCGTGCGAGGAGAAGAACTCGACGGTCTTGAACTCCTCCGGGTCCGTGCCGCAGGCCCGCATGAAGTTCAGCGCGTTGTCGATCTCGCGCGCGAGCTGCTCGTAGCGCTGGCCGGACGGCGAGGACTTCACGAAGTCCTGGTTCCAGGCGTGCACCTGGCGCAGGTCGGCGTAGCCGCCGGTGGTGAAGGCGCGCACCAGGTTCAGCGTGGAGGCGGACGCGTGGTACATCCGCTTCAGCCGCTCGGGGTCCGGGACGCGGTCGGCCTCGGTGAACTCGAAGCCGTTGACGGAGTCGCCGCGGTAGGTCGGCAGGGTCACGCCGTCGCGGGTCTCGGTCGGCTTGGAGCGCGGCTTGGAGTACTGGCCGGCGATCCGGCCGACCTTGACCACCGGCACCGAGGCGGCGTACGTCAGCACGGCGCCCATCTGGAGCAGGGTCTTGAGCTTGCTGCGGATGTGCTCGGCGGACACCGCGTCGAACGCCTCGGCGCAGTCGCCGCCCTGGAGGAGGAACGCCTCTCCCTTGGCGACGGCCGCCATCCGGGCGCGCAGCTGGTCGCACTCGCCCGCGAAGACGAGCGGCGGATACGACTCGAGGTCCGCGATCACTGCGCGCAGAGCCTCGGGGTCGGGGTACTCGGGCTGCTGCGCCGCGGGCAGGTCTCGCCAGGTGTTGCCAGCGCTCGCGCTGGTCTTAGCGTTCACGGTCACACCACCAAGATTACGGGGTCGTCCGGCGGGCCCCTTCCTCCGTTCATCCAATGAGACGGAGGGCGCCCGCTCGCGGAACGTCCCGCCGCGCGCCGTTCAGGCGCCGGTGCCGACGTCCAGCTGGTCACGGTCGATGTTGATGGTGACCGCGCCGTACGTCTCGGTCTTGTTGCCCGCGTACTGGTGGATGCGCTGGTGGCCGGCCCACAGGGCGGCCGGGATGGCGGTGTGGAGGGTGGTGTTCTGGTTGTTCCAGTGCGCGAAGTGGATCACGTCGGGCAGGGTGGCCTTCCCGGCGTTGCCGACCAGGTCGGCGACCAGGGACGAGACGCTGCCGTACGCGCCGGACCGGTAGCCCAGTTCGTGCAGCCGCTCGGTCCAGGCCTCCAGGTAGCCGAGTACGCGCGTGGTGAGGGCGCCGCCCGTCGCGTACTGCTCCAGGTCGTTGTAGAGCACCGACCCCTTGGCGAAGCCGAGCGCCACCGCCTGGGCAACCGCGTCCTCCGCGGCCTCCTTGCCCTGCGGCACCGGATCGGTGATCGACGCGCAGGAGTTCTGGCAGCTGCCGGCGCCGGAGGTGGGCTGCCGGCCGACGTAGAGCGGGAAGAAGCGCCACCCGTTCGCGTACTGCGTCCGCACCCACTCGGAGGTCAGCCTCGCCTGGGCGCAGGCGCGGTTGACCCCGCCGATGTAGACGCCGACGGCCCCGTAGGGCGATCCGGTCCTCCAGGCGTTCATGGCCCTCTGGCTCGGGGCGGTGCAGGTGTCGAAGCCCCTGCCCCTGTACGCGGTCGCGTCGGCGGGCACGGCGCCCGCGGCCGGTGTCCGGGCGGGTTCGCGGGCGCGGGCGGTGGCGACGGGCAGTCCTGCGCTGCGCAGCACCCGCTGGATCTCCGCGCGGTCCTCGCCGTACGGGGCCGTGATGGAGATTCCCTCGTTGGTGGCGGTCGCCCGGTAGACGCGGGACGTGCGGTCCTCGGTCACCGAGGCCTTCGTCGCCACCGCGGGCTGCACCCAGAGGACCTCGGTGCGCCCGACGGCGCGGGCCGGGCAGTCCTGCTGCTCGCCGGGGGTGCCGAGGTAGACGGCGTGCCGGTCGAAGCGGACGCAGGCGGTCGGCTCCTGGTCGAGGTCGACGACGGGCCAGCCGGCCGGGACGGTGAACGTGTGACCGCGGTAGCTGACGGTCTTCGTGGCGTCGTCGGCCACCGGCCGGGCGGCGGCCGGCGCGGCGGCGGCGAGCACCGCGCAGGCGCTCAGCGCGGTCAGCGCACGCCTCGGGCGGAGGCGGGGCCGTGCCGGGTGGGGCGATCGCAGTGCGGGAATGGCGTACTCCTCGGTCGGGCCCGAGCGCGCGGCGGACGCCGGGGCAGGAAGCGGCACACGGTCGACGCGGACCCTCCTTCCACCCCGCGCGGCCGCCGGAAACCGGCCTGTGCTGCGTACGGGCGACACGGCCGCCGAGGGCCGCCACGGGCCGGACGGGGCTGCGCGGCGACCCGATGCGGTAGGGTGCCGGGCATGTTCGCGCACTCGACCCAGCACCAGAACTGGTGGTGGACCGCTTCTCCGGCGGCCCGCTGACTGCGCGTATCCCACACTTCGCGAAGGCCGCCCGAGGGGCGGCCTTCGGCGTTTCCGGCGCCTTGGCCGTTCCTCACCCACATCGACCGGCATCGACCGGCATCGACGGAAGAGGAACCCATGGATCTGGCACGGCTGCTGCACGACCCCCGCCCCTTCGCGCTGCTGCGCCGCCGTACCCCGGGGCACGACCAGGACCTGGTCGAGGTGCTGCTCGGCCCGGTGACCGCCCGCGACCGCCTGGCCGACCTGCCCGACGAGGGCCTGGCGCTCGTTCCGTTCCGGCAGATCCGCGAACGCGGCTTCGACGTCCGCGACGACGGCACCCCGCTGCTGGTGCTGACGCCCGAGGAGACGGGCACGGTCCCGCTGGCCGAGGCCCTGGCGCAGCTCCCCGCGCACCAGGTGCGCGTCGATGGCGGCGGCTTCGACGTCGGCGACGAGGAGTACGCGGAGATCGTCGGGCGGGTGCTGCGCGAGGAGATCGGCGCGGGCGAGGGCGCGAACTTCGTGATCCGGCGGACGTACGAGGGGGAGGTCCCGGGCTTCGGGCGGGCCGACGCGCTGGCGCTGTTCCGGCGGCTGCTGGAGGGCGAGCGGGGGGCGTACTGGACGTTCGTCGTGCACACCGGGGACCGGACGCTGGTGGGCGCCAGTCCCGAGGTGCATGTGCGCATGTCCGGCGGGACGGTCGTGATGAACCCGATCAGCGGGACGTACCGCTACCCGGCCGAGGGGCCGACGCCCGAGCACCTGCTGGGCTTCCTCGCCGACGGCAAGGAGATCGAGGAGCTGTCGATGGTCGTCGACGAGGAGCTCAAGATGATGTGCACCGTCGGCGACATGGGCGGGGTGGTCGTCGGCCCGCGCCTTAAGGAGATGGCGCACCTCGCGCACACCGAGTACGAGCTGCGCGGCCGGTCCTCCCTGGACGTGCGCGAGGTGCTCAAGGAGACCATGTTCGCCGCGACCGTCACCGGGTCGCCGGTGCAGAACGCCTGCCGGGTCATCGAACGCCACGAGACCGGCGGACGCGGCTACTACGCCGGCGCCCTCGCCCTGCTCGGCCGCGACTCCGGTGGCGCCCAGACCCTGGACTCCCCCATCCTCATCCGCACCGCCGACATCGACGCCGGCGGCCGGCTGCGCGTGCCGGTCGGCGCCACCCTCGTCCGCGGCTCGGACCCGGCGGGCGAGGTCGCCGAGACGCACGCGAAGGCGGCGGGCGTGCTGGCGGCGCTGGGCGTACGGCCGGCACGGCCGCGCGCCGAGCGGTCGCGGCCCCGGCTCGCCGACGACCCTCGGGTGCGGGCGGCGCTGGACGGGCGGCGCGCCCTGCTCGCGCCGTTCTGGCTGCGGATGCAGAACGGGGGCTCCGCCGCACGGGCGCAGTCGGAAACCGGGGCAAGGGCGCCGGGACTCACCGGGCACACCCTGGTCGTGGACGGCGAGGACACCTTCACCGCGATGCTCGCGCACGTGCTGCGGTCGTCGGGACTGACCGTCACCGTCCGCCGCTACGACGATCCCGGACTGCGCGCGGCCGTGCTCGCGCACCAGGGGCCGGTCGTCCTCGGCCCCGGACCCGGCGACCCGTGCGATCCGGACGACCCGAAGATGCGGCTGCTGCGCGCGCTGACCGCGGAGGTGCTCACCGGGCACCGGCACGGCGTTCTCGGAGTCTGCCTCGGACACGAGCTGATCGCGGCCGAACTCGGCCTGGACATCGTTCGCAAGGAGGTGCCCCACCAGGGCGCCCAGACCGGGATCGACCTGTTCGGCCGGTCCGAGACCGTGGGCTTCTACAACAGCTACGTGGCGCACTGCGACGACGAGGCGCACGCCGAGCTGTCCGCGCACGGAATCGAGGTCAGCCGGAGCGCGTCCGGTGAGGTGCACGCCTTGCGCTCCGCCGGGTTCGCGTCGGTGCAGTTCCACCCCGAGTCCGTGCTGACGCTGAACGGCCAGGCGATCGTCCGCGCGCTGCTGGCCGAGCAGTTGCACGGCGCCGGCACGCACTCCGGGCCGCGGCCCGTCCGGTAACCGGGTACGCGCGCGCCGAGGGCGCCGCCGGTCAGGTCGACGGCGCCCTCGGCGCGGTCTGCGGGAGGACGGTGGCGGGTCAGCCGAAGAAGACCCCGACCTCCTCGTACAACGTCGGGTCGACCGTCTTCAGCTTGGCGGTGGCCTCCGCGATCGGGACGCGGACGATGTCGGTGCCGCGCAGGGCGACCATCTTGCCGAAGTCGCCGTCGCGGACGCAGTCGACGGCGTGCAGCCCGAACCGGGTGGCCAGCCAGCGGTCGAAGGCGCTGGGCGTGCCGCCGCGCTGGATGTGCCCGAGGACGGTGGTCCGGGCCTCCTTCCCGGTGCGTGCCTCGATCTCCTTGGCCAGCCACTCGCCGACCCCGGACAGCCGCACATGCCCGAAGGAGTCGAGCGAGGCGTCCTTCAGGACCATGTCGCCGTCCTTGGGCATGGCGCCCTCGGCGACGACGACGATCGGGGCGTACGACGCCTTGAAGCGGGAGGTGATCCAGGCGCACACCTGGTCGACGTCGAAGCGCTGCTCGGGGATGAGGATGACGTTCGCGCCGCCGGCGAGGCCGGAGTGCAGGGCGATCCAGCCTGCGTGACGGCCCATCACCTCGCAGACCAGGACCCGCATATGGGACTCGGCGGTGGTGTGGAGCCGGTCGATCGCCTCGGTGGCGATGCCGACCGCGGTGTCGAAGCCGAAGGTGTAGTCGGTGGCCGACAGGTCGTTGTCGATGGTCTTGGGCACGCCCACGCAGGGCACGCCGTACTCGTCGCTCAGCCGCGCGGCCACGCCGAGGGTGTCCTCGCCGCCGATCGCGACGAGCGCCTCGACCTCCTGCTTGGCGAGATTGTCCTTGATCCGCCGGATGCCGTCCTCCTGTTTGAGGGGGTTGGTCCGCGAGGAGCCGAGGATGGTGCCGCCGCGGGGCAGGATGCCGCGCACCGCGGGGATGTCGAGACGGATGGAGTCGTTCTCGAGGGGGCCCCGCCAGCCGTCCCGGAAGCCGACGAAGTCATAGCCGTACTCCTGCACGCCCTTGCGGACGATGCCCCGGATGACGGCGTTGAGCCCGGGGCAGTCGCCGCCTCCGGTCAGTACTCCGACCCGCATGGAAAAGTCCCTTCGCCGCGGTTGCCTGGTGAAGGTCACGCTAATGGTGACGCACGTCACTTCGGCATGGGGCGGAGAGTCAATTCCTCTGAATTGTCGGGCAGTTGATCAAGGAGAATCCACTCGAAAGGGTGGTTGCCGCGGGTACGCGGGTTTACTCGCCGTCGAGCCCGCGCTCGATGGCGTACCGCACCAGTTCCACCCGGTTGTGCAACTGGAGCTTGCCCAGGGTGTTCTGGACGTGGTTCTGGACCGTGCGGTGGGAGATCACCAGGCGCTCGGCGATCTGCTTGTAGCTCAGGCCCTTGGCGACCAGGCGCAGCACCTCGGTCTCGCGGTCGGTGAGCCGGGGCGCCTTCGGCTCGTCGGCGTCCGCGGCGGGCGCGGGCTCGGCGGCCAGCCGCCGGTACTCGCCGAGCACCAGGCCCGCGAGCCCTGGTGTGAACACCGGGTCGCCCACGGCCGTGCGGCGCACCGCGTCCAGCAGCTCCTGGGTCGAGGCCGACTTCAGCAGGTAGCCCGTCGCGCCCGACTTCACGGCCTCCAGCACGTCGGCGTGCTCACCGCTCGCGGACAGCACCAGCACGCGCAACGCCGGGTTGGCGCCGACGAGTTCCTTGCAGACCTGGACCCCAGGCTTCGCGGGCAGGTTCAGGTCGAGCACGAGCACGTCGGGCGCGGCGGCCCTGGCGCGGCGCACCGCCTGCTCGCCGTCGCCCGCGGTGGCGACCACCTCGAAGCCGGACTCGGCCAGGTCGCGGGCCACGGCGTCGCGCCACATCGGGTGGTCGTCGACCACCATCACCTTGATCGGGCCCTGCTCCGCGCTCATCGGCTCTCTGCCTTCCCCCGTGTCCACTGCGCGCCCTTCGCGCTCTTCGTGTGCCCGCTGTCGTTCGTGGTGTTCGTGTTCTTGGGTACGTTCAGTTCGACCTCGGTGCCCTGGCCGGGCACCGAGATCAGCTCGGCGGTGCCGCCGATGTCGCGCAGCCGGCCCCGGATCGACAGGGCCACTCCGAGCCGGCCCTCCCCCTCGGCCTGGGCGAGCCGCCCCTCGGGGATGCCGGGACCGTCGTCCCGCACGGTCACGATCACCGACTCCGGCTCGTCCTCGACCAGGATCCAGGCCCGCGCCCCCTCGCCCGCGTGCCGGCGGACGTTGTCCAGCGCGGCCCCGACGGCGGCGGCCACCTCGCGGGCGGCGGCGGCCCGCAGCGGCACCGGGGCGCCCGGTTCGGCGAGGCTGACCAGGGCACCGGCGTACGGGGCGAGCAGCGCGCGCAGATCGACGGGCGCGTCGGCGTCGTCGTCCGTGTCCTCGTCGACGGTCCGGACGTCCGCGCCCCCGGCCGGGTACCCCGCCGTATCTCCGGACGTGTCCCTCGACGCCCCGGGGACCGGGGCCAGCCCGCCGGAGACCAGAGTGCGCAGCGCCACCTCCTGCTCGCCCGCCAGCCGGCCCAGTTCGGCGGCCTCGCCCCCGATGACCGCGCCGCGTCGCTGCACCAGGGCCAGCACCTGGAGCACGCCGTCGTGAATGTCCCGGGCCAGGCGCTCCCGTTCGCGGGTGGCCGCCTCGATCTCCAGGGCGCGGGCGAGGGTGCGCTCGGAGGCGCGGGCGACCTCGACGACGTAGCCGATGGCGATGGAGGCGACCCAGACCAGGATCACGTTGTGCACGGTGTCGCGGGCCGGGGAGCCGCGCTCGACCAGGTTGGCGGCGGCGACCGCGGTGGAGGCGGCGGCGGCCCAGCGCCAGCCGCCCTTGATGGCGAAGGCGAGGACGGCGCCGGCGGTCCAGATCGACGGCAGGGTCGGACCGCCGTCCGCGATCCGCGCCGGGGCGTCGGCGACGGGGGTGAGGAGGATGCCGGTCAGCGCCAGGGCGAGGTCGGCGGCCAGGAAGCGCTTGGTGCAGCTCGCGGCGTTCGCGACCTTGGGCAGCGTGGCCAGGGTCCACACGGACAGCACGCAGTAGTAGGCGATGGCGACCCAGGGGCGCGGGAACCGGCCGTAGCCGGTGGCGAACAGGCCGACCGCGTAGAGCATGGTCAGCACCCGGTATCCGGCGAGCGCGCGCCACAGCGGCTGCTCGACCGACATCCTCATCACGCGTTGCCGCTTCGGCATGTCCCCCCCCTTGGCGGTTCGCCCTACTCCGCCTGCTTCTCCTTCTCGGCCTCTTCCGTCCCGGCCGGCCCGGGCGACGCCTTCGCCGCCTCCTGGGCCTTGTCGGCCGCCTTCCCCGCCGCTTTCCCCGCCGCCTTCTCCGCTTCCTTCTCGGCCTTGGCCGCCTCCGCGAACTGCCGCTTGGCGGCGGTCGCGTAGATGTCGACGTACTCCTGGCCGGAGAGCTTCATGATCTCGTACATGACCTCGTCCGTCACCGCCCGCAGCACGAAACGGTCGTGCGCGAGGCCCTGGTAGCGGCTGAAGTCCAGCGGCTTGCCGATGCGTATGCCCGGGCGCATCAGCTTGGGGACGACCTTCCCGGGGGGCTGGATCTTCTCCGTGTCGATCATGGCGACCGGGATGACGGGCGCTCCGGTGGCCAGGGCGACGCGGGCCAGGCCGCCCGGCTTGCCGCGGTAGAGGCGGCCGTCGGGCGAGCGGGTGCCCTCCGGGTAGATACCGAACAGCTCGCCGCGCTCCAGCACCTCTATGCCGCTCTTCACCGCCGCCTCGCCCGCGCCGCGCGACCCGGAGCGGTCCACGGGGAGCTGGCCCACGCCCTTGAAGAACGCGGCCGTCAGCCGGCCCTTCACACCGGGCGTGGTGAAGTACTCGGCCTTCGCGATGAAGGTGACCTTGCGGTGCAGCACCGAAGGCAGGAAGAAGGAGTCCGAGAAGGACAGGTGATTGCTCGCCAATATGGCGGGGCCCTCGGCCGGGATGTTCTCCATGCCTTCCACCCAGGGCCGGAAGGCGAGCTTCAACGGCCCCCCGATGGCGACCTTCATCGTGCCGTAGAACAACCGAGTGCCTTCCTGTGTGTGTCGATCAGACGATACCGCCGGGTACGACCTGTGGGACCGACGGCCCTGGTCGGTGTCAGTGCGGTCGCGTACGGTGAAGTACCTGCAATCGACGACCACAGGAGAGCAACGTGCCGGTGCTCCCCGGAGCCGAGCCGTTCCGCCACGAGGGCGGGGAGGTCGGCGTCCTCCTCTGCCACGGCTTCACCGGTTCCCCCCAGTCCCTGCGCCCCTGGGGGCGGTACCTCGCCGAGCGCGGTCTGACCGTCTCGCTCCCGCTGCTGCCCGGGCACGGCACGCGCTGGGAGGACATGCAGCTCACCGGCTGGCCCGACTGGTACGCGGAGGTGGACCGCGAGCTGCGTGTCCTGCGCGAGTCCTGCGCGCGGGTGTTCGTGGCCGGACTGTCCATGGGCGGCGCGCTGGCGCTGCGGCTGGCCGCCCGGCACGGGGACGCGGTCGCGGGCGTCGTGGTCGTCAACCCGGCCAACAAGGTGCACGGACTGTCCGCGTACGCCCTGCCGGTGGCCCGCCATCTCGTACGGACCACGAAGGGCATCGCGAGCGACATCGCGCTGGAGGGCGCAGCCGAGCTGGGGTACGACCGGGTGCCGCTGCACGCCGCGCACTCGCTCAGGAACTTCTTCCGGATGGTCGACGGCGAGCTGCCGCAGGTCACCCAGCCGCTGCTGCTTCTGCGCAGCCCGCAGGACCATGTGGTGCCGCCGGTCGACTCGGCCCGGATCCTCGGCCGGGTCTCCTCCACGGACGTCACGGAGGTCCTGCTGGAACACAGCTACCACGTCGCGACGTTGGACCATGACGCGGACCGGATCTTCGAGGAGAGCTACGCCTTCGTCGGCCGGCTCGCACCCAGTGTCGGCAAGGAAGGGACGACGGCAGGTGGCTGAGCACGACTCCGACCGCGAGGACCTCGACGGCCGCGAGCCGGTGGAACCGGCCGAACCGGTCACGCCTGCCGGACCCGTCGGGCCGGCCGAACCTGCCGGGCCGGCCGAGCAGCGCGCCGAGCCCGGTGTGCCCGCCGGGAAGGAAGACGCCGCCTTCGACGAGGCGGCCGCGTGGGCGGCGATCGTCGCCGCGTACGGCGAGGAGCCGCCGGACCCGCCGGGCTCCAGGCCGTTCCGGTCGATCGAGGACCTGGCGCTGCCGCCGGACCCCGGGACACCCGACGAGAAGCTGTGGAAGGAGAGGAAGGACAGCAAGGGCAAGGACGCCGAGGGCGACAAGAACGACGAGGACGGCAAGGGCGAGGCGAGCAAGGAGGGCCCGGCCGGCCGGCTGGGCGGATCGGTCTCCTTCGCTCCCGGTGTCGGCAACCCCGGTGCCGGGCCGCGCGACTACTCGCTCGCCGAACCGTCCGACGACGACTTCGACAAGGACGACGAGGGCCACTTCGTCCCGCCGGAGCCGCCCCCGCTGCCCTCCGCCGACCCGACCGCGAAGTTCGCCTGGCTCGCGGTGGTCGGCGGGCCCGTCCTGCTCCTGCTGGCCGTCCTGTTCGGCTGGGACATGACGTGGTGGCTCACCCTGCTCGGCATAGGCGGCTTCCTGGGCGGCTTCGCGACGCTGGTGATGCGTATGAAGCCGGGCGACGACGACGAAGACGACCCGGGCCGCGGGGCGGTGGTCTGAGCCCCGGGGCCGGCGACCGACCAGCCGCCGGCCCCGCGAATCGGCCCCCCGGCCCTGGTGCTGTGACCGGAAAGGTTTGCCGGAAAGCTCGCGGCGTCCGGTGCTGGGGGCACGTCCCACGCCCTTCAGGCAGTGGGGGAGCATCGCAAGGCGGAGCATCGCCCTCGTACTGGATGTACTCGGGTGATGCGACAACGCGGCGTGGGGGTACCCCCGGCCGAAGGCTGGGGGAGTGCCGTGCCGGGCGTCGCGAGCCGGTGAACCTTTCCGGTCGCAGCACTAGGCAAGCGCCGGGACCCTGAGGGCGGCCAGCACCGGTAGATGGTCCGTGGCCGCCCTCAGGTCCGCCTCCGTCACGCCGGGCCGGCCGAGGGGCACCCCGCAGCCGAGGACCTCGACGCCGCGGGTGGCGAAGACCGCGTCGATGCGCCGGTGCGGATCGGCGGACGTCCAGGTGTCCTCCGCGCCCCAGGGGGCGGTGGCCCAGCCGTCCTGGAGCGAGCCGGCCAGCCGCCGGAACGCCGGCCCGTCCGGCCGCTCGTTGAGGTCACCGCCCGCCACCGCGTGCTCCACGCCCATCCCGGCCAGCCGGTCCAGGAGCACGCCGGCCTGCTCGTACCGCTCGTCCGCGTCGAGCGAGAGGTGGCAGCTGACGACACCGAGCCGGGCGCCCCCGAACCGGACGACCGCCGTCGCGAGGCCCCGCCGGTGCAGCCCGGGGGTGAGCGGCAGCAGTACGTCCTCGGTGCGCTCCACGACGGCCCGGAGCGAGCAGAGGATCGCCGGGCCCGCGGCCGTCGCGCCGCCGGTGAGGACCACCAGGTCGGAGGCCGCGGCCAGCCGGGCCAGCTTCTTGCGCCAGCGGAAGAAGCGCGGCGCCTCCTGGACGAGGACGAGATCGGGCGCGCAGGCGCGGATCACCCGGGCCAGCGCCTCGGTGTCGTCCCGCATCGACCGGATGTTGTGGCTCAGGACGCGGATGACGGCGGAACCATCGGACTCCGTGCGCGAGTTGGGCAGCAGCATGACGATCAACATACGCCGCGGCCGGCTCGGCCACGGTACGGCACCGGTACGGCGGCGCCCACCGGTCCCGGCCGGACGGGGACGGTGGGCGCGCTCGGGGTGCGACCGGCACTACATGATCGGGTCGGGCTCCCGGGCGAGGTCCGCCGCGCCCACCAGGCCGGCCTTGTTGCCGAGTTGGGCGGCGAGGACGTCGGCGACCGGACGCCAGTTGCCGCCGACCAGCCAGCGCTTGTAGGACTTACGGATCGGCTCCAGGACCAGCTCGCCCTCGTCGGAGAGACCGCCGCCGACGATGAACGCGGACGGGTCGAACAGCGAGGCCAGGTCGGCCAGGCCGGCGCCCACCCAGCGGGCCAGCTCGCGGTAGGAGTCGACGGCCACCGGGCAGCCCTGGCGGGCGGCCACGGAGATGTGCTTGCCCTCGATGCCGTCGGGGGTGCCGTCACCGAGGGCGAGCAGCACCTCCGCGCTCTCGGGGGCGGCGTTGGCGCGCTGCTTGGCGTACCGCACCAGGGCGCGCCCGGAGGCGTACTGCTCCCAGCAGCCCTGCGAGCCGCAGCCGCACAGCAGGCCGTCCGGGACCATCCGGATGTGGCCGAACTCGGCGGCCACGCCGAAGTGGCCGCGGCGCAGCTTGTTGCCGATGACGATGCCGCCGCCCAGGCCGGTGCCGAGCGTGATGCAGATGACGTTGCGATGGCCCTTGCCGGCGCCGAACTTGTACTCGCCCCAGGCCGCGGCGTTGGCGTCGTTCTCCACGACGACCGGCAGGCCGACGCGCGCCTCGACCTCCTCCTTCAGCGGCTCGTTGCGCCAGTCGATGTTGGGCGCGAAGTAGACCGTGGAGCGCTGCCGGTTGACGTATCCGGCGGCGCCGATGCCCACACCGACGATCTCGTGCCCCGCGCGTGCGCCCTCCACCGCCGAGGCGATGGCGTCCACGATGGCCTCGGGCGTACCGGGGGTCGGCACCTTGAAGGTCGAGAGGATGTTGCCTTCCTCGTCGACCACGCCGGCCGCGATCTTCGTGCCGCCGATGTCGACGCCGATGGTGAGTCCCATGAATCCCTCAGTTCCGGTCGAGCCCCGCTACGGCAACCGTACCCGAGGCCCTGCCGTCGGATTCGCGTCATCCGGACGGTGGTCCAAGTCGTCCGGCCGGTCGGTCCGGTCGGTCCGGTCGGTCCGGTCGGTCCGGTCGGTCCGGTCAGTCCGGTCAGTCCAGGTCGATGCGCTCGCCGCCGCCGGTGCCCTCACCGGGGTCGCGGCGGTCGTCGGAGCGAGTGTCCGGCTCGCCGAGTTCGTCCCGCCGGGACTCGCCCGTGCCGGACGACGTCCAGCGGCGCTCCTGGGACTCGACGGCCGAGCGGTACGCGGCGAGGAGTTCGCCGCCGGCCGCCGCCAGGTGTTCGAAGACCTCGGGGTTGCGCTCCACGACCGGCTCGACGGCCGCCTTGGCCTGCTGGACCATCTGCCGCACCACCTGCTCGGCCGCGGGTCCGGCGAGGGCGCCCAGCAGCGGCGTCTGGAGCGACGACAGCCTGTCGGCGACGGTGTCGACGAACTTGCGCAGTTCCTCGGCGGCCGAGCCCGGCGGCGGGCCGTACCGCCCGCGGCGGCGAGCCTGCTCCGCGGCGAGGTCCTCCGCGCAGGCCGTGGACCACGCGTCGGCGTCCGTGGCGCGCCGCTCCCCCGCATTCCCGGCCGCGCTCGAACGGGGGGTGTCCCCGCGGCCGCCGGGCTCCTCCTGAGCGGCGTCGTCCCGAGCGGCGTCGGACGGTGGGCGCTCTTCGCTCATGGCGGACTCCTGACTACGGTTCGTCCCTACGACGTTACCCGAACGGCGGTACGCGCTTCATCTCTCGCGGGGCCACAGCGCGGGGTCCGGCGCGAACCGGACCCGCAGCTCGCCGTCGCGCAGGGCGGCCCCGTCGACGGTGCACCGGCGCAGCGCCGAGGGCAGCGGTACGACCCGGCGGAACGGCCCGGCGGTGAGCGCGAGTTCGTCGCCGAGCCGGATGAGGTCCAGTTCCTCGCGTATGGCGCCGGGCAGCGGGATGTGCCACACGAGGACCCCGTCCTCGGCGAGCCGGTCGGTCACGGGCCACTCGACCGGCGCGCTCGCCGGGCTCGCGCCGGGCACGGCGAGGGCGGCGAGATCGTCCAGGCCGCGCGGGTCCCGGCCCAGGTGGGCGGCCGGGTGGACGGCGTACGTCTCCCGCCACTCGTCGAGGGTCTTGCGCTGCTGTGCGACCGGGCCGGCCAGCCAGGAGTCCGCGGCAGTCTCCGGCAGGACCCGGCCGGCGACCAGGCGCTCCACGGCCAGCCCGCGCACGGCCAGGCCCAGGGCGGCGCTCCGGACCGCTTCGGCGCCGGCCGGGCCGGGCTCTGCGACCAGGCGTACGCGGGTGCCGCGGTCGGCGAGGACCGCCGCCACGGCGGCCAGTTCGACGTCCCAGCGTGCCGCCGTCTCGTACAGCCACTCGGCCGGCATGGGGACGCCGGCGAGGCGGCCGAGCACCGGCCGCAGGGCGCGGGCCGCCTGCCGCTCGGGCGGGAGCAGTCGGCGCAGATAGCGGCGCAGTTCCTCGGGCAGCGCGAGCAGGGCGAGTGCCTGCGGCGCCGGGGGCAGGTCGACGACCAGCAGTTCGAACCGCTCCGACAGGGCCGCGTCGCGCAGCGCGCGCAGCAGGGCGAGTTCCTCGGCTCCCGGCAGCGGGGTGACCTCCTCGGTGTCCAGGCGGGAGGCCCCGAGGAGGTCCAGTACGTTGCCCGCGCGGTCCTGGAAGGCGCTGAGGTCGGCCCGGAAGCCGGCCGCCGCGTCGGGGCGCCAGGCGGTCAGCCGCGGCGCGACGAGCACCGGCTCCGCACCCGTCGGCACCCCGAGCGCCGCACCGAGGGAGTCCGTGCGGTCGGCGCTGAGCACGAGGGTGTCGACGCCGTCACGGGCGGCGGTCAGGGCGGTGGCGGCGGAAACGGTCGTACGGCCGCTGCCGCCCGGACCCGTGATCAGGAGGGTGCGCATGACGTTGAACGGTAGCTGGCTTTGACGGCTCGGTCGCCCACGGGCGCCCTCCGCCGGTGTCGGCGGCGCGCCCTGCGGTTCCCTCGCGGCAGGCGCCCTGCGACGCGTGTCGCGGGTGCGTCCCCGCTGTCGGCCCGGGAGCGCCCGCGGGCCGCTCGGGCCCTACTTCTCGCCCGACTCCACGCGCTTCTTCAGGCCCGCGAGCGCGCGGTCGATGATGACCTTCTCGGCCTTGCGCTTGATCATGCCGAGCATCGGGATCTTGACGTCGACGGTGAGACGGTAGGTCACCTCGGTGGCGTACACGCCCGCGGGCCTGAGGACGTAGGAGCCGTCCAGGGAGCGCAGCATCTGCGACTTCACCAGGGTCCAGGAGACCTCGTGGTCACCGGTCCAGGTGTACGCGAGGGTCTGGTCGTCCTTGATGGCGCCCGCGTCCATGACGAGGCGGACCTGATGGGCGCGGCCCTGGTCGTCGGTCTTGAGGACCTCGGCCTCCTTCACCTCGCCGGTCCAGTCGGGGTAGCGGGCGAAGTCGGCGATCACCCCCATGACCTCGGCCGGTGGCGCCTCGATCGTGATGCTCGAGCTGGTGTGTTCCGCCATCGCCG
Source organism: Streptomyces sp. NPDC004721 (assembly GCF_053601495.1). Taxonomy (NCBI): domain Bacteria; kingdom Bacillati; phylum Actinomycetota; class Actinomycetes; order Kitasatosporales; family Streptomycetaceae; genus Streptomyces; species Streptomyces sp. NPDC004721. The sequence goes on from NZ_JBSGBZ010000078.1 coordinate 20,423, forward strand.
TGGCTCCTCCAGATGCGGGCCGGTAGTGCGGCCGGGTGAGGCCGGTGGTGCGCTCCTCGTGCGCATGTGTGTGCAGCGTGAAGGCTACCGCGCGCCCGACCGCCGGACTCCACCCCCACCTGCGCGATCGGCCGGAATGCTCACCATTCGAGCGCCCAGGGCCGGCCGCTCCCGGCGAAGTGCCCCACGTTCACGCATTCGGTCGCGCCGATCCGCATCCGCCGTACCAGCGGCTGGTGGACATGGCCGAAGAGGGCGTACCGGGGCCGGGTGCGGCGGATGGCCTCCAGCAGGGCGCGGCTGCCCCGTTCGAAGCGGCGCGCGACGGTGTCGTAGACGAGTTCCGGCACCTCGGGCGGGATGTGGGTGCACAGTACGTCGACCTCGCCGACCGCCTCGATCTTCGCCGCGTACTCCTCGTCGCCGATCTCGAACGGGGTGCGCATGGGGGTGCGCAGGCCGCCGCCGACGAAGCCGAAGACACGGCCGCCGATCTCCACCCGCTGCCCGTCGAGCACGGTGGTGCCCTCGCGGGCGTACTCCTGCCACAGGGCCGGCATGTCGACGTTGCCGTAGGTGGCGTACGTCGGGCTGGGGAACGCGGCGAAGAGTTCCGCGTACTGCTTGCGCACCGCCTGCTCCATCACCGTGGCCCGGTCGCCGTCGATGCCCGCCCACAGCCGGGCGCCGAACTCGCGTGCCTCGGCGAAGCGGCGGGCGGTGCGCAGCGCGACGATGTGGTCGGCGTTCTCCACGCCGAACAGGTCGGGGAAGATTCCGCGCGAGTGGTCGGCGTAGTCGAGGAAGAGGATCAGGTCGCCGAGGCACACCAGGGCGTCGGCGCCCTCTCCGGCCCGGGCCAGGTCGCGCGCGTTGCCGTGCACGTCGCTGACCACATGGATGCGCGTTCTGCCGTGACGGGCCGGTGTGGATGCCATGACGATCAAGCGTAGGCGGGCGTGGCATACGTGAACAGTGGCGGCCGGAAACGGCGTTACTGGCCGGTCATTCGGCGGGTCGACTACTGTGCGCAGGGAAACATCGATCCGTGTGACGCAGCGAACATCTCGCCGGGTCCCCTGTCGAAGAAGCATACCGACGGGTAACGTCCGGCCCGTCCAGTCGTTTCTGGATTTCAACAACGTCGTGGCGCCGGCGCCCTATGAGGAGCAGCAGTCTTGCGCGAGTTCAGCCTTCCGGCTCTGTACGAGGTCCCTGCGGACGGGAATCTGACCGACATCGTCCGCAGAAACGCCGCGCAGCATCCCGACGTCGCCGTCATCGCGCGCAAGGTGGACGGCGCCTGGCGGGACGTCACGGCACGGGCCTTCCTCGCCGAGGTGCACGCCGCCGCCAAGGGCCTGATCGCCTCCGGCATCCAGCCCGGCGACCGGGTGGGCCTGATGTCCCGTACGCGCTACGAGTGGACGCTGCTGGACTTCGCGATCTGGAGCGCGGGCGCGGTCACCGTGCCGGTGTACGAGACCAGTTCGCCGGAGCAGGTGCGGTGGATCCTCAGCGACTCGGGCGCGACCGCCTGCGTCGTGGAGCTGGACCAGCACGCCGCCGCCGTCGACGCGGTGCGCGACTCGTTGCCCGCGCTGAAGAGCGTCTGGCAGATCGAGGACGGCGGGATCGAGGAGCTCGGCCGGGCCGGTCGGGACATCAGCGACGCCATGGTGGAGGAGCGCGGCTCGCTGGCGAAGGCCGACGATCCGGCGACCATCGTGTACACCAGCGGCACCACCGGCCGGCCCAAGGGCTGCGTACTCACCCATCGCGCCTTCTTCGCCGAGTGCGGCAACGTCGTGGAGCGGCTGCGCCCGCTGTTCCGCACCGGCGAGTGCTCGGTGCTGCTCTTCCTGCCGTTGGCCCACGTCTTCGGCCGGCTGGTCCAGGTCGCCCCGATGATGGCGCCGATCAAGCTGGGCTGCGTCCCGGACATCAAGAACCTCACCGACGAGCTGGCCACGTTCCGCCCCACGCTGATCCTCGGTGTCCCGCGGGTCTTCGAGAAGGTCTACAACGGGGCGCGCGCCAAGGCGCAGGGGGACGGCAAGGGCCGGATCTTCGACAAGGCGGCCGACACGGCGATCGCCTACAGCAAGGAGCTGGACAGCCCCTCGGGCCCCTCGCTCGGGCTGCGGATCAAGCACAAGGTGTTCGACAAGCTGGTCTACAGCAAGCTGCGCGCGGTGCTCGGCGGGCGCGGGGAGTACGCCATCTCCGGCGGCGCCCCGCTCGGCGAGCGCCTCGGGCACTTCTACCGCGGTATCGGCTTCACGGTGCTGGAGGGCTACGGCCTGACCGAGTCCTGCGCGGCGACCGCCTTCAACCCCTGGGACCGGCAGAAGATCGGCACGGTCGGCCAGCCGCTGCCCGGCTCGGTGATCCGCATCGCGGACGACGGGGAGGTGCTGCTGCACGGCGAGCACCTGTTCACGGAGTACTGGAACAACCCCGGCGCGACCCGGGAGGCGCTGGCCGACGGCTGGTTCCACACCGGTGACATCGGCACCCTCGACGAGGACGGCTACCTCAGGATCACCGGCCGCAAGAAGGAGATCATCGTCACCGCGGGTGGCAAGAACGTCGCCCCGGCCGTGATCGAGGACCGGATCCGGGCGCACGCGCTGGTCGCGGAGTGCATGGTGGTGGGCGACGGGCGGCCGTTCGTGGGCGCGCTGGTCACCCTCGACGAGGAGTTCCTGCGCCGCTGGTGCGGCGAGCACGGCAAGCCGGCGGACTCCACGGCGGCGGCGCTGCGCGACGACCCGGACCTGAACGCGGCGATCCAGGCGGCGGTCGACGACGGCAACGCCGCGGTGTCGAAGGCGGAGTCGGTGCGGAAGTTCCGCATCCTGCCCTCTCAGCTCACGGAGGACTCGGGTCACCTCACCCCGTCGCTGAAGCTCAAGCGGAACGTGGTGGCGCAGGACTTCGCGGACGAGATCGAGGCGCTCTACGCCAAGTAGCGCGCCGCTCCCCTACAGCAGTTCCTGGAGCCGCTGGGCCAGCAGGTCCCACCGCCACCTCTCCTCGACCCAGGAGCGTCCGCGCTCCCCCATGCGGCGGCGCAGTCCGGCGTCTCCCAGGAGCGTGACGACGCGGTCGGCGGCCTCCTCGGGGGAGCCGCCGCGCACGACCCAGCCGGTCTCGCCGTCGAGCACCGCGTCGGGGGCGCCGCCGGAGTCCCCGGCGACGACGGGCAGCCCGGTCGCGGACGCCTCCAGGTAGACGATGCCGAGCCCCTCGACGTCGAGTCCGCCGCGCCGGGTGCGGCAGGGCATGGCGAAGACGTCGCCGGCGCCGTAGTGCGCGGGCAGCTCGGCCCAGGGCACCGCGCCCGTGAAGCGCACGGAGCCGGACACCCCGGTCCGCGCCGCCAGGGCGCGCAGTTCCTTCTCGTACGGGCCACCGCCGACGATCAGCAGCACGGTGTCCGGTTCGGCGGCCAGGATCCGGGGCATGGCCCGGATCAGCGTGTCCTGTCCCTTGCGCCTGACCAGCCGTGAGACGCACACGACCACCGGCCGGTCGGTGAGCCCGAGCCGGGCCCGCACCTCGTCTCCGCCCGAGCCGGGGTGGAACACCTTCTCGTCCACGCCCGGGGGCAGTTGCACCATCCGGCCGGCCGCCTCGGGCGTCAGCGCGGCGGCGATCCGGGAGCGGGTGTACTCGCCGAGGTAGGTGATGGTGTCCGTCGACTCCCCGACGCGGCGCAGGAGTCCGCGCGCTGCGGGCAGTTGCGCCCACCCCGCCTCGTGCCCGTGGGTGGTGGCCACCAGCCGCTCGGCGCCCGCCCTCCGCAGGGCCGGCGCCATCAGCCCGAGCGGCGCCGCCGCCCCGAACCACACCGCGGTGCAGCCGTGTTCGCGCAGCAGCCCGACCGCGCGCCGGGTCGCGCCCGGCGTCGGCAGCAGCATCGTCGTGCGGTCGCGTACGACGGTGAAGGGCTGCTCCGCGTCGAAGGCGGCCGTCGCCTCGGCACCCTCCCGGCCCCGCTTCCAGGTGGAGGCGTAGACGACCACTCGCTCCGGGTCCAGCCGCAACGCCATATTGTGCAGAAACGCCTGGATACCACCCGGCCGGGGCGGAAAGTCGTTGGTCACGATGAGGGTCTTACGCACACCGGCCGACCCTACCGAACCCGGCCGGGACGCCCGGCCACGGCCATGCCACCCGCCCCGCACCGACCATCCGGGAGATCATGTGCCCCGCAGCAGGAACCGCGCGTACCGGACGGACCGGTCGGGCTCACGGGAGAGGACCGAGGTGGACGGGACAGGTACCCGGCGGAGGCTCGCCGGGGTGCTGGCCGTCTGGGGCGCCAGTCGGGCCGTGCTGGTGCTCTTCGTGTTCGAGGTGTTCGTGCTTGCGGGCGCGGAAGACGTCACGGCGGACGTGTCGGTGATCTACCGGGGCTGGTACGAGGTGCTGCGGCAGGGTGGCTTCCCCGTCGACGACGTCACCTGGCAGTACCCGCCCGCCGCCGCGCTGGCGATCCTCTCCCCCGCCGCCCTGCCCTTCCTCGGCTACACCGCGGCCTTCCACGTCCTGGCCCTGCTGGCCGACCTGGCGGTGCTGTGCCTGCTGCTGTGCGCCGGGCGGCGGCCCGGCCGGCCGCTGCGCGGTGCCTGGGTCTGGACGGCGGGCACTCCCCTGCTCGGCCCGATCCTGTACGCGCGCTACGACGTGATGGTGACCGCGGTGGCCGTGGCCGCGCTGCTCACGGGCGTCCGCCACCCGCGCGCGATGGGCGCGCTGGCCGGCTTCGGGGCGCTGCTGAAGGTGTGGCCGGTCCTGCTGCTGCCGGGCCTGCGGGGCACGGCCGGGCGCCGTGCCTGGACGGCGGCGGCGGTGACCGCGGCGGCGCTCGCCTCGCTGTTCGCGCTCACCATGCCCGGCGCCCTGGCCTTCGTGACCGCGCAGCGCGACCGGGGCCTCGAGGTGGAGTCGCCGGCCGCGCTCGTCCTCCACGTGGCCCGGCACTTCGGCTGGAACGGACAGGTGCTGCTCACCTACGGCTCGCTGGAGTTCGTCGGCCCGTACACCGACGTGGTGAGCACCGCGTCCCTGGCCCTGACCGCGGCCGCCGTCGGCTGGCTGCTGCTGTGGCGGCTGCGGGCCCGTCGCTTCCGCCCGCACACAGCCGCCCAGGCCGCGTTCACGGCCGTACTGCTGTTCACGGTCACCAGCCGGGTCCTCAGCCCCCAGTACCTCGTGTGGCTGATCGGGCTGGCCGCCGTCTGCCTGTGCTTCCCGGACGACGGCATGCGGCTGCCGGCCGGCCTCGTCCTGGCGGCGGCCCCGGTGACGGCCCTGGAGTTCCCGGTGTACTTCACGCACGTCGTCGCGAGCGACAGCCTCGGGGTCACCCTCCTGCTGCTGCGCAACGGCCTGCTGGTGACCGCGGGCGTGACCGCCTGCCGGGCCCTGTGGCGCTCGACGGTCACCGCCGCGCCCCGGACGCGGCCGCCGGACCGGGCCGCCCGGCCCACCGCCCGGCTCGATCAGCCCAGTTGACGCACGAGGTACGCGCGCCACTGCTCGGTGAACCCGTCCAGGGTGGTGCCGAGGACCTTCCGCAGGGCGTCCTCGACCGCGCCCTCGCGGGTGCCGTGGGCGCCGACGGAGCGGTAGAAGTCGTCGAGGCGCCGCTCGCCCCACTGGTCGGCGATCATGCGGCAGGCCATCCAGCCGCTCTCGTAGGCCCGGGCGAGCCGGGACGGATCGCCCGCGAACCCGAAGTCCTCGTCGGACGACAGGGCGGCGGGAACGCCCCCGTCGGTCACGGCGCGCCGCAGTTCGGGCGCGACCTGGTCCGGGGGGCGGCCGGTACCGCGGTAGCCGACCCAGTCGGCGTAGCCCTCGGAGAGCCACAGCGGGGTGGCGGCGTTGGTGTGGGCGCGGGTGGCGACATGGGTCGTCTCGTGGGTGAGGACGACCTGCTTGCCGAGCGATCCGAGCATGCCGTAGGCGGCGGGGTTGAGGATGATCCGGTCCGCGGGCGCCCGGCCCGCGCCCCCGGTCTCGCCGGTGGTGACGGCGGCGATCCCGCGGTAGTTGGAGGCGGGCGAGCCGAGCAGTCCGGCCATGCCCTCCAGGGACTTGGGGACCAGCAGGACGACCTGCCGGCTCCAGTCCGTGCCCCACGCGTCCGACACCGCGGGTATCGCGCGGTCGGCCAGGCCCGCATAGCCGCGCAGGACCGCGTCGCCGTGTCCGACGCCGAGCACGAGGCTGCGCCGCCCGCGCACCACCGAGACCGTGCCCTGGTCCCACAGCTGCTCGGCGGACTTCTTCACCGGCCGGTCGGAGTCGACGTACCACTTCCCGTCGGCGCCGGTGGACAGGGTCAGCGTGCGCCCGGCGGTGACGGGCGCCTTGTCGTACCCGGTGACCCGGTAGCGCAGTTCGGCCTGCGCGACCGCGGTGTCGCCGCTGCGGCGCAGGCTCTTCAGCCGGTAGGACCAGTCCGTCAGCGGGACGGCCCGCAGCCGTGCGTACGGGTCCCGGGCCCCGGTGGCGGCGTACGCCGCCGCGTCGTGGTGCAGGACCGCCGCGGCCCGCCGGTCGAGCACCCGCTGCACCTCGGCCTTCGCGGTGTCGGCCGCGGACGGCCCGCCGCAGGCCGTCAGGGACGCGAGCAGCAGGCACACCACCGTCACCGAGGATTTCGACACCCGCCCACGACCAGCCATTTCCCGATCGTACGGCGGCACCGGGACGGCCGTCAGACCCTGGTGACCGACGAGATCGGCATCATGTTCACCACGTCGTAGCGCACCGGAGCGCCCGGATGCGGCGCGTGGATCACCCGGCCGTTGCCCGCGTACATCGCGACATGGCCGGCGTCGGAGCGGTAGACGATCAGGTCTCCGGGCCTGGCCTGGGACAGCGGGATCCGCCGGCCCGCGTTGCGCTGCTCCTGCGAGGTGCGCGGCAGATGCACTCCGGCCTGCGCGTACGACCACTGCATCAGGCCCGAACAGTCGAATCCCGTTGGCCCGTTGGCGCCCCAGACGTAAGGGCGGCCGAGGGCGGAGCGGGCGGCGGCGAGGGCGGCGGCCGCGCGGGCGGAGGCGGCCGGTCCGGCGTCGAGGCCGGGGAAGATGTCCTCTCGGCCGGAGCGGGAGGCCCGCTCGTAGGCCTCGCGCTCCGACGGGGACAGGGAGCCGAGGAGTCGGCGGGCCCTGGCGAGCTTCTGCTCGACCGTTCGCTTGTGGGTCGCGACCGCCTTGCGGTTCTTGTCCAGTTCGGCGAGGGCGCGGTTGGCCTCGGCGCGGTCCTGGGAGAGTTCGCGCAGCGCCCGCCGCAGGTCCTTCAGTTCGCCGGCCTGGTGGGCGGTGATCCGGTCGAGCGTGGCGGCCTTGTCGAGGTAGTCGGCCGGGTCGCGGGAGAACAGCAGGGCGATCGACGGGTCGAAGCCGGAGCGGTACTGGGCTCCGGCCAGCGAACCCAGCGACTCCCTGAGGCCGTTGACGCGCTGCTGCCGTCGGGCGATGCGGTCCTGGAAGTCGCGTACCCGGGTGCGCAGGAGGTCGGCGCGCTCGCCGGCCTTGTCGAAGGCCTCGGTCGCCTTCTCGGCCTCCTGGTAGAGGCGGTCGACCTCGGACCGGGCGTCGCCGTGCGGAGCGGCGACGGCCGAGGTGGCCGGAACGGCGCCGAGGGCGGCGGCCGCGGCGGACAGAACGCAGAACGCGGCACCCGCGCCCCGGTCGAACCCGGACGGTGCCGGGCGGCGATGAGACCCCACGGGAAGCCGTACTCCCTCCACTGGCGGACACTGACCGCTTCCCGGGACCGGGGCGCCGAGCGCCCGGCCGGTGGGAAACGCGCCAGACAGTAGCCGCGCGGACACACGGCGGCCAAAGCCGCGGAGGGGGCACCGCACACGGGCGCCCCGCCTCTGACGCAGGTCATCGGCGGGGCGCGGGGTCACCGTGGGGTGCCGGGATTCGCCCGTTCGGGCGAGCACGCGGGGTGCTCCCGGGGTGGCGTCAGATGCGGACGCCGAACTGGAAGGGCATGTTGTTGATCGACTCGTAGCGCACGACGGTGCCGGTGCGCGGGGCGTGCAGCACCTGGCCGTTGCCCGCGTAGAGGCCGACGTGGTGCAGGTCGCCGTAGAAGATGACCAGGTCGCCGACCTGGAGCTGGCTCTGCGAGTAGATCCGGGTGCCCGCGTTGGCCTGCGCCTGGGAGGTGCGCGGGATCCCGACACCGGCCTGGGCGTACGCCCAGGAGGTCAGACCCGAGCAGTCGTAGGAGGACGGGCCGGTGGCGCCGTAGACGTAGGGCGAGCCGATCTTGGTCTGGGCGGCGGAGAACGCGGCGCCGGCCCGGCCGGAGGCGGGGGTGGAGTTGCCCAGCTGCACGCGGTCGGCGGAGGCCCGGCTGGCCCTGGCC
>NZ_JBSGBZ010000079.1:0-28104 GCF_053601495.1 Streptomyces sp. NPDC004721
CGCGTCGCGGTCATCGTCAACGACATGAGCGAGGTCAACATCGACGCCGCCCTGGTGCGCGGCGGCGAGGCAGCCTTGTCGCGCACCGAGGAACGTCTGGTCGAGATGACCAACGGCTGCATCTGCTGCACCCTGCGCGACGACCTGCTTCAGGAGGTCGACCGGCTGGCCCGCGAGGGCCGCTTCGACTACCTGCTCATCGAGTCGTCCGGCATCTCCGAACCCATGCCGGTGGCCGCGACCTTCGCCTTCGCCCGCGACGACGGCGCCACCCTCGGCGAGGTCGCCCGCCTGGACACCATGGTCACGGTCGTCGACGCGGCCAACTTCCTGTCCGAGCTGACGAGCGGCGACGAGCTCGTCGAGCGCGGCCTGGACCAGTACGAGGACGATGAACGCACCGTCAGCGACCTTCTGACGGACCAGGTCGAGTTCGCCGACGTCATCGTGCTCAACAAGCTCGACCTCGTCGACCAGGAGTCGGCGGACCGGCTGCGGGCCACGCTCACCCGCCTCAACCCGACCGCGCGCATCCTCCCGGCCGTCCACGGCCGTGTGAAGGCCGGCGACGCACTGGGCACCGGGCTGTTCGACCTGGAACGCGCACAGCAGGCCCCCGGCTGGGTGATGGAGCTCAACGGCGACCACGTCCCCGAGACGGAGGAGTACGGGATCTCCTCGACCGTCTTCCGCGCCGAACTGCCGTTCCACCCCGGCCGGCTGTGGACGTTCGTGACCCAGGAGTTCGACAGCGGCGCGTACGGGCAGATCCTGCGCTCCAAGGGGTTCTTCACTCTGGCCAGCCGCCCGCAGGTGACGGGCTTGTGGTCACAGGCCGGCTCCGTCGCGCGCTTCGAGCCCTCCGGCGCCCGCGACACCGACAGCCCCGGCGGCCAGGAACTGGTCTTCATCGGCACGCACCTGCACGCGGACGCGCTGCACGCGGCCCTGACCGACTGCCTCATGGCCGACGGCAAGAGCCTGCCGCCCGTCGACCCGTTCCCCGCCTGGGACATCTACGGCATCGACGACAGCTGCGAGCACGAGCACCACGACCTTGTAGCGGGGGCCTGAAGACCCCGGGCCGGGCGGTGGACGCAGCCACGGCGCCGCCCGGCACGGCAGCCGCCCGGTCACCCAAGACGCCCGGGCGTCAGGTGAAGCGCGCGACGTGCCGGGAGCAGCCCCGGGCGTAGTGCCGCCCTCGCGCCGTGACATCCCCGGTTCGCCATCAGCGCCCCGCGGGCGGGCCGGGGCGCCGCGCACCGCTTCGCGGGCCCGTCAGCCGTCGGATGGCCTTCCTATGCTCACCGGGTGAGCACTCGGGAAAACGCCCCGCCCGCACGGGAGAGTTCGTCCCATGTGCCGATCTCCGCGATCCGGCCGTTCTCCAGGACCGCTATCCGGTCCGCTCGCTGCACGGTCGCCGGCCGGTGAGCGATCACCACCGTCGTACGCCCCCGGGACGCGGCCGCGAGCGCCGCGGACAGCTCCGCGTCTCCCGCCGTATCCAGGTGGGCCGTCGTTTCGTCCAGGACGAGGACCCGCGAGTTCGTCAGCAGCGCCCGCGCCAGGGCGATGCGGGAGCGCTGCCCGCCGGAGAGCGTCGCGCCGCGCTCGCCGACCTGTGTGTCGTATCCGTCGGGCAGGGCCTTGGCGATCCGGTCGACGCCGCAGACGCGGGCGGCCGCGTGCAGTTCGCCTTCGGTTGCGTCCGGGCGGCCGAGGCGGAGGTTGTCGCTGAGCGTGCCGTGGAAGAGCGGCGTGTCCTGGCCGACGACCGAGATGGTACGGCGCAGTTCCTGCTCCGCGAGTTCCCGTATGTCGACGGGCGAGCCACAGGCCCCCACCAGCTCGACGGAACCCTGCGTCGGATCCCAGAAGCGCGCCAGCAGATGCGCGCAGGTGGACTTGCCGGTGCCGGACGCCCCCACCAGTGCGAGGGTTTCGCCGGCGTGGACCGTCAGGTCGAGGCCGTCGAGCACGGGCGCACCGCCGTAGTCGAAGCGAACCCCCCGCATCCGGACGCCCAGGGGTCCGGCCGGCGCCGGGCGTGGCGAGGCGGGCACGGGCGCCCCCGCCCGGGCGCGGATCGCCGCGCCGACGCGGGAGGCCGCCGCGCGCAGCCCGGCCGCCTGGCCGAGCGCGGCGGAGGAGTCGGCGACCGGGGCGAGCACGCCGAGCGCCAGCGCCATGGCCGCCGGTGCCCATGCCCCGCTTAGCGAGTGCGCGGCCGTCCCGACCACCCCGACGACTGCCGCCACCACGAGAAGGTCGCGCACCGCCGACGCGCCCGCCTCCCACGCGTGCTCGGAACTCTGTGCCTCCCCCAGCCGCTCGCCCTGCTTGCGCAGACCGGCGCGCCGCTGCTCCAGCGCGCCGAAGGCGAGTAGTTCGCGTAGCCCGTCGACGGTCTCGACCGCCTCTGCGGACAGCTCGGCGGCTGCCCGGCGCGTGCGGGCACCGCGCGTCGCCCGCGCCCGGCCGTCCAGCAGCGGCACGAGGACCAGCAACCCGGCAGCGGGGACGATCGGGGCCAGCAGCCAGATGTCGACCACGGCCAGCACCGCCGTGCCGGTCGCGAAGACGGTGGCGGAGGCGAGGATCTGGGCGACGGCGTGCGCGTAGAAGAACTCCAGCGCCTCCACATCGGCCAGTGCCGCCGCCGCGAGGTCGCCGCTGCGTCGGCCGGCTATCCGCGCGGGCGCGCTGCGGGCCAGCCCGTCGAAGACCCGTACCCGCAGCTCGGCCAGCACCCGGTACGCCAGGTCGTGCGACAGGTCCATCTCCCGCCAGGTGGCGAGCGAACGCAGCAGAACCAGTGCGATGAGAGCGGTGACGGTGGCCGGTGCCGGAACGGAGTGCTCCATGACCGCGGTACCGACGGTGTGCGCGGCAAGCGTCACCAGCGCGACGAGCGCCGCCTGATCGAGGAGCGCCGCACCGAACGTCCGTGCCGTCATGGCCTTGTGCGCCGCCAGCACCGGCAGCAGGGCCCGCAGGGCACCGCGTTCGGCCCCGGTCGCCATGGTGGTCATGCCGCCCTACCTTCTTGAGTGCGTCCCGCGGCCACCAGCCGCGCATACAGCCCGTCTTGCGTCAGGAGGCTCGTGTGCGTCCCGACCCCGTCGATGCGACCACCGTCCAGGACGACGATCCGGTCGGCGTCCCGTACAGACGCGAGGCGGTGGGCGACGACCAGGCAGGTCCGGCCGCGCGCCGCACGGAGCAGCTCGCGGCCGATGCGCGACTCACGGCGCTCGTCCACCGCGCTCGTGGCCTCGTCCAGGACCAGGACCGGCGCGTTCGCGAGCAAGGCCCGGGCGAGCGCCAGGCGTTGGCGCTGACCGCCCGAGAGCGTCGCACCGCGCTCGCCGACCAGCGTGTCGTAGCCGTCGGGCAGCCGCGTGATCTCGTCGTGTATGCCGGCGGCGCCGGCGGCCGCATACAGCTCCTCGTCGGTCGCGTCGGGGCGGGCCAGGCGAAGGTTGTCGGCGACGGAGGCGTGGAAGAGGTAGGTCTCCTGGGAGACGACCGCGATGCCGCGTCGAAGGGAGGCGAAAGTGAGGGCGGTGTGGTCCGTGCCGTCGAGGGTGATGTTCCCGCTGTCCGGGTCCCACTGGCGCAGGAGGAGCGCGAGGAGTGTCGACTTGCCGGCGCCGGAAGGGCCGACGATGGCTGTTGTGCGGCCTGAGTCGGCGGTGAACGTGATCCCGCGCAGTGCGGAGCTCGCGGCGCCCGGGAAGGTGAAGTGCACGTCGTCGAAGCGGATCTCGGGCGGTTGGTGCGGAGCCGGCTCGGTGCCCTCGTCGCGTACGGCGGGTTGCGCGGTGCGGAGCTTGGTGATGCCGTCGGCGGCCGAGAGGCCGAGGTAGCCCGCGTGCCATTCGCGCGACAGGTCCCGGATCGGGCGAAAACACTCGGAGGCCAGCATGAGGACGAGGTAGGTGCCGGTGGCGGCGGTCCGGCCGGAGGCGGCGGAGGCGCATGCGACGAGCGCGGCGGCAACCGTGCCGCCCTGGACGGCCAGGTCCGTGATGCCGGTGTCGACGAGTGAGACCCGCAGCTTGGCGACGGTGGCACGGTGCAAGGCCGCCGAACGCTCCTCCAGGCGCGCTCGGGTGCGGGTGACCGCGCCGGCGGCCCGCAGCGCCGGCATGCCCTGGAGCGCCTCGAGGTAGTCCGCGGACAGCGCCTCGTACGAGCCCCAGTGTTCTTGGCCGCGGCGGGCGAGCAGCTTGTCCCACCAGCGCGGAGCGAAGAGGGCCAGAAGGAGCGCCGGAGTGAGGGCGAGCAGCGCGTACGGTTCGACCGCCGCGACGGTGGTGAGGAGCGGGAGCGGCAGCACGCAGGTGACCAGAAGCTGTGGGAGGTAGCGGGAGACGTACGCGTCGACGCCCTCCACACCGTCGACCAGTGTGGCGCGTACGGCTCCCGCGCGGTTGTCCGTGCCGTGTAGGGGCCCGAGGGCGGCGAGGCGTTCGAGGAGCTCGTCGCGCAGACCGACTCGTACGCGTGCCCCGGCGCGGACGGCGAGGACGCGCTGACGGTAACCCAGTACGGCGCGGACGGCGACGGTGGTGAGGACCGCGGCCAGCAGGGCGGGCAGGCCGGAGATCTCACCGCGCGCGATGCGGGCCAGGGCCAGAGCGATGAGCACCGCCTGGGCGAGGTGGGTGACGGCCACGGCGCCGAGCAGAGCGGTGGCCCCGAGGAGGGGGCGTCGCGCGATCCGTGCGGCGCGCAGCAGTTCCGGGTGGAACATCATGGCCGGTCGGTCCCTTCTGGGTGCTGTGTGCGGACGCCCAGCGCGAGGGCGTGGATGATGTGGGGCGGGCCGCAGGGGCCGTGCTGCCAGGAGCCGATGGGGCGCGAGGCCAGACCGAGGTGGGTGGCGACCGCTTGGGCGAGGCCGGCGCCGTGGCCCGCGAGCACGTGGTCCTGGCGCACCTGGGCGGGCGGCGCATCGTCGGGGCAGCCGTGCGCGACAAGCAGGGCACCGACGTGCCCGAGCAGTGACTGGCCCGCGGCCCGGGCGGCCAGGTCCGCGGGGACGGCCTCGCCTGCGGGCGCAGCCGCTGTACCGGGGTGGCGGGCGGTCAGCAGGCGCCACGGGACTGGTGCTGTGCGGCGGGCGGTTGCCAGGACCTGTTCCAGCAGGGTCCTCTCGGGCACGCCCGGGAAGGGCGGCTGGGCGCTGCGGCGGGACGTCAGGGCGGTGTCGGGCAGTACGGGAGCCGCTGTGGGGCGCCAGGTCGTCGTGCCGGGTAGGGAACTGAGGATGCGCCATGTCTCTCGGAGGACGGGCGGCGGGGTGTGGGATGTCGGCAGGGGTGGGGCGCCGGGGGCGTAGGCCGCCCAGTGGTCGAGGGCGTCGGCCGGCCCGGGTGTGAGTCGTACGGCCGCGAGCGGGTGTTCCGGCTCGGCGCAGTGCCAGTCGGGCGGGAGGCCCGCCGCTGCGGCGAGGATGGTGATGTCCGCGTCCGGGCACCATTGCGGCGCGCCTGCGAGCGCGAGCGCGGCGGTCGCGTGTCCTGTGTCCAGGAGCAGCAGCGGCCATGCTCGATGGCCGTAGTGGGACACCGTGCGCCGCGCGGTGACGGTGAGGACGGCGACCGCGCCCGGTGGCGCGTCGGCGGATACGGTGCCGCGCGCGAGCAGGCGGTGCCGTACGGGGTCGTACGCGTACCGGCCGGGCGGGACCGTGCTGTCGGGGCCCAGCAGGAGGTGGGCGTTGACCGGGTGCAGGGCGCCGGCGGAGGCCGCGGGGCGCAGGCGGTTGCCCTCGAGGGACAGCCGCAGGAGCCGGTCCAGGTGCGGCGGGACCGGGTGAGGCTCCCCGGGCCACGGGGTGACCTGGTGGCCTGCCGGGATGTCGGGGCCGGGCGGCTGGGGGGAGCGGGCTCGGGCGAGGGCGGTGTGGAGGGACGTCATCACATGTGGGGTGGTGGCGCGAGGGTGAAGTCGGCAGCGGTGGTGGGCGCGCTGGTGCGCCACTGTCGTGACAGCGCCTGTTGCCCGAAGCGCGGGCAGCCGAGGTAGGCGAAGGCCGCGGGCTGGTTCGGGATGAGGCCGGACACGAGGACGCGGGCAACGCGCAGAGGCGTTTCACGGATGTCCTCGGTGGTCAGGTCGAAGGTGATCACGCGGTGGCCGGCAAGGCGGGAGCTGAGGGCGGATCGTGTGGTGGGTTTGATATCGGTGATGGGGACGGTGCCGAGTGCAGGGTCGGTGAAGCGGCGAGCGTAGGGAGCCATGCGCGGGTCGAGCCACACCTGGACGTGGGCTCCCAGGTCGCGTACGGCTGCGAAGTCCTCGCCGCAGGCGTCGAGGTAGCGCCGATCGGGGCGATGGTCGAGGTAGAGGCCACGGGCCAACATGCCCGCCTCGATGGCTTGGAAGACCCAGCCGTCGGCGTCGGTGGTGCCTTGGGTGAAGACCCAGGTGTGGACTGCTTCGAGGACCGCCTTGCGGGCGGCTTCGGCGGGGTCGTAGCGGCAGGCGAAGCCGGCGGCGTGGATGCCGCGGGCGGGATCGTGGACGAGTGCGGCCATGCACGGGGCGAATTCGGAGGGCATCTCGACGATCCACACGTCGAGGGTGGTGCCGGCGAGGTCGTCGAGCAGGCCGGGCACGCTGGCGGGGTCGATGCCGCGGGTCGGGCCGTCGAGGTGCCACCACAGTTCGAGGGCGTCGCGTTCGACGATTTCGAGGAGTGCTCGTTCGACGGCGTCGTCCAGGCCCTGTCCGGTGGCGATGCCCGCGTAGTTGAGGTGGTGGGTGCGCGGGAGCAAGCGGTGCTCGCCCTGGCGCCAGTTGAGGTGGGTGAGGGCGACGGGCGCCCAGCACTCCCCGCCGTCCTCGGTGCCGCGGGCCCACAGGGCGGGGGTGTCGGGGGTGAGAGGGCGGTAGGGGAAGTTCTCGCGTGCGTACTGCCAGGGGGCATAGGCCGGGCCGTCGCTCGGGCCGTACAGACGTTCTCCCTCGGCGGTGAGTTCGGCGGCGGTGGCACGGCGCGGCGCGTCGGGGTGGCCCTGCGGTGGCACACGGTTGCCGCAGTACCGTTCGACTGCCTCGGCGATGGCGGCGATCCGCGCGCCGGCCGGGTCACCGAAGGTGGTGCCGAGCGAGACCCGGTCTGCGGGCCACGCGCCGAACCGGCGGGCGTCGCAGACGTCGGCGGTCATCGCGGTGTAGCGGGGCGGGGCTCCGGTGGGGTGCGGTACGGGCTCGACGCCGCGTATCAGCCCGCAGACGGGGTCCACGAGGGATTCGATGGTCAAGTCTGGATCTCCTGGGCGGGATCGAGGCGGTGGACGCCCCGGACGACGGGGAGGAAGAGGGCGCTGCCGCGCATGCGGACGGCGCGGTGGGAGGGCAGCAGGCGGGTGGCCGCCACCGGGTCCTCGCCGGTGTGCGGGTTGCGGGCGTGTGCCGGGAAGTGGTGGCCCGCGACTTCGAGGCGGAGCCGGGTCCCGGCGCGCAGGCGACGGGCCAGGTGGCCGAGCGGGACGGTGAAGGGCCCGGGTTCCGTGCGGCGCACGATGCCGGTGGCGAGCGGTTCGGCCCGGCCGGCGGGGTCGAGCGCGACGAGACGTACGGCCCAGTCGGCACAGGGCGCGTCGGCGACGGCGTCCAGTCGGGCTTCGGCGGGGCCGAAGATGTCGAGGGGGCGCGGCAGGGGTGGTGAGAGCAGCAGGCAGCGGTCCGGGGTGCCCTGGGCGGGGACGTTCAGGTCGTCGGAGCGGACCGGGTGGTGGGGGTCGGCGACGAAGTCGGCGCCGTTCAGGAGGCGCAGCCGGGTGCCGAAGGCGAACGAGGCGGGGTGGCCCGGCCTGGGGCGGCACCAGTGATCGCTGCCGCCGAGCGCGACCGCGCCGGTCCGGCCCGCGAGGGTGCCGGCGAGTGCGGCGCGGGCCCAGCTGGCGTAGACCTCACCGAGGTTGAGCCGGTGGCCGGGGCGTGCCTCGGGTGCCGGCTCCGCGGTGAGCCGGTGGCCCCAGGGGCCGAGCAGCAGCCGGGCGGGGCCGGGCCAGTGCCGCCAGAGCCGGATGGTGTCCTCGGCGAACGGGTCGCGGCTACCTCCGACGCAGAGCAGGGGCACGCGGGCCCCGGGCAGGGCGCGGCGGGGTGCGTGCCACAGGTCGGGCCACGCCGGGAGGTCCAGGATTTCGCTGACCGGGAGGTGTTCCAGCGCCCTCGGGGTGCAGGTTTGGCGGGCGCCGTGCTGGGACCACCAGCCGACGCGGGCCTGGAGGCGTTCGGGGCCGGTGGTTTCGCGGGCCGTCTCGGCGAGTCCGAGGGCGGGAACGGCGGCGATCACCGCGTCGGCACCGGGCGTGAGGAGGGCGCAGTACGCGGCGTACGAGGCGCCTGCGGCGACCACATGGCCGTTGCTCCAGCGCTGGGCGCGGATCCAGTTAAGGGTCGTCTCGCCGTCCTTGGGTTCGTGGGCGCCGTACGGGTGCCAGTCGCCCTGCGATGCGTGTCGGCCGCGCACGTCCTGGGCGAGGGCGGCGAAGCCCCGGACGGCCCAGCCGCGCAGCTCGGCACGGTGATGGCGGCGGTCGTAGGGAGTGCGGATGACCACGGTGGGGTGGGTGCCCGGCTCCGGGGGAAGGCAGACATCGGTCGCCAGGCCGTTGATGCGGACGGTGGTGGTCATCGGCGCAGGTCCAGAGGGGCGACGCGCGGTACCGGCAGGACGGGGTGTTCGGTGACGGTGAGGTCGCGCAGGTCGATGCGGCGCAGTCGGCGCCGTACGGGCAGGGACGCGCCGTTCGCCCAAGCGATGAGGTCCCCGGTGAGCAGTGCCGCGGTGAGCGCGGCTGACGCCTGCGAGTGGCCGGGGGCCTCGTCGGGGGTGGCGTGGCCGGCCCAGTAGGCGGAGAGTTCGCGGTACGCAGGGGTCGCGGCGAGCCGGCGGAGCCGTACGTGCGCGGAGGTGACGTCACCGGGCGCGCAGGCAAGCGGCTCAAGCCAGGCGTGGGCGCCCTCGCGGTGGCAGCGAAGCCAGGCCGTCCCGCGTTGGGGCAGCTCATCGGCCTCCTCCCAAATGCCTTCGGCGGCAGGCTTGTTCAGGCACCAGACGACGGCGGTGCGGTGGGAGTCCTCGACGCGGAAGTCGCTGCGCACGGTGGCTCCCGCGTCACGGACGCACCGGGTGAGCGGCCCTGTGAGCTCGGGATCGCCGAGCACGACCACGGTGCGTCCGTCGAGCGGGGCAGGTGCCGGTGTGCGGGTGGTGTAACCCGCCTCCTCGAAGGCCCGTGCAAGAGCCTGGAGTTGGGGGTTGCCAGGACCACCGTCGGTGAGATGGGCGAGGAGCTCCTTCTCGTCCGCCGCGCCCGTGTTCACCCGCAGGAACCTCCCGTCGGGCGTGCGGACGGCGAGGCCCCGTCGGGGGACAGTGACGAGGACAACGCCGGGGGCGAGCCGCACGGTGGCCACGAGGTTCCTCCAAGGGAGAAGGGGACTGGACGGGCCCGCCCGGGAAGGCGTTCCGGGCGGGCCCAGGTTCGGCAGGCGGGCTTACTTGTCCGCGTCCGCCTCAACGGCGTCGTCGAAGGGGTTCTCGACGAGGGCGTTGGAGTGGGTCGCCGACAGGTGAGCGAGCTGACCCTGCTCCGCGATCGGCGTGAACACCTTGTTCTGCTCCATGAATGAGTCTCCGTTCAGTACGGGTGACGGCGCCGCCGGACCGGCGACGCACCACCGACCCTAATGAAGATGATTATCGTTTTGCAAGGCTCCGGGGAGCGGGTGATCCGGGTAACACACCGGCCAGCCGCCCTCCGGATCGCGACCCACCCGGCCTGCCACGCCCAGGACTTCGGCCAGCAGGGCCGGGGTGACCACCTCGGCCGGCGGGCCGTCCGCCGCCACGCGGCCGTGACGCAGCGCCACAACCCGGTCCGCGAACCGCGCCGCGTGCCCCAGGTCGTGGAGCACCATCACGACCGTCAGCCCGCGTTCCTCGCGCAGCCGCACCACCGTCTGCATGACCTCCAGCTGGTGACGCAGGTCGAGGTACGTGGTCGGCTCGTCGAGCAACAGCACGCGGGTGTCCTGGGCGAGCGCCATGGCCAGCCGTACGCGCTGGCGCTCACCGCCCGAGAGCGCGTCCATGGGCCGGTCCGCCCACTCGGTCACTCCGACGTCGGCCATGGCCCGGGCGCACACCGCGTCGTCGCCGTCGCGGAGCATGCCGAGCGGCCCTCGTGCCGCGTACCGCCCTTGGCGCACCAGGTGACGCACCGTCATGCCCGGTACCTGGGGAGCCTGCTGGTGCAGCAGAGCCACCCGGCGGGCGGCCGCCCGCCGCGAGAGGCGGGACAGGTCGTCTCCGCCGAGCAGCACCCGTCCGGCGGCCGGTTTCAGCAAGCCGGCGCAGAGCCGCAGCAGGGTGCTCTTGCCACAACCGTTGAGGCCGACGAGGGCGACCAGCTCGCCGGTGGCGATGCCCAGGTCCATCCCGTCGAGGACCTCCCGGCCCGGGTAGCCGAAGCGCAGCCCTTCGACCCGTATCGCACCCTTGGTCTCGGCATCCACGACCACGTACACCTTCACTCCTCACTCGCTGTGCGGCGGCGCGCCACGATCAGCAGCAGCGCCGCGCCACCGCAGGTCGTGAGCGCCCCGACGGGAATGCTCAGCCGGTCCATGTCCAGTGCGGCAGCGGCCATCCGGGACAGCCACTGGGCACCCGCGTCCGCGGCGCCCACCACGACGGCGCCGAGCAGTGCCGCCCCGGGGAGCGCGGCGCGCAGGTCCGCCCCGAAAAGGGCGAACGCGAGATGGGGTACGAGCAGCCCGACGAAGCCGAGCGCGCCGACGGCCGAGACCGCCCCGGCGGTGAGCGCCACGGCGCACACGAGCGCCGCGGCCCGCGCCCGTCCGGTGTTCAGCCCGGTCGCCGCGGCCTGTTCCTCCCCGCAGCGCAGCAGGGTCAGGGGGGCCGCCATCGCGCAGGCGGCGACGGCCCACACGGTCGACCAGGGCCACAGCAGGTGCCAGTGGGCCCACACGCGGCCCTCGGTGGAGCCGACCAGCCACTGGACGACACTGCCGAGCTCGCCGGGGGCGACCAGCAGCACCATGGCGGTCAGTCCGGCGAGCACCGCCGAGACGAGCACGCCGTTCACGGCGATCTGCGCGGGGTCACCTCTCTCACGCCCGGCCAGCAACCACAGCAGCCCCGCCCCCGAGAACCCGCCCAGGCACGCGGCGGTCACCACCGCGGCCGGGGACTCCCAGCCCGCCAGGCCCAGCCCGGTCGCGGTCAGCGCGCCCAGAACGGCGCCCGGTGTGACGCCGGTGACTTCGGGTCCGGCCAGCGGGTTGCGCAGCGCCGACTGCAGCACCGCGCCGGCCAGGCCCAGTGAGGCGCCCGCCGCCAGCGCTACCAGGGTGCGCGGCAGGCGCAGGTGAAGAACGATGTGCTGGGCGGTGGGGTCGCCGGCGCCGCTCAGCACCTCCCAGACACCAGAGGCCGGCAGCGCGCGTCCGGCGCACAGCCCAGCAGCCGCGACGGCCGCAACGAGCAGCACCAGGAGGGCTGTTCGTCGCGCGTACATTCGCGTGTACGTCATCGGCGGCTCGCTTTCAGCAGGGCGACGCCCGCCGGGACGCCAACCAGGGCCGTCCAGGCGCCGACGGGGGTCTCGGTCGGCGCCAGGGCGAGCCGCGCCGGCTGGTCCGCGCAGGCCACCACCAGCGCGCCCCACGCCGCCGACCACGGCAGCCAGCCCACCGCGTCCGAGCCTGGCCGCAACCGGCGTGCCAGGTGGGGTGCGAGAAACCCGACCCAGGCCACCGGCCCGCACACGGCGACGACCGGCGCGATGAGCAGCACGGAGATGGCAAGCGCGGCCAGCCGTGCCCGCCGTACCCGTACGCCCAGCGCCTGGGCGTCGTCGTCGCCGAGCCGCAGCACGCTCAGCACCGGGGCGCACAGGACCAGCGCCGGGACGGCGATGAGAAGCCAGGGCCCGAGGCCCGTCACGTCGTCCCAGGTTCGGGCGGAGAGGCTGCCGAGCAGGTAGCGGTAGATGAGCTGAAGGTCGAGTTGGTCGGCCAGGACCATCAGCACGAGCAGCGCGGCCTGAAGGGCGGCGGCGACGGCCGCCCCGGTGAGCAGCACGCCCGAAGGGCTGCGTCCGAACCCGGCAGCGACCAGCGTCAGGACACCGCCGAGCGCCGCGCCGCCGATAGCGAGCAGCGGCTGCACCGCGAGCGGCACAGACAGGGCGAGGACCAGCGGGGCCGCGACGCCGAGCGCTGCCCCGCTGGAGACGCCGAGCATCTCGGGGACGGCGAGTGGATTGCGCAGGGCCTCTTGGAGGACCAGCCCGGCGGCGCCCAGGCAAGCTCCGGCGACGAGCGCCAGCACGAGCCTGGGCAGCCGCAGTTCGGCAACGACGACGCCGGCAAGGCCGTCCCCGCCGAACGCGTCGGCGAGTGCGGAAGGCGGCACATACGGCGTTCCCAGGCACAACGCGCTGGCGATGACCGCCACCAGCACCGCGGCGGCCACAGCGACATGGCGCACGGTCCCTTGCCCGGTCACTTCAGTGCTGCCGTCGCCTCGTCGAGGACGATGCCGAGCGACCGGGTGCCCCGGCCCTTGGCCCACACCTCGGAGTCGACCTCGTGGACGTCGCCGTTCTTGACGGCCTGGATGCGCGACCAGAGCGGGTTCTTGGCGAGCTTGTCGGAAAGCTTGCCCTCGGAAGAACCGCCGAAGGAGAGCGTCTCGACGAACAGCACGTCGACGTCGGCGGCGAGGATCTCCTCCATGCTGTACGTACCGTCGACGCCGCGGCTCTTCCACGGGTAGTGCCCGATCTTGGGAAAGAGCCCGGCGACGACGTCGTTGCCGGGCGTGGCGACGCCGAAGTTCTCGTCGCTGCCGAAGATGATGAGCGCGGTCTTGTCGCTCCTGGTGCTCTCGGCCTTGGCGAGCTTGGCGCGGAACGCCTTCTCGGCCACCTCGCCCTGCGAGGTGCGCCCGGTGAGCGCGGCGAGGTTGCGCAGGTAGCCAACGCTGTCCTCCCAACTGCCCGGTTGAACCGGCCAGAACACCGTCGCACCCTTCAGTGCCGGCGCGAGCTTGCCGTGCGTGTCCTCCAGGCCGATCACCAGATCCGGCTTGTAGGAGAGGATCGCCTCGGCCTCGGGCGCGAGGAAGCCGCCCGGTACGACCGGTATCTTCGCGGCCTTCTCCTTGCCCAGGAACTTGGGGTGGGCGAGAAGCCCGGAGTTGGTGGCGGCAGGCGTCATGCCCAGTTCGGCAAGCATGTCGTCGCAGAGCGCGACGAGGCAGACGACGCGCCGCGGCGCGGCCTTTGTGGCGACGGTGACGCCCTTGGCATCGGTGATGGAGCGGGCGGCGGTGATGGGCTCCACCTTCACATCGGTCTTGGTCCCTGCATTGCCTGTCCCCTTGTCGCCGGTCTCGGCGGCGGTGGTTCCGCAGCCGGCGAGCAGCGCCCCCATGACGGCTGCGGCGGCCCAGCGGCGAACGGTCCTCAGCATTCTGCGTGACATATGGCTCTCGGCTCTCCGTCTCGGTCCCAGGGCAGGTCTGACGTGAGGCGGAGACGCCCCAGGCCGTTCCCCCACCACACGAATAGGCCACATGATAATCATTATCGATAGCTCGTCCGCCCCACCCCCTCCAGGAGTCCTGCCATGCCGCTCGCCCCGCGCCTGCTGATAGCCGACCAAGTCGCCGGATCCATACGGGTGCTGAACCTGCCGGACGGCCGGGTGACGGGTGTCGTGGAGGGCCGGCACCTCGCCGAGCACGCCGGCTTCCTCGCCCTCCCGGGCGGCCACTGGGCATTCGTCGACGACCTCGCGGGCGAGCTCGTCGTCCTCGACCCGTACGGCCCGGACGCGGGCCGCCCGCTGATCGCGGCGACGGCGCCGGTGGCCACTCCGGCCGAACACCTGGCGGCCGACGCGTCCGGCCGTCGGCTCGCGGTCACCACAGGTCTGGGCCGCAACTGGGAGCCGTGGTCGGACCTGCTGACCACGGTCGACCTCGACCGCGGCAGGTCGGTCCGGGTACGCACGCGGGCCGGTGAACCGGGCGTGACGGTGATGTGCGGCTCCGGCGGCCCGCTCGTCGTCCTGCGGCACCGCGAGCCCGGCACGCTGACCGCGTACCGCTACGACGACCTGCAGAGCGCCGCCCCTGCCAGTCCCCCCGCGTCACCCGCGTGCGAGACGGAGCTGCCCGACCACGACGGCCATGGCGACGCCTACGACCGCCTCACCGGACGGCTGTTCGCCGCCGCGGCCTCCGGAGTGCACCGAGCCCGGCGCGACGGCGACCGCCTGCTCATGGAGGAGCCGATATCCTGGGCCGGGCCCGGACGCGGCTACTACCTACGGCTCGATCCCGCACGGCGGACACTGTGGTCGTGCGTACGCGGCGGCCCCACCGACCCGGGGCAATGGCCGGAGTGGACCAACGACGCCTGGTTCCACACCCTCGACGGGGGCCGCACCGGCCGCGTGCCACTCGGCCCCGGGCTGGTCTTCCGGCTCGCAGTCGCCGCGCACCACGTCGCGTACGCACGTGTGCACCCCGACGGCGACGAACTGATCCTGCTGACGGCCGAACCCTCGGGCGGCGAGCCCCAGGTCATCGCCCGTCAGCCGCTGCCGCCCATGGACGGCGCACCGAAGCCGGGAGGAACGCCGTGGGACGGCGTGCAGCGCCGGGCGATCGCCGCCTCCCCAGGCACCACGCTCACCGGCGTCACCCGCGGCGGCCACGGCGAGGTCCACCTTTTCGACAAAACCGAGCCCTTGGCCACACTCACCGTACCGACCCCCCTCGACGACGGCGGCCACCTAGCCCTGACGGCTCCGGGAGACCGCGCCTGGGAGGACCCGGTGGGCCGCTGACGGGCCGGATACCCGCTGCCGAAGCCCCACCAGAGGCCGTTTAGCCCGATCGGCGCGGCAACTCGCAGCTCAGTACGGGCAGTTGGCGGAATGCGATTTGACAGCCTGTCGCCACACTCCCAAGCCTATGCCCATGAATGACATCCATTTTCAGAGGGTTAGTCATGCGCGTTGCGTTGGCCGACAGCCCATTCCCGAGGGGTAGCTGGCAGCCCGCTGCCATGTGAATAGAGCTTCACTCCACGCGTCCGGCGCGTCAAACTGATGGGTGGGGAAGTTGGTGCTGGCGGTGGGGAATTACGTGGGCGTCGACATGGGCGAAACGCCCTCGTGATGGCACGGTAGCCGAGCGCAAGTGCCCGCCGAGACTGGAACACTCGACACAGGAACGGCGCTCACCCCACAGCGGTACGGGGTGAGCGCCGCCGCACGTCATGCCTCCGTCAGGCTCAGCACAGGCACCAGCATTTTCAGCAGCCTGCGTCTGGGGTGCCCGCGAGGACGAACTGGGAAGAGTCTTCGGACGACTTCGCGGAAAGCGGTGGCGGCGCGCTGCATCCGGCGGTGGATCGAGCAGCGGGGTGAGGGCCTGTTGTTGCGGCAGCTCCAGGGTTTCGACCACCAAGCGAGTTCAACGACAAGGGGTCCTTGCCTGTTCACCCCCACTCTTCGTGGACACAGCAGGAATGCTGGGTGTGTCAGTTGTGCGGTCGCTCGGTCCTGGAAGTCATCGAGTGCAAGCAGACAGGTTGGGGCAGAGACGCCCGCCTCGAAGAGCTGTACCGGAGCCGATCCGCAGCGCGTACGAGGAAGCCTCACGGGCAGAGAACTCCGGCGCGGCCCGGCTCGCCGGCGTCGGATACCGGTCGGCGGTGGAAGAGCTGTGCAAGGACCAGGGCGCCACGCATCACACCCTGCACGGCAAGATCCAGGAGCTCGCGGCCAGAGGCCTGCCCGCCGACGTCATCACGGCTCTGGACGAGACGCGAGTCGTCGGGAACGATAGTGTGCATCATGGCGTCGCGTACTCCGCCGAAGAACTCGCTGACATCGCCGAGTTGGTCGCCGAGGCTGCGGTTCTCCTCTACGTTCAGCCCGCGCAGCGACGACGCATGGCGGAATCGCGCAGAAGGCGTCACGAAGCAGCTCAGCAGAACCCGTGATGCACGCTTGCTTGAAGCCGACTGCCCTACGGTTGTCCGATGGAGCAGGAGATGATCCACGAGCAGCTCATGGCCTCGGCTCAGCGTTGGGCTCAGACGGCGTCCGTCTCGGGCCCGGTCCTCCGGTGGGAGGTCCAGGCCCGGCTGTTTACCGTGGTGCCGTGACGACACCTTCCGATGATGCTGCCGGGCCTGAGCCGGTGCCCGTACCAGTCCGGGTCGTGCTGCCTGCCGACCCAGTGCTGGGGCATCGGCAGCAGGAAGTCGTCGCGCGGCTGTGGTGGCGACGGCAGACCGAGACGGGCTGGTTCCACCTCGTGGGGCTCCCGTCGTACCGGGATCGCAAGGACGGCGGTGTCGAGGCGGCGGAGTACCGGGTGTGGGTCCGGGCTCCCAACCATGTGCGGCCGGTCGACGGCGTCGACTACGACCAGGTCGCCGCCGAGCAGCTGGAGCCGTCGCCGCAGTCGGCGGTCCGGGAGGCGCTCGGGGAAACGCCGGCCTTCGGGCTGGGTGCTGGCGAAGGTGCGCGGCGGCCGTGGCCCGGCCGGGGGCGTCCTGCACGCACCGGTCTGCGAGGAAGCACCGCAGGGCACGTCGCTGCTCAATCTGGAGCACGCCCTGAACACCGCAGAGAACCCGGCGACGCGGCTGTGCACGCTGTGCGGCTGCGTTCTGGAGTTGACCCCGCTACTGCGGGGCTTCGACTACATCGGCGAGTCCAGCGACTCCTGATCGCCTGGCCCCGGCGCGGCGGCGGCGCCGACGCGCAACCTGGCAAGCGCGGCCCGATCCCCGGCTGCGGCCGCGCCGCCCATCCCGCCCGTCCCTCTCCCTCACCTTCAGCAGGGACATGGGCGAAAGCGGCCGCAACGGAGATGTCAGGGGTCCGACCACGCCCGTACGGTAAGGGTGACCTGCACGGATGCGGTGGCGTCGGCCAGGTGTTGCCGCGAGGTGGTCCGGAGCTCGGTTCGAACAGCAGTACCTTTGGGTCGTGGCAGCCTCGTACGACTTCCCCCAAGACCTGATTGACGCTCAGGACGAACTCCGTCAGGTCCGCGTTGAACTGCAGACGGTCTACCAGCGGGTGCCGTGGTCGGCCGAACCGCTGGACGGCTGGGAGACGCACGAGAGCGCCTGACGGAAGTCGTCCCGCCCCGCCTCCCTCGGCTGGAATCCCCAGGACGCGATGGAGATCACCCGGCTGCGGGCGCGGGAAGTCGAACTCGCCGGGACGATCCTCACGCACGCCTACTGGAGCAGCCTCGCCCCGGCCGATGTCCTCACGGCCCGTGACGCGCTCAAGCACCACCATCAGCAAATGGCCGACGCCTCCAGCTAGTTCTGTGACCAGGAAGGTTCACCGGGGTGAGCTCTGCAGGATGATCGCGTCATGAGTGAGATCGTGTTGATGTCGGACCCGAAGGTCGCTGCCATACCCGTTGCGGAGTGCGGTGAACGTCTCGTGGACGCGCGCCGCGGTGGCTTGTTGCTGGTCGATGCGCGCAAGCAGGATCCGGCAGATGCCTTCGTGTACCTGCGGGAAGGCGTGCTGGAGCGGCTGCTCAAGGCCCAGGCGATGCTTCCGTCACACCTGCGGCTGCTGTTCGTTGAGGGGTACCGGCCCCCTTCCCTCCAGCGGGAGTACTTCGAGGAGTACGCCGGTCAGCTACGAGCCGTCCACCCCGATTGGTCCGCCGAGCAGATCCACTCGGCAGCCAGCCGGTACGTGTCACCGCCTGAGATCGCTCCGCACAGCGCGGGGGCAGCCGTCGATCTCACCCTGGCCGACGCCGACGGGCGCGAGCTGGGCCTGGGCACACGGATGAACGCCGACCCGGAGGAGAGCGAGGGCGCCTGCTACACCGATGCCGCCAACATCAGCGAGGAGGCCCGCGCCAACCGGAGGCTGCTGGGCACTGTCCTCACGGCAGCGGGACTGGTGAACTACCCCACGGAGTGGTGGCACTGGTCCTTCGGGGACCGCTACTGGGCCTTGATCACGAGGGAAGACAAGGCCCTCTACGGCCCAAAGGAGATCGACTCGTGCGGCTGACGGCGTTGCCGGACTGACCGGTCACACGGTGACGGCGGGGCGTCCGCCCCAGCGGATGCCCTTCTCGCTGCCGATGAAGGGCTGGCCGATCTTGGCCGGGCGGGTGGTGGCCGTCTGGATGACGAAGTCCTCGTCGTCAGGACTGAGCAGGCGGGGACGGCCTCCCGCCCACCGAGACATCTCACGATGCAAAGTTGTCAAGCAGCTGCGGCCAGTTGGGAGGGGAATGCGATGTGCTCATCGAACGGTTCGCCGGTCTGGAGGCAGTGGTAGAGCTGCCCGATCATGCGGTTGAACAGGTGCCGCTGGGCGGCTGCGTGCCAGTCTCCTTGTTCGCGTCGGCGACGGTAGTGGGCGTCGGCTCCGGGTGAGGACCGCAGGGCGGAGAAGGCCCACAGATAGCCGGCGTGGTTGAGCCGGTCATTCTTGACCATGCGGCGTCTGACATGGTGTTTCTTCCCGGATGCGCGGGTGACGGGGGCGGATCCCGCGTATGCCTTCATGCCGCGGGCCTCGGCGAACCGATGGCGGTCGTCTCCGATCTCGGCGAGTACCCGGGTGCCGAGCTGGACCCCGAGGCCTGGGAAACTCAAGATCACCTCAGCGTCCGGGTGTTGGAGAAATGACGCCTCGACCGCCTCGGTGAGTTCGTCGGCCGCAAGGCAGGCGGCTTCCAGCTGCCGCAGGAGGGCGAGAGCCTGCTTGCCGAGCGCGTCCTCGACCAGCCGCGGCTGGCTCGCGTAGTCACCCCGGAAGATGTCGCGGAGCCGCTCGGCCTCTGCTTCGATGCAGCGGCTGCGGCCAGCGTGTTTGAGGGCGGAGCGGAGCTGTGCGCGGGTGAGCCGCGAGGCCTGGGCCGGTGTCGGCGCGGTCTTGAGTAGTTCGCGGGCTTCGGGGCGGCACAGGCCGTTCTGCCATCCGGCGAAGGCGTCCAGGGCAGTGGGGTAGTACTCCCGCAACAGGGAGCGGAGCTGGTTGGCGATCTGCTGCCGGTTCCAAGTGGCGTCCTGCTGAGCGCGGGCCAAGACAGCGATAGCACGGGCCAGATCGGTGTCGTCCGGCAGCGGGCGGTGCATGGGCATGTCGGTGCGCAGGATGTTCGCCAGGACCAGGGCGTCGCCGGGATCTGATTTCTTGCGCGAGACGCCGTCGGCGGTGACCCGCCTGGAGATCGTGCACGCCGCCACCTACGCGGACCTCACGGAGTTCAAGCAGAAGATGGCCGGCGGGGAGCAGGACGAGACCGGCAGCCCGTGACCGGACAGCGGTTCGGGGCGTTGAGCACGGCAGCGCGTGTATGAACATCCGGCCCCCGCGGATACGCGTGTGAGGCCCCGCACCGGCGCAGCAGCGCAGGGCGGGGCCTCGCGGGTAGCAGGTGGCTAGCCCCGCTGGAGGGTGAACAGCATGGACAGAATATTTTCGGCTGCCATCAGCAGGCAGCGAGCCTTGGCCAGGTCGCCTGCCGAGGCGTGTTTGAGAGCCTGGGCGCGAGAGGACGTCTGCTCCTGCAGGACGATCACGTTGTCCACGAGTGACAAGGTCAACTTAGTCTCGCTTTTGTGGCCCCGCATGATGTAGCGGATCCGGATAGCACGGGTGAGCCGACCGGTAGGGGACCGCCACTCCTCTTCAGGGCGCCCTGACGTCGGCAGCCACGGCTCAACTGCCTTGTCTGGGGCAGCGGCGCGCAATGCTCGGTCGAGGGCCTCGACGACGCAGTTGGCGGCCATCTCCGCAGCAGCGGGCGGAGCTTGCCGGACGACGTGCCATCCGCCTTCCAGCATCTCTACAACCTTGGTATCGATCGGCTCCAACGCTTGCCGGAGCTCGTCCAGTATGCCCAGACGCCCCGCCTGCTGGGGCGTGAGAAGGTCAGTCTCGACGCGGTCAGCGACCTCCAGCTCAAGATCGGTGTCTTCACGGACGGCTTCGGAGCTGAGCGCATCGGCTCCGAGCAGGCCGTTGACGCCCTGCCCCGTGTACAGGGAAGAGCTGATCTCGAATCGTGTTGGGCTCTTTCCGAGACCGACCACATAGTCGCGGTACAGCGAGAGCGGACGACTGCTGATCTCTGACAGGAGGCCGCGCCCGGAGTCGATCTGCGCCAGCCAGTCAGTCATATACACCTGGCGGCGAGCAGCGACTCCCAGGTTCTTGCGGAATTCCTCCGCTGCCCACCACGTCGGTGGTGTGACCTTGAACGCGGGGCCTTTGATCATCTGGCTGATGACACTCTCGAGCTGGAGAGACGTTCGCCAAGCAGACGTGGTGCCAGGCCCGATGACCGACTCGCCCAGCAGCGCTGTCGCCTTCAAGTACTTCAGACGTTCACGTCCGGCGAGCTGGTCCATCGACCGCAATCCTGCGGCATAGCTCGCCAGTCCGCTCGGGAAGACGCCCTTCATCGCCTCGGCAGCGAGCTTTTTGGTACCAAAGAGATCCTGATCTTGCGACCACTTCCCCACCTGGAAGGCCGGGCCTGCCTGCAGTCGCCGGACGATGTCCTTATAGGGACCGCTGGTGTCGATAATCTTCGCGACGGCGGCCGCAGCCGAACTTCCCGTCGTCGACTCGGAATCGGTGGCCTCCTCGCTGGCGTCGGTCGACTCGTCGTCCTCGCCATCGGCTGCGTCGGCACGATCGGTCATGAAGACCCCCTCCCGGTGTCACGTCTGCATGATCTACGGAGAATACGCGCGGCAAGTTGACTGTTCTGCCCATATTCAGTTCATCGAGGGCAACACGCGCGTACGGATCGTCCGTCAGGTGCGCAACGAGCCGGGCGCCGGGCTCGGTGCCCGGCCAGCCTGCGGGATGGACAAGTTGATCGAGCTGATGAACAGCTCGCTCGTTTCCGGGGCGGTCATCACCGTCCTGACATCGTGGTTGACCAGCCGCGCCCGCAACCGACAGGAGCAGCAGGCCGAGATCGGGGCCCTGGGGTGCAGGCTGACGGGATAACGGTGGCGATGGTGGAACTGCAGAGTGCGGCCGCCAGCCGTCTGCTGTGGGAGGGTCCGGCCGAGCGCGGCCGGACGTTCCTGCTGACCGTGCTCGCCTTCGCAGGCGGTGCCGCCCGAGCCCGGATCGCTGGCGAAACGGACGTGCAGAGCGGGCTGGTGGGCTTCGGGCGCACGGCTGAGCTGCTGAGCCGGGAGCGAGTGGCCAACAAGCAGAGCGCGGCCGCCGTGCGTGGTTATGTTCGTGAGAACGTGAAGGCAGTTGTTTACGGGTTTGGGAGGCACCTGGTTCCACGGTCTGGTGATGTTCAAGCCGGTGAAAGATCCGGGTGACCGCGTGTGTGCCGCTGCTTGCGCGGCGCGTGCGGCCTCGGCGCGGGCGCGTGCCACGGCGGTCTCGACCTCCTCGCGGGTGACTTCCTGGTAGAAGCGTCCCCCGTGGGCGTCGGTGATGTCGATGACGATGCCGGTTCACTCCTCGGCGGGCTCATCCGGCACATGGCCGAGTTGGTACTCGGCAATCGACCCCGCCTGGTGCCCCACCTGGCCCGTGGAATGGCAGCGCGCCTTCCACCTCACCCGGCTCCACCTGGAGACCGGCGGCACACTGCCGACGTTGTCGGGCGACGTCATCCCCGTCACTTCACCCACCGAGCGTGCTACACCTGGCACACGACCGTCTCTGTCGACACACCGCCGGACGCCGCCACCGGAGAACCGCTGGCCACCTGCCCAGCGGACTGAGGTTCCCAGCTTCACACCTCGTGCTGTAGGTCCGGGCGGACCTGTAAACGCAGGCGCTGTCAGCCCTCGTGCAGGAGCACCAGCCCGGTCGGGAGACCACCGATCGGCTCCTGCCGAAGCGTTCCTTGGCCCTGCCCTTGACTCTTCGCCGCGACGGCGCGTTCCACGACGGCGTACCCGATGCCCGCGGGCTCTCCGTACTCGGCCAGGGACACACGCACCCGCACGGCGTCACGGCGGTCCGGTCGGCCGACGCCGATGTCGACCGTGTTCATTCCGTCCGTACGGATCTCCAGGAGCTCGGCAGGGACGGGTACGTACGCGTACCAGGCGTCGCTGGCGCTGCCCAGCTCGTCGAGCAGCCAGGCGTACTTGAGCAACGGAGGAGCGTCGATGCCCGGGGCCCAGTGAACGACCTCGTGGTCGGAGGGAGGGGGTGCCGTCGGCCCGGCCGCGCTCAGCGATTCCAGGAGAGCCGTCATACCCGCCTCCGGCTGGGGACGCAGAGTCGTGGCGGTCCGGTCCGGCCAGCCCACCTCCACGGACGGGGTTGCCTCTGTCAGCGAGATCCGGCGAACGACCAGGCCCAGGGAAGCGCTCCCCCGTTGGATCGCCGCGAGGTCGACGACCAGTGGCGCCCACCATTCGGCCGCGGGCCACCGCTCCGCTGGACGGGTCGGCCGAGCGTTCATCGATCATCCCCCTTGGGCTCGCCGGTGGGCAGGCCTCTCGGAGACGTGCCCACCAGCGACCGTACGCGGACGGGGCCCGTCCGTCAGATGTTGATGGAGTTCCGTACCCAGTCGGGGCAACGACCGGGCACACCCTCGCAGAAGGCGGTCACGGCGCCGAAGGCCTTGCCGTCATCCAGCTTGCGGTAGTCGACTCCCGCGAGCACCGACTGGATGCCGGTGACCCTGCAGGTGCGGAAGATCCACCAGCCGCTGCACTCCACATGGAGCACATCGGTGCGCCAGTTGTACGTCGAGGGGCCGATCTGTTCCTTGCCGGTCGGACCGGGGCGCGGGTACATGGTGGTCGCCTTGACGGCGGCGAGGCTGAGGTTGTGCTTCTGGTCGATCTTGGCCAGGCCGAAGCCGCTGTTCGCTCCGTTCCACCAGCCCTGACGCATAGCGGCGTCCCCGCCGTCTCTGTCCTTCCACTCGGCCACGACGTCGTAACTGCCCGCCGGAGCGGCCGCCGCCGCATTGGACGCCTTTTCGCCCACGTTCTCGCCGGCGGCCAGCTTCTCCGTGGTCTGCTGAGAGATGCCGTAGTCGGTGAGGTCCTTCAGCTGGAATGACGTGTCCCGTGGGATACCAGCTCCGGTGTCGAAGACGGAGAACTCGACGGTCCCGCTGTTGTCCGCCCCGGCGGTGGCAGCCTGCGCCTGCGTGGGTATCGCCAGAGCCGTGCCCAGTGCGGTCGCCAGAGCGGCCGTGGCCATCCCGGCACGTTTCCGTACGGTGTACATGATCCTCCCGTTGTCTGTCGGCCGGTCCCTTGCGACGAGCACCGCAGGGCCCCGGCCGAACGGTGAAGCACGATAGGGCCCGGTCTTCGCATCAGGAAACGGGACGCCGGAAGCAACAGGTCAGTTGTGTGGGCGGGTTGATTCAGCCCTGCCTCCGAGTGGCGGCCGTGTCATCGCAGTTCGGGGCTGCTGTGTTCCTTCGCGTCAAAGCTTCCTGTGGTGCGCGGAGTTCGGCTTGTTCCTGACCCTCCCGTGACCGCGCGGTGGTGACGGCGTGCACCTTTCTCCGCATGAGGGAGCATGCGTTCCATTGTGCTCAGCCGTTGGCGAGCCTGCGCGTCACCGCGGGAGCCGCGGCATACCGAAATCGCGTCGGCCTCGTCCGTCGCCCGACAACCTTGCAGGTGAGGACGGTTACCGGCGGCCGGCGGCATCGCCCGCCTCTCGGAGGCCGGTTCAGCGCTGCGAGGCTTCGCGCGGCCACCACGACCACCGCCATCAACAGCCCCAGGACGTCAACGTCCAGGCGGCGCTTGCGGCCCGGTACTTTTTTGCCGTATCACACCCCGTCGACTGCGCGGGCACCCCTGGCCGCGGCGTGCACGCTCTGGGCGTCGAGCACCACCAGCTCGGGTCCGCCTTCCGGCGCTCCTTCTCCCGCACCTGCCAGCGCAGCAGGTCGTGGATGGTCTGGTCGGTGCCGTCGTCGCGCCAGCTCACGCGATAACACCCCGGGACAGCGATACCCCACGAATCTCTCACATCCAAGACAGCGGCCCTACACCCCTAAACCGCCACCCACCAGCAACAACACACCCAGACCCCCTGTCACTCACCCCACTGCCCCGAAACCGAGATCACAGCTGTGGGAGCGAGTCTTTGAGGGCCCAGTGGGAGGTGCCGCCGGAGTCAGGCCCTCGGATTGTCGCGGGAATCCAGTGGCCTTGGGGTAGCCGGGCCGGTACCTTCCGCCAAGTGCTCACTACGTCGAACGATGACCTGATCTCTGCCGCTCAGGCCGTGCTGAATCCGCGCAGAGTGGGTGACCGGCTGTTCGGCGACGTGGGGTCCACACTGGTCACCGATGCTGGCAACCTGTACTCGGGCGTGTGTATCGACACCGGTTCGGGCACCGGGTTCTGCGCGGAGCACGCGGCCATCGCCGCCATGGTCACCGCCCGCGAGTACCGGATCGCGAAGGTGGTCGCCGTATGGCGCAACGATGAGGGTGTCTTGCACGTCCTCCCGCCGTGCGGCCGGTGCCGGGAGTTCATGCGCCAGATCGACCCGGCGAACCTCGACACCGAAGTGGTCCTGGGCCGCAACAGAACGGCAAAGCTCCGCGACCTGTTGCCCGCCAGTGAATGGCCCGACCCGCTGGATGAAGCTTGATCTTCAGCCTGCGCGGTTCTGGTGCTACTCGAGGGTGAGGTCGCGTCTGACAGTCTTGCCGACATCGTGGCGGGGTGTGCGGTGGCGGTTCTTCGAACCGGGCGGGCGTCCGGGTCCGGAGCTCACTCCGCGGGAACGGCAGGTCACCACCCTGGCGGCCATGGGCAAGTCCAACGAGGAGATCGCCAAGGAACTGACCCTCAGCGTGCTGACCATCCGCACGCACATCCACCGCGCCATGACCAAGCTGAACGCCCGCGACCGCGCCCAGCTCGTCGCCATCGCGTACCAGACCGGCCTCGTCCAACCGGGGCCACGGGTCAGATGAGCGCCGCAGACGTGTCCCCCGACGCGGCGTTGGCTGGCAGGCGGGTCAGACGGACGGCCACGTACGGGAGGCGGGCGTCGCAGGGCCGGGCAGAGTTCCATCCAGACGCCGGTCATCAGCGGGCCGTGCCAGTGCAGCAGGAGCTCGGCGCCGCAGCGGGAGCAGGGCGGGGCCGGCTGTTCGTCTTCGCCCCGCTCGGGGTGGACCGAGTTCTTCGTCGCTGACGTTGTCGAGGCAGCCGTCGAGGTTGCCGACGCGGCAGAAGGAGCCGTCGGGGCGCACGACGTAACGCCAGGTGAATGACATGCAAGGGCCCCCTTTCGGGGAAGAGCGTGACGCGAACGGCCACAATCCGCCCGCCCGCTGATCAGCGCCAAGGGGTCTGCACCTGAGCCTCCTGTGCAACAGGGCAGGTGCCAGCCTCATTCGACGGGCACCCGGCGCTGCACGGAGGCGGCCGCCGACGCGCAAGGGACGCCAGGCACGCCCCGATCCCCCGGCGGCATGCCCGCCGTTCCGCCCGCCGTCCCCTGCCACCTGTCCTTCTTCTCTTTCGGGGCGAGCGCGGGGGTGTGCAGAGGGGGATGTCGGCCTGCCGACCACGGCCACTGTGGTGTGGTGACCTGCGGTTCCCTAGCGGACAGTCACTCGCCTCCACCGTGACCAGCGAAAGGACGACGGAAAGGAGCTGCCAGCGACTGCCGACCACTCCACTGACACGAACCCGGCACATCGCAGCGGCCCAAGCGCGGTAGGCGTGGGAGAAGAACGCGGGCAGCTGGCGGGTCGCGAGCGTCGTTATCTCGTCACATCCGCCATCGTGTGGCGGGAGTGAACATGTACACCTCAAGTTTTACTCAGATCTAAGAGGGCGTTTAGCGTGGTCGGATTGCTGCTTATGACCTAGTAGGTCCCTCGCCAGGTTGGTGTGGTCTCGTCCGTTATGCGCTTAGCGAGGTTGTCGATCGAGGCGATGTGGATCATGGCTTCGGAGCTGGCGGCGAGGGTCTCGTAGTCGCGGGCGAGTCGGCGGTGCATCATGATCCAACCGATACTCCGCTCCACCACCCAGCGTCTTTTCACGACGCGGAAACCGCGAACTCCGGGGTTTCTGTCGACGACTTCGACGTCGATTCCGAGCTGTGCTCCGTGCTCGACTACGGTCTTCTTGAAGCCGGTGTCGACCCAGCTCTTGGCTATTGGTCGGGTAGGTCTTCTTGGCCTGGTCGAGGAGGCGTATTCCCAGGGCGTTTTCGGAGAGGCTCGCGGCGGTGACGGTCACGGCGAGGAGGAGCCCGAGCGTGTCGGTGAGGATGCCTCGTTTCCGGCCGACGATCTTCTTCGCGGCGTCGGTTCCCTGGCTGGTCACGGGCACATTGGTGGAGGTCTTCACACTCTGGGTGTCGATGACGGAGGCCGTGGGTTCGGGCTTGCGCCCCTCCTTCACGCGAGCCAGTCCGGTCAGGTCGTAGTTGAGCAGGGCGAAGATTCCCTCGTCGCGCCAGGCGGCGTAATAGGCGTAGACGGTGCCGTGGTTCGGGAAGTCGTGCGGGAGGTACTTCCAGGGGATTCCGGTGCGGTTCACGTAGAGAATCGCGTTGAACACATCGCGGAGGTCGACTTTGGCCGGCTGGCCGGTGGGTCTGCGGTCGAGCCTGGCTTTCCGCCATGCCGTCAACTTCGGCTCGATCAAGGCCCATCGGGCGTCGGACAGGTCGCTGGGGTACGGCTTCCGCTGGCTCACGCCGTAGCGTTGGAACGCGAGGGCCGGAAGGTGTCGTTCCGCTGATCATCAGGAGGTTCTGTCGCATTTTCAAACCAGACGGACTTCCATCGGTAGATGCGAGCGACACGGATGGCGGGCCCCGAGTGGCGAGAAGAGGCGAAGGTCGCATACAGCTTGGACCACCACAAATCAGGTCAGCAATGAAGGCCGCTTTTCGGAACAGGCCTACGCAAACGCCCTCTAAGAGGGCGTTAAGTCCCTTCTCTCTTGGTTCGTGATCGCTCGTTCGTGGCACGGACCGCCATCAGGCCAGCCTGTTCGGCATGTTCATGCTGGGATGCGGGGCATGGAGCGAAGACCGTATCCGAGCGACTTATCGGACGAGCAGTGGGCGTTGATCGAGCCGATGATCAACGCCTGGAAGCAGCGCCGGGTGAGCCGGTCGGCGACCGGAGACCCCGGGACCTGTGATCTCCGGGAGGTCGTGAACGCGATCTTCTACCAGAACCGGACGGGCTGCCAGTGGCGCTACTTGCCCCATGATCTGCCGGCCTGGTCGGCGGTGTTCTACTACTTCACACTGTGGCGTCAGGACGGGCTCGACCAGCGGATCCAGGAACTCCTGCGCTGCCAGGTGCGGGAGAAGGCCCGCCGATTAGAGGACCCGTCCCTGGTGGTCATCGACACCCAGTCCGTGCGCGCGGCCGCGGGCGTCCCGAAGACCACGACGGGACTGGACGCGAACAAGAAGACGCCGGGCCGTAAGCGGGGACTGGCCGTCGACGTCCTGGGGACGATCATCGGCGTTGTCGTCCTGGCCGCCTCCGCCCACGACAACGCCGCCGGCACGGCCCTGCTCGACCAGGCGGCCGAGCGGTGCGGGATGCGCCTGGAGAAAGCCCTGGTGGACCAGGGGTTCAAGGACGAGGTCATCATCCACGGCGCGCTGCTGGACATCACCGTCGAGGTCGTCCGCCGCAACCCCGCCGACCAGGGCAAAGGCTTCGTCCCGCAGCCCAAGCGGTGGGTGGTCGAGCAGACCAACGGCACGTTGATGCTGCACCGGCGTCTGGCGCGCGAGTACGACCACCGGCCCGACAACTCCGCCTCACGCGTCTACTGGGCCTCCACCGCGAACATCGCCCGCCGCCTCACCACGCCCACCCCCACCTGGCGCGACACCCTCCAGGCGGTCGCGTGAACAGCATCGAACTCCTGGCCGCCCTCCAGGCCCAACAGGACTAGCCTCGCTGTTTCGGTTGGCGTCGGCTGATCTGGGGTGATCCATGTGCCGGGGGTCGCGGGGCTGCCGTCGGACGTTGGGCATGGCGAGGTC
>NZ_JBSGBZ010000080.1:0-27581 GCF_053601495.1 Streptomyces sp. NPDC004721
CCGAAACAAGACGTCGCATGCCTCCCTCATTCCGAGCTAGACCATGCCTGACCAGCGGAAATCAAGCGATCATGTTCGGTTGAGATACGGCTTCTGAGGGTGTCACTGGTTCTGCGGTGGGTGTCACTGGGTGGCTGTGGGCGTGTGGTCTGGGGTGATGCGGGGGGTGGTGTTATCGGGGTGATGCGCTGTTGGTGACACGGGGATGAGTGTCCGCTGGTCGGTGTGGTGCAGATTCCGGAGCGGTGGGGGAGTGTAGCGCTCGGCTTGCCGCGTGTTTCCAGGATTGGTTTGTCTGTCCCGGATCGTGTGAACTGCCGGACCATGTCTGGGTGTTGACGGGGAATGTGCCTGATGTGCGCCGGTACGCGGCGTCGGTGCCAGGGGGTACGTCATGGCCGGGCCGGGTGAGAACGGGGCAGGGGCCGAGGAGGTCTCGCTGGTGTCGCGGGCGCTGGGGCGTGAGCAGGCGCTCGCACGGTTGCTGGCGCTGGACGGGCGCGGGGAGTTGACCACGGAGCACGCGCAGCTGGTCGCCAGGTCGGCGGGGGTGTCGCTGCGGACGGTGTGGCGATGGCTGGACGATGGCCGCCAGGGGCGCATGGAGCCGGCCGGGCGCCAGCGGTTTCGGATCACGGACGAGTTGCATGGACGTCTTGCGGCGTGGTGCGGGAACGCGGCCGCGCTGCACCGGGAGCTGGTGGGCGAGTATGCCGCAGCCGTCGCCGAGGGACGTGAGGTGGATCCGGTGCCGTCGTTGGCGACGCTGCACCGGGCGATTCGTCTGGATCTGAACGCCGGGCAGCGCGCGGCCCTTGTCGGTGGGGAGCGCGCCAGGCGCCGTCATGATGTGCATCTGCGGCGTCCGCGTCAGTGGCGGAATGCCTCCTGGGAGGCGGATCACAAGTAGGTGTTGCTGGACGGCGAGTTGGTGTGCCCGTGGGTGACGTGGTTCATCGACTGTGCCACCGAGACGATTCCGGGCGCGGCGGTCACCCCGCACCAGCCCTCCAGGGACGCGATCCTCGCCAGCTTGCGGATTGCGCTCTCGCGCAATGAGGACCCCACCGGCCCGTACGGGCCGATCGGCGGCCTGCCCTCGCTGGTGCGCATCGACCGCGGCGCCGATTTCCTCTCGGCCACCGTCGCCGACGCTTTGGGCCACTTCGCCGTGCCAGTGCAGCCGCTCCCGCCGTATCGGCCGGATCTGAAGGGATCGATCGAGAACCTGAACGCGTGCGCGGAGAAGACGCTCGTCGCCTCTCTGCCCCGCTACACCCACGCCCCGTCCACCCGGCTGCGCCCCGGCGCCCGCGGCAAGCATGCCCTCGCCGCGGAGCCGCTGCCGTTCGCCGAGTTCGTCCGCCTGCTGCTTCAGTGGGTCACGTGGTGGAACACAGAGCACACCTCGCAGGCCCTTGGCGGGCGTACGCCGCTTGAGGCGTGGCGGGACGATCCCACCCCGATCGAGGATGTGGACCCGGGCCTGCTGTACCGGTTCACGCTTGCCGACGACGGACGTATACGCACGCTCACCACCAGCGGGGTGCGCTGGAGGAATCGGTATTAAGTGGGGGAGTGGATGCACGGCGGCGCGGATGCGGGGACGAAGGTCCGCCTGCGCTACATCCCGCACCACGACCACGAGATCGAGGTGTTCGAGGCTGCGTCCGGAAAGTACCTGGGGCCGGCGCACCTTCGGATGAGGCCACGCCCGAGCAGCGCAGGGCGCACCGGCGGCGCCCGCGGCTCTTACCCCGCACACCGCCCAGCGAGTCGCCCATCGGCTTGACGGGGCGACCGTGCACCCTCGCCTGACCGCGGCCGTTGCCGCCGCACTCTTCACCGGCGCCTCCCTCCAGCAGCTTGCTACCGCCCGTTCCCGCGACTACGACGATGCCGCGGCCACGCTCGTCCTGCACGACCGCGCCCGCTACACCGACGGCTGCGCCGCCTACCCCGTACCGCCTTGGGCACGCGTCTTCCTGCGGGCCGCGGCCTGCTTCGCCCGGCTCGTATCCGGTGAGGACCAGGAACTGCTCGCCGCGCCAGGCGACCGTCCGCACCTGCTGCGCCTTGCGGAGACGGCCAGGCTGCGCCCGCCGCAGCCTCCCGCCGCCCGTCGGCAAGGCCCGGTTGGCCGTGTTGAGTGGGACTGGCGCGACCGGCAGGAGGCCAAGAGGTACGACGCGTGCGCGTAGCTACGGTGTCTCTTCCATCAAGGGGGCGAGTATGCAGGCCACGTCATTGGGTAAGGGTGAGAACGCAGCATTGTCTGCGGCGCCGGTGGTGTTGTCGGTGACGGTGCAGGGCCTGTCCGCCGACGTCTCGGCGCTGCTGCTGGGGCCGGACGGCAAGGTCCGCAGTGACAACGATCTGGTCTTCTACAACCACCCGGTCCAGGACGGCGTGTCGGTCGCTGGTGCTGAGGTCACCGTAGACCTGGCACGCGTGCCGGCCAGCGTTGACCGGGTGGTGGTCGTGGCGAGTGCAGACCCGCTGCAGCCGGGCGCGGTCTTTACTCGCGCACCGCAGTTGAAGATCAGCCAGTCCGGTGCATCCGTGTTGGCGTTCACGGCCCCGGACTTCACCGGGCGGGAGACGGTCGTGGTGCTGGCTGAGGTCTACCGTCGCAGCGGTGGCTGGAAGGTCCGTGCCGTAGGCCAGGGCTACGCCTCTGGTCTGGCCGGGCTGGCCACCGACTACGGTGTCGACATCGAGCTCGACGAGCCCGCTGTCTCCTCCGCAGTTCTCCCGGCCCAAGCACAGTCCGTCCCGGGAGCGGTGCGGCCCGTGGTGGATTTGTCGAAAGTCGAACGGCAGGCGCCGGCATTGCTGGCTCCCGCCCGGCAGGCCAGCCAGGTGCTCGCGGACCGGGGCATCGCGCACCGGCGGGCTGCGGTCTATCTGATCCTTGACCACGACTGGCATATGGAGGAGTTGTACGAGTCGTTCGCGGTGCAGGCCTTCGCCGAGCGGGTCCTGGCACTGTCGGCCAACCTCGACGACGACGGAGCCGTCCCCGTGGTTTTTTCCAGCGGCAAGGACCCCTTCCTGGAGGAGATCCGGCTGGACAACTACCGCGGCCGCATCGGGCAGCTGCACACCCAAGTCGACTGGGGATGGGGCGACGTTGCCGAGGCGATGCGCCGTGCGGTAGCCCACTACCAGGAATCCGGTGCGGCTGACCCTGCGTTCATCACCCAGGTCGGCGACGAGCCCTGGGACAAAGCCGAGGTCCGCTCCCTGCTGCAGAACACCGCCTCTTTGGGGGTGTTCTGGCTGTTCGTAGGGTTCGGGCGCGGCAAGCTCGCCTTCTACAAGAACCTCAACGCCTCCACCTCAGCCAGGTTCACCAACGTCGCCTTCTACGACGCGAGCAAGAACCCAGGCTCGGTACCCGGCGAGCGGTTCTACGCCAGCCTCGTGGATGCCTTCGCCACCTGGATGTAGCCCTGAGCTCGGCCAGCGCATGAAGCATTCCCTCCGAGCACGGAGCCGCCTCAGCGTCCGGCGAGGACGACGCCCTGTAGAGCAAGCCAGCCCACTACTCCAGGTGCTCCTCGCGCCCGCGGGGATGGGCCCGTCAGCCGCTCGTACCCGATGCCGGCGGTGGCCGCAGTGGACGAGCTGGCGGACGCTGACGAGGCGGAGGACGGGTTGCTGGGCGGCCTGGTGGGTGGTCAGGTAGTCAGCGGGAACGTGAAGGGGTTCCATGCGGAGTTCACCCCTCCCGGCCGGGGTATGCCTGGCGCCACGCGGCGAGCACCGCGGCCAGGAACTTGGTTTGAGTGTCCCGCTGGTTCCACGTGAACAGGATGCTGCGCTCGTTGCCGGTCCACGTCTTCGATATCTCTACGGCGGCTGTGCGCAGGTGTGGCGGGTCGTTCTCGGTGGCGAGGTGGACATAGCCGTTGACGAGGCGGGTCGGTGGCTTCCCGTGCGGCTTGAGCACGTCGGCGAAGTAGGTGATGGAGCCCTTGTGTCCGGCAAGCTTCGCGAGCCGGTTGCGGCGGATCTCGATGCGATCCGGATAGAGCGTGGCGACGGCCGAGTAACCCTTGAAAGTCTGTGGTGTGCTCTCAGGCTGCGGAGTCTTGTTGAGGTTCATCGGTGACGACTTCCGGTTGAGGGACAGGGTGCGCGGAGGGGATACGGGCAGAGCGGTGTCGCAGGGTGCGATGTGTAACAGCCGTGCCGCCGCCCGCTCCGCACCCGAAGCCGCGCCCGCAGTGGACGGCACGTGGTTGCCGTGGGGTACCGGGAAGGTGCTCCTGCCCGGCGGCGCCGACAACGTCTGGGGCGGTCGGACCTGGTCGTCGCGCAGTCTGGCCGCACAAGAGAGGCGGGTTGCCTGGTCCGGCAACCCGCCTTGTATCACCGTGAGTAGTCAGCCCCGGACAATGTTTTGTGCCTGCGGGCCCTTCTGGCCCTGGCCGATGTCAAAGGTGACGTGCTCGGCCTCGGTCAGGTCACGGAAGCCGCCGCCCTGGATCTCGGAGTAGTGGGCGAAGACGTCCGGGCCTCCGTTGTCCTAAGCGATGAAGCCGTAGCCCTTTTCGGAGTTGAACCACTTCACGGTGCCGCTGGCCATACTGGTATTCCTTCGTTCCTGCCCGGGAACAGCCCTTGATCACGGGCATGCTCCGGCTCCCGCAATGGAGAGAGCCACCAGCCGTTCTACCCCGCACTCGCCTGGCCTACCCGGCGGGGACACACGCGCACGAGCGGCTCAAGCGCCGGGAGTACGCCAGGGGTGCCCGTGGGAGCTTGGGGAGAACCGCTTCTCTGCACTTCACCAGTTCGGGTGATGGTCCGACCGCGCATACACCCCCCTCACGTACAAGGAGGAAAGCGTAGCTCTACGTGATCACTACCGAAAGCCTTACCGCCATCTCCGCACCGAACGTGACCAGCTCCAAGGCGCCCCACGCCACCAACTCAACACCCTCCAAACCCCGGCCCTGAGCATCCGTGTCAACGGGCCTCACCCGCCACAACGATCAGCTGAGCCGCCAGCTCAAGGAGGCCACAACCGAGAACACCGCACATCAGCCGCCTAGATGACACCCCAGTCCTTGAACGCCTTCTGCCTCACCAGCGCATGTCGAGGGCGTCGAGGTCGGCCCGGCGCTGCTCACTCAGCCTCGTGGCCCTTCTGCGTGCGTTGCCGACGAACTGGCCGAGCCGGACCGACGTCCCGTCCACTGCTTCGACGTGCTGGCGCGGGACCCGCTGATGGCCCTCGCGAGCGTGGAATTGCCGGGCGGCGGCGATGTTCCGCTCCCATGCGGCACTCTGCGAGCGGCGCGCGAGCCGTTCGTCCTCGTCCGCCGGCTTCAGCCCGAGCGTGCTCTCCAGCAGCCACTGCTGGGCTGGTAGCAGCTTGTCCCAGCCGTGCCGCTGCGCGGCGGCCCACGCCCCCAGGTCCTCACCCTGCACGATGACCTGGGGGCGTGGGCCGCCGGCAGCGTTCCGCTGGCCTTCACGTGCGCGTGGGCGAGCCGGAAGCAGCGCTGCCAGGCGACGTCCCACCCGAGGGGGCACCATCCCGGGTCGATGGCCTCCGGCGCCTCCAGACGGCCCTGCGAGAGTTCTCCGGCATAGGAGATGCCCGTCTCGCCCGCCGCGCGCGTTCTCCCGCATCCTGCGGACCGCGGCGCGCTGGTTCTTGGCCCATGTCCCGATGGGATAGCCGTCCCACACCGCGGTGGCCGGCGGAAGCAGCATCCCGCCGTGCGCCGCCGCATACGCGCGAGCCACAGCCAGGCCCTCGGCCCAGGCGGTCTCTTGCACCGACCACACCATGCCCAGCGCCTCCAGCTCGGTCACGCGCTCCGGCTCCAGCGTCCCGGCCGCGTAGTAGCGGCGCTGATCAGCGACCCATACCCCCAGGGGATGGGCGCCGATTCCCGTCGGCCAGCCCTTGGGCGTGACGAAGGTGTAGGGCACGCGCAGCTCGGTGCTGCCGGTCTCACGGAGCCATCGGGTGGCGGCTTCGATGCCGCGCCGCCAGTAGGCGCCCTCGGGGTCGATGACCCGCAACCTGACGAACTGAGCGAGGACCGCCGGGTCTCGTTCCTCCATGAACCGCAGCACCCCGGCCGCCGCAGCAGTCAGTAGCTCCCGCTCACCGCCGCGATCGTCCTGGTCCTCCTCCGTGAACTCGCTTTCCCCATCCTCGTGTTCGCCCGAGCAACGGCTGTTGCGGACCCGGGCCTGCCTCCGTGACAAAGCAACAGGTCACGAAGTGTGCTCCCCGCGTCCGCGGGATGGTACCCGCATCAGCCCTCGTCGGCGACGCCAGCTGGCTCCGTCGTTGGTCTCGTCGACGAGGAAGTCCCGATTCGGCGACAGCCCGCCGCGGCGCTCGTAGGATGCCTGGATGCCTAAGCCGATACGGATGAGCAGCCGCTCGTGGGTTGCCGCGTGGGCGGTGCTGTGCGCGGCTGGCTTCGCCGCCACCGCCAAACTGAACGCCTCCTCGGCACCGGCCCCGCAGCCCGAGAAGTCCGTCAGTGCCGAGTGCGCCGAGCGCATCGCGGACATCGAGACGCAGCTGGCCAAGGCCAAGCAGGAAGGCAAGGGAGACGGAGTGCTGGTCTTCTCGCGAGTCCAGGTCGGCACCGAGGACGACTGCCGTGACGATCTCCGTAACCACTTCCGTGGCGATCAGTGAGCCGCGCTACCTGGCTCGCCGCGATGGCAGGGCTAACCTTCGTCTGTGCCGGGGCAATCATTGCCGTGGGCGCCACGTCGGAACCGAAGCCGCGGCCCACGCCGCCGCGGGTGTACTCCTCCTGCCTGGTGGCAGACACCAAGACGGTGTCTGCGGACGACGACCCGTGCGACGGCCGCTGAAGAACGTCCGAGTGACCGTCCGCCGCATGGCAGAGCACCCAAACCCAAGTCGGCCTCTTGGCCGACGACGCCACCACAAGAACCGTGGACATCGGTGGCTCACCCAGATGAGAGGGACCCCGCTCGTCACTGACAGTGAATCTAGCCACGGCCACTTGATTCCCCGTCAGGCGGCCGTGGGCGGGGAGATCTAACTGGCCACCGACACCCGCGGGGATAGTCCCCGCAGATGCTCCGGCCGGATGGTGGTGAGACGGTGCTCCCCGCGCCCGCGGGGATGGTCCCACCGCTGTAGACGTTGGCGCCCACTCCGCCGGCAGTGCTCGTCTACCCCTCGCCCGGCGCCACGTCCGGTAAGCCGCAGCCTGGCGGCTTCCGCCAGGCTGCGGCTTCCGCCTCGGGCCCCCAGGCCTGGCGAAGCTGGAGGGCGTCCAGGAGTGTCGACGGTCACGTAATTCCCCACCCAGGTGTTCACGTAATTCCCCAGGTGGTGCCGCGGTTCAGCGGTCGATGGACCATGCAGCATGAGGTGACGGGGTGCCCGTGGTCAGGATGTGCTGGACGACCTGGAGTGCCTCCGTCAGGGGCAGCGTGTTCTCGTCGGGATACTCGTCGTGTTGCCCGTTCGCCAGGATGAAGCCCTTGCTGGAGCCGCTCGCGCCCGGGTCCACTGCGTGTTCGCCGGGATCGTCTTCGCCGTCCAGGAGCATGACCATGGCCCGCTCGGTGTTGCTGATGAAGGCCAGTGACCGGCCGTACGAACTGATCAGCCGTGTCTCGAGTTGTCCGGCGTTGATCCGATCCCGCAGCACCTCGATCGCCGCTGCCGCCGACGTCGGCGCGGTGCCATCGGCGAAGACCCAAGACTCGATCATGTGCTCGACCTTCTCACACGGAGTGTGAGAAGGCGGCGCTAACTGGTCGGCGGCTTGTCGGTGGGGCCCTTGAGCCGCTTGTTGGGCCGGTTCGGACCCGTCGGCGTCGAGAAGACACACGTCGCCCAGGCCCTCGGCTGTCGGCGCGCGGGCACCGCCCCGTGCTTTAACGCCCGCGAGGCGTTCCCGCCCAGGGCCGGAATGGCAGCGCGGGCACTTGCGGTGGCCTCGCCCGTGCGGGTGACATGCCGTGCCGCCTCCACGCGCGGCGTGCCACTACCCGAAGGCGTCCGCGCTTCGCACTTAGGGTCATGCCAGGAGGTGGCGGATGCGAGTGGGGTTGCACGCGCTCGGCATCGGTGACGGTGCCCGTCCGGAGGTCATCCGGGCGGTGGCCACAGCCGCGGAGTTGCACGGCTTCGCGAGGCTCTGGTGCGGCGAGCACGTGGTGCTCGTGGACGCGCCCGTCTCCCGTTACCCCTACTCCGCGGACGGCCGGATCGCCGTGCCCGCGGACGCGGACTGGCTGGACCCGCTGCTCGCCCTGAGCTTCGCGGCGGCGGTC
The DNA here is from genome assembly GCF_053601495.1 of Streptomyces sp. NPDC004721. NCBI lineage: Bacteria > Bacillati > Actinomycetota > Actinomycetes > Kitasatosporales > Streptomycetaceae > Streptomyces > Streptomyces sp. NPDC004721. The sequence goes on from NZ_JBSGBZ010000080.1 coordinate 8,302, forward strand.
ACCAGCCGGATCGAGCTCGCCACCGGCGTGCTCCTGCTGCCTGAACACAACCCGGTCGTGGTCGCCAAACAGGCCGCCACACTCGACGTGCTCTCAGCCGGGCGGTTCACCCTCGGTGTCGGGGTCGGCTGGTCGGCCGAGGAGTTCGCAGCGCTCGGAGTCCCCTTCGCCAGGCGCGGGCGGCGCACCGAGGAGTACCTCGCCGCGATGCGCACCCTCTGGGCCGAGGATCCAGCCTCCTTCGCGGGGGAGTTCACCCGCTTCGACGCGATCCGCGTCAACCCGAAGCCGCTGCGCGGCGGCCGGCTCCCGGTCGTGGTCGGCGGCAACAGCAACACTGCCCTGCGCCGCGCGGTCACGCTCGCCGACGGCTGGTACGGCTTCAACATCCCGGCGGCCGACGTCCGCTCGCGCCTCGCCGTCCTCGCCGACGAGTGCGCCCGCCAAGGTCGCGCCTTCGACGAGCTCACGGTTGGCGTCGCGTTGAGCGACGGCACACCGGAGCACCTGCCCGCCCTCGCTGCAGCGGGCGTCACAGAACTCGTGGTCATCGGCGCACCCCCGCCCGCTCCCGACACGGCGGCCACCTGGGTCGCGGAACTCGCCCGGACGTGGATTCACCGGAAGGAGTGACCGGGGTCCGTCTGGGGCAAGCGCCCACATGCCGCTTCAGACGTGCCTTCGCTCCCTCGACCCGGGAGGCGGACGCGCTGTCCCAGCCCAGCACCACCGCTGCCCGCCGGGCACCCAGCCCATCGGCTCCCGCCTGCCCGCAGAGGCCCTTGGCCCCTGCCTTGAGATCGAGGTGCCCGACGGCTACGTCTGGCTGGTCTATCGGACGGCGGCCCGCTGGTCGGTCAGGGCACTGGCAGCAGCAGGGGACATACCCGCCTCCCGCGCCGGCGCCTGATGACCACGCCTGGGCGTACGCCGTCCTCAGCGCCGCCCAGCGCCTCGGCAAAAAGGGCCGCAGGCCGGGGTGATGTCTACGCTTGACGAGCCCGACCCTCATGGGTAGGTAGGGGATGGCTGAGCGGTGTTGTCACGCTCGTTCTGAGCGTAGGACGGGGCGGAGGGTGTCGAGGACCGAGGCGTCGTCGATGGTGGAGGGCACCGGCTCGTTGAGGCCGTCGGCGATGTTGCGCATGGTCTTGCGCAGGATCTTCCCGGAGCGGGTCTTGGGCAGCGCCGGGACGATCGCGACCTCCTTGAGCGAGGCCACGGCGCCGACCTGATCGCGCACCATCTGGACCAGCTCGGCGCGCAGCTTGTCCTCGTAGCCCTCCGCGGAGGCCTCTTCTCGATCTATGACACCGGTCTTGAGCACCACGAACCCGCGCGGGATCTGGCCTTTCATCTGGTCGGCGACGCCGATGACCGCGCACTCGGCCACATCGGGGTGGCTGGCGAGGACCTCCTCCATCCCTCCGGTCGAGAGGCGGTGCCCGGCGACGTTGATGACGTCGTCGGTGCGCCCCATGACGAACACGTAGCCGTCCTCGTCGATCCGGCCACCGTCGCCGGTGAGGTAGTAGCCCTCGAAGGCCGACATGTAGGACTTCACGAACCGCTCGTCGTCGTTCCACAGGGTCGGGAACGCGCCCGGCGGGAGTGGCAGCTTGGCGACGATCGCGCCGTCCTCGCCGGCCGGGACCCGGCGGCCGTCGATGTCGAGGACCTGGATGTCCCAGCCCGGCAACGGGCGGGTCGGCGAGCCTGGCTTGATCTCCAGCAGCTCGATGCCAGCCGGGTTCGCGACGATCGGCCAGCCGGTCTCGGTCTGCCACCAGTGGTCGATGACCGGGATGCTCAGCAGCTCCGACGCCCAGCGGTAGGTCTCCGGGTCGAGCCGCTCCCCGGCCAGGAACAGGTACTCCAACCCGGACAGGTCGTACTTCTTCGCGTACTCGCCCTCCGGGTCCTCCTTCTTCAAGGCCCGAAACGCCGTCGGCGCGGTGAACATGCTGCGCACGCCGTACTCGGATATGACCCGCCAGAACTGCCCGGCGTCCGGGGTGCCGATCGGCTTGCCCTCGTAGAGCACCGTGGTCGCCCCGGCCAGCAGCGGCGCATAGACGATGTAGGAGTGCCCGACGACCCAGCCGACGTCGGACGCGGTGAAGATTGTCTGGCCGGGACCGACGTCGTAGACGTTGAGCATCGACCAGGCCAGCGCGGTCGCGTACCCACCACCGTCGCGGACCACGCCCTTGGGCTTGCCCGTGGTGCCGGAGGTATAGAGCACGTAGAGGGGGTCGGTCGACTTCACCGGCACCGGATCGGCGGGGGAGGCCTTCCCGACGGCGTCGGCCCAGTCCACGTCGTCCGGGCCCATCGCGGCCTCGGCCTGCGGACGCTGCAGGATGACCTGCTTCTCGGGCTTGTGCGCCGACAGCTCGATGGCCTTGTTCAGCAGCGGCTTGTACTCGATGACCCGCTTGCCCTCGATCCCACACGAGGCCGACACGACGACCTTCGGCGCGGCGTCGTCGATCCGGACCGCGAGCTCCTTGGCCGCGAACCCGCCGAACACCACCGAGTGCACCGCGCCGAGACGGGCGCAGGCGAGCATCGCGATCGCGGCCTCGGGAACCATCGGCATGTAGATCACCACGCGGTCCCCGGGCCCGACGCCGAGATCGCGCAGCACCCCCGCGAAGGTGGCGACCTCGTCGCGCAGCCGGGCGTAGGTGTAGGTCCGCTTGGTGCCGGTGACCGGAGAGTCGTAGATCAGCGCGGCCTGGTTGCCGCGGCCGGCATTGACGTGCCGGTCCAGCGCGTTGTGCGCGACGTTGATCTCCCCGTCCGGGAACCAGCGGTAGAAGGGCGGGTTCGAGTCGTCGAGGGCCTTCGTTGGTGCCTTGTACCAGTCGAGCGCTTCCGCCGCCCGCAGCCAGAACCCCTCCCGGTCCTCCACGCTGGCCCGGAAAACGTCTTCGTACGCCTTCGCATTCATCCTGTGACCCCCAGTGATGCCGCTAGTCGGATCGTCGGTTGCTGCGTTGACGGTGGCCCTTCCTCAGCCGGAGGCCGATGGACGAAGGGCACCCCTTAGCGCTTGTGCAGGGTCATCTCGCAGGGGACGTGCTCGCGCGGTGAGACACGAGTTGAGCCCGACGATCGGCGAGACCTTCCCACTGGAAGAGGCTGTCGTCCGCTTCCCCGTTGCCGCCAGCCCGTTCACGGCGAGGTGATCGACCTCGAGTCTGAGCTTCTGAGCCTCGGCACGTTCGGTCGTCACCGACGGGAACGAGCCAGCCCTGGTTGGTGACGATCCGGACCCCGCGGGCCTTGGACTTGGCCAGCAGGGGCCGCATCCGCGTCACGAGGTAGGGGTCGTAGGCGGGGGTGCCGGGGTTCTCCGCAAGGCTGACCTGGGCCATGCTCATGATCACCTCGGACATCGAGTCGAAGCAGAGGGTAGCCCACGTCACCTCGTGTCACCAGGTCAAGGGCGGCGTCGAGGCGGTCGCGAGACCAGCCTCTACCTGAACCGAGCCGGACGGCGGAGGAGACCGCGTAGCGGGTCACGCGCCCACCTCCTGCCCGCCATGGCCGACGTAGCCGGCGGGAACCTGGATCGGTATCGCCCGCACGAGTGGCGAGAGTACCTTCCCAGACTCCTCGAAGGCGATGGTCCGGGACCGGCCGCCCTCGAGGACATCCTCGAGCAAGAAGTTGAGGGCGCCGATGCCGCGCACCTCGTAGCGAGTGATCGCGCCCTTTGTGATGGGGCCGAAGACGGCCCGCACCGACGCCTCGGCGACCTGCTTCAGCAGCATCGGGTAGTCCTCCTCGCGGTAGGCGATCACTGACAGGCATAGTGATATCCGGGTCCCCGGTGGTCGTGACCCAATCACTGACTGACGTCCTGCTGGGCTGTCCTTGCGCCGCCGGTCTCCGCGATGATCACCTCGGCGACGGCGCGGTTGATTCCGGGAATGGTGTCCAGGAGGTCGAGCGCGGGACGAAAGGGGGTCATCGCCTCCTCGATCCGTGCATCCAGCTGCCCGATCGCCTCGGTGAGCTGGTCGTAGTGGTCCAGGTGCAGCCGGGTCAGGAACGCGTGGTGGGCGCGGAAGCGGCCGGTCAGCGCCTCGGTCAGTTCGGGGATCTTGTTGCGGAGCCTGCGCTTGGCCAGTTCCGCAAGGACCTGTGGGTTGCGTTCGCCGCTGATGAGGGCCTCCAGCATGGCGCGGCCGGAGACGCCCATGATGTCGGAGGCGACCGCGGCGAGTTTGATGCCGGTGTCCTCCAGCAGCTTCTCCAGCCGCTGCACGATCTGGCCGCGCTCGCGGGTCATCTGGGTGCGGATCCGGGTCAGATCCCGCAGTTCGCGCACCGGCTGGGGTGGCACGAACGATGGGCGGACCAGGCCGTGCGCGCCGAGCTGGGCCAGCCAGGCCGCGTCCGAGACGTCGGTCTTGCGGCCGGGCAGGTTCTTGACCTGCCGTGCGTTGACCAGGATCACGTTCAGGTCCTCGGCCAGCAGGTAGTAGAAGGGCTTCCAGTAGTCCGAAGTCGCTTCGATCACGACGAGGGTGACCTCGGCGGCGAGCAGGTGATCCCGCAGTGCGAGCACCGCGTTCGTGGTCGATCCCCAGGTGGTGGTCTCGGTGGCGAACGACCCACGCCGTTTGGTACTCGGGGTGCGGACGCACGCCTTGGCGTCCCTCTTGCTGATGTCCACACCGGCGCAGCGTTCGTGCAGCACGTCCACGTCCCGATCCCTCCCTCAACGGACGAGTAGTACGCCGTTCCGGGAGGGCCAGGGTGAATCAGGAATTCTGACGCACGTGCTCACAGCAACACTCCACGGTTCCCGTGGACGGCCCCCAGCACCACGCTGACCTGCGAGCTCACCGGCATCACAGAGCAATCGGTTTCGGCCGGAACGAACCCCACCACGATCCCGAACCATCACCGGCCCACGGCAGGGGCAGACAGAAGCATCCCCAGCGCGCGCCACGGGATTTACCACGCCCCCGGCGCACACCGAAGGTGCGCTGGATCGCTGACCTGCTCGTGATGATCTCCGCGTCGGGATGCTGCAGGAACAGCTCCTCGGTGTCGTGAGCCAGGTCGTCGCAGGACTGGCAGGCAGCGTCAAGCTGGGCGAGGAGGGCAAGCGTCTGCCGCCCCATCGCCTGCTCGACCAGGGCGGGTTGGCGGAGCCAGGTCCGGCGGAACACCTCAAGGAGCCGGTCGGTTTCGGCCTCGATGCGTCGCTGGCGTCCGGCCCGGGTGACGGCAGACCGCAGCCGGTTGCGGGTCAGCCGGGCGGCCCCTGCCTGGGCGGACCCAGCGGCCAACCCACGTGCCTATTAGGCGTACGGCTCCCGCGCGAACCGCACCTACTTGCGCAAGCGCGGTATCCGCTGCACGATCCCGGAGAAGCGCGACCAGATCGCCAACCGCAAGAAACGCGGTTCCCACGGCGGCCGGCCACCCAAGTTCGACAAGGCCGACTACAAGGAGCGCCACGCGGTGGAGTGCGGAATCAACCGCCTCAAGCGACACCGCGCGGTCGCCACGAGATACGACAAGCTTGCAGTCCGCTACGAGGCTCCGTTGTCGGTGGGCTGGGCCATAGTGCTGCCCTTGCTCCCCGCACTCGCGCTCCACCCCGTACGCCGGGCATCCAACTTGCCGTGCGGGAGCGGGCTTTGGTCACTCCAGCACCTCCCCCACCAGGTCCAGCCCCAGGTCGTGGGTGTGGTGGACCGAGAGGCCCTCGTCGAGGAACCAGTCGTCGGTGGCTTCCGGGTGGGGGCCCACGACACCGACGCGGCCGTTGCCGAAGGGGGTGACCAGGGCGGCTATGGTGCCGTTCGGGTAGGTGGCGAGGATGGTGACGTCGGCGTCGCGGTCGAGGACGAAGTGCGGGCCGTCCTGGAAGTAGAGGGTGCGGGGGAGGCCACGCCATGCGGTTTCCACCAGGGTGTCGCGGTCGTTGTGGATGGTAGCGCCGGGCGTGGCGATGTATTGGTCGGTGTCGCCGGGGAGGAGCGCGAAGCCGGGAGTGGCGCCGGCCAGGTAGCCGCCCAGGCAGAAGCCCAGGTAGCGGCCGCCGCCGTGGACGTAGTCGCGGATCTCGTCGGCGTGCTTCTTCAGGCGGCGGTACGCGGCGGAGAGGGAGCCGCCGCCGGGCTGGGCGTAGACGTGGGCGTGGGCGAGGGCCGCGGCGGAGAGCGGGATCTCCTCGTGCGGTCCGGTGTAGCGGACGTCGAGGTCCCAGGGGCCGGAGGCGAGCAGTGCGGCGACCGCCTCTGAGCAGCCGGCGGGGCGGGCGGCCGGGCCCCGGTAGACGAGGGCCAGGGGGCGTCCGCCGGGGGAGGGGAGCGGGGGCTGCTCCGAGGTGCTCCGGGCGCCGAAGGCCCGGCGGAGGGAGGCGAGGAAGTCGGAAGCAGGTGGCATGGATGCTCACCGCCACGGTTGGGTGGTTGTCACCGGGAGTGGCTGGTGTGGTGAGGGGGCAGTTTGGGTGACGGGTGGTCGGCGGGACGGAGGGCCCGGCCCTGGGCGGGGACGCCGCGCCATGCCGTGCCGGGGGTGAGGTACTCGCCCTTCATGACCAAGGAGAGGGCGTCGAGCCAGACGCCTTCGCCGACGACCCCGTCATACAGCACGACCGTGCGGCTGCCGACGGTGGCGCCTGCCCGGACGGTGACCTTCGACATCTTCATGACCTGGTCCTCAAACAGGTGCGTCTGCAAGCTTACGCCTGGGCCGATCTCCGCCTCGTCGCCGACCTCGACCAGGTCGAACTCGGTGAACGCGGGGATGGTCCGTGTTTCCGTCTCGGACTGAAGTTGGCCCCGCACTCGCGGGGATTCTCCGCCGACGCGGAGGTGCGCCGCACGAGCGGCGGTCTCATCGGTTCACAGCGGTGCCTCATGCCCTGGCGCTGCGTACATGGAGATTTCCGGAGGAGAGCGATGCGCCATCCCTTGAGTGATGTTGTCGGCCAGGTCCAGGCTGATGAGTGGTACGACGTCCCTGCGTTCGCGGGGATGCTTCAGATGGTGCGGTCGAGCGTCATGACTCTTCATGCCTGGCTTCGTTCACGTCCAGTAGCAGCGTTTGTCGATGAGTTTTAACAGCAGTTAGCGAGCAGTGCGCTCGAAGATGTTCACGGGAAATGACGGCACTGCCGTCAATGAGCGTTTCCACCCCAGTCTGAGCTGGGCAGCCGGGCACTGTGCTGCGCTCGGGGCGCGATACGGAAGGTCAGTAGCGTGGTGACGCTACTGGCGGTCGCTCCGTTCCGCCTCTGGCGCGATGGCCATCGCTGGGAAGGTGCGGCGGACCTCCGCGAAGAGGTGGGGGCGGTGGGTGTCATAGGTGACTGCCGTGGCGAGGAGGGCGTCCAGCGCCGCCTTGAGGGGGTCGGGGGCGGCAGCATCGAAGAGAGCGGCGAAGGCGGCGACCTGGGACAAACCGGGGGTTCCGTCGTGAGACCGTGGAACACGTGCGTCGGAGAACGCAGCGTCCCGCAGCCGTCGCGGGTCGTCCAGCGGCGGCGAGTAGGGCTCGCCCCGGTCGAGCTCCGCCAAGCTGCGCGCCACCCAGCCGATGTCCCTGAGCCCTGCTGTCTCGCAAGCGTGGTGCGCCGTCCAGCGGGCGAGCGCGCGCTGTTCCTCGGGACCTGCGGCGTCGATCGCGTGCACGAGTGCGGCATCAAGGCCCACGAGGCCCATCGGATAGCCCTGGATTCCGCGGAGCTTGTCCCGGACCTCCCGCAGCCGGTCGCTGGGCAGGCGCCCGCCCCACGCGTCCATCTCCTGTCGGATTTTGGTGTGCTCCTCCTCCTCGCGGGCCTGGCGCTCGGCCTCGGCCAGCTCCTCGAGGGTGGGGCCTGGGGGCTGCTTGCGCGCGAACTCATGCCAATAGGCGGCGGCTTGGCTGGTCTCCTTGACCACACGGTCCGGGGCCGGCGGACTCGGCCAGAATCGCAGCAGATACTCATCCAGCACGGGTTCGCCCGCGTAGCGGGCGGTGCGCGCCTCGTCCATGCCCCGGCAGTGGTACCGGACCCGGTACGAGGTCTCGGAGAGCGGGAGCGGATACGAGCCGTTGCCCCACTCCACGAGCCAGATATCGTCCGATACGGGTCGGAACGACGCCTCGACGATGTCCTCCCAGACGTCGGCGTCCAGGGGCGGCTCCGTCTCGTGCAGCTCGACGGTGATCGGGACGGAGCCAGTGTGCATTCCGGTCAGCAGAAAAAGATGGCCCGGCACCGCCCCGCCGCACAGCCCGGCCCGCTGCCCGGCGAAAGAATCATCGAGGGGAGTGGCCGTCGAGAACAGACTGTCACCGCTGCAGACATAGAACTGTCCGTAGGCCACGCGCAGTTCGCCGCTGAAGAGTGTTCGCATAGATCAATAGTGGCGCGCGGGTCTGACAATGAGCGGTTTCCAAGTGATCCTGGACGGGACACGGTGCCGTCCATCGACCGGATCGCCACCGCCCGGGCCCTTCTCCTTCGGCAAACACAAGAGACGCGGCATGACCAGCACCTTTCACCAAGGGCATCCCGACGCTGCCCTGGCAAGAGCCCTCGTGCCTCCCAAACTCATCAACATCACCCGACCGTGGTTCGGGCGCCTCCCAGATCCATCGACAAGTGACGTCACTGCTGCTCGATAAAGCCAGTCAGCGCGTGCCCGACCCGCAACCTTACGGCGGTCCGGTCCGACACCGTTTTCGACGGCCGACGTCCCCGCAACTCCGTCCACTCGCAAGCGACCTGTACCCCGTACTGGGTGGGGAACCACGTGTCCGTCCAGCCTGCGGCAGCGTGATGCGGTCGATGAGCCCCTCGGTGCGCAGCTTGGCCAGCCGGCGCCGGGTCTGCTCGATCCGCACCCCAGGGCTGAGGATCAGGTGCATCTGCTCGGTCGTCGCCATCCGGTACTGCGCCAGCACCGCCAACGCCATCCGGTCGCCACCGCCCGCGTCCACGTCCATCATCGCCCGTCCCGCTCCCTCTGTACGGCGCGGCACTGTCCTGCACGGCGCCGCGTGTACGAGTCAGACCAGCCGATGCCCCCGACCACACCACCGACCATGAAGGCCCGACCACGGTCACGATGCGACAACACCGCCCCAACCAGGCCGACATCCCCGCCGATAACCCCTCCGACAACTGCCCGCACACGAACGCGGACTGGGCGGCGTATCCGCAGCTCACCACGCCTGCCCGGCCGTAGTCGGCAGCCCGACATCCCCCTATGCACCTCTCGCAGCCGACCCCAGAACAGAAAAAAGGCGAGGCAGCAAGCTGAGTTCAGCCAGTGGAGTAGGTATTGATCCACGAGAGGCCGCCGAGGTCGAGTTGGTGTCGGGCGCGGGTGACGGCGACGTAGGCGAGGCGGGCGTCGGTGTCATTGACCGGTTCCGGGATGGGGCGTCCTTGCTCGTCGTGCCGGTCGGTGTCCTTGGGCGGGGGGAAGTCATCGGCGATCTGGACGCTGGGCCATTCGCGGCCTTTGGCGGTGTGGGCGGTGGTGACGGTGACGTCGGCGTGGTTCTCGTTGGTGAGTTGGTCGACGGCGGTGAGGATGGCGTCGGGGCCGTGGGTGTCGATGAGGTCGGCGAAGGGCTGGAGGTCGCGTCCGGCGGGGTCGTGTGCGGCGTTGTCCTGCAGTTCGCCCCAGGAGGGGAAGAGTACGAGTTCGGGGTGGGTGGTGCGGCGGCCGTCCTTGAGGTCGCGGGCCGCGAGGGCGAGCGCGGCCAGTTGTTGCCCGCCTCGGGTGAGGGCGACGCGGTGGCCAGCAGCGAGCAGGCGCATGACTTCGGCCATGGCGCCGATGTTGGTGCGGCACAGTACCGCGTCCGGGCGGGTAAGGCTGCCGACCTCGGTGGAGATGGTTTCGGTGCCGGTCAGGCGGATGGGGGCGTCGGCGAGCGTGAGCCACCGGTTGGCCTCCTGGGCGATCTTGGGGCCGAAGCGGAAGGAGCGGGTCAGGGTAAGGGGGGTGGCGTCGAAGCCGGTCATCACGTCGCGGGCGCCGCGCCAGCCGTAGATGGCCTGAGCGGAGTCGCCGACCATGATGAGCTGGGCATGGTCGCGCTGGGCGGTGAAGACTTCCTCCAGGACCGGGTTGGTGTCCTGGGCCTCGTCGAGGAAGAGGAAGTCGGCTTTGATCGTCGGTTCGGTCAGCGCCCACATTTTCAGGTAGTGGTCGTGTTCGAAACGGACCACACGCTGGTCGGGGTTGTGCAGGTCAGCCCAGGCTCTGGTGGCGGACCGCATGACCGCATCGGCGAGTTGGCTGTGCTCGCTGGGTGTGTCCAGGCCACGCAGGCGTGGCACATGGTGGGCGGCCAGGGCGCGGTCGGCGGAGTGACAGTAGCGGGTGACGGTGCGCAGCACGGTGTGGGAGAGTGCCCGGGGGCTGATCTCATGAGCGCCGATGCGGACCGGACGGGTGATGCCCAGCGCCTGGCCGGCCTTCCACGCAGGCTGGCGGGGGCTGTTGAGTCGACGGACGTAGCGGTGACCCACGGCGGCGAAGGCCGTGGCATGGGCGGCGCATGGTCACCCCCAAGGGACTCCAGCTCCGGCTCATGCTGACGATGCTGTACGCCGCGCAGTGCGCCGTGGGGCCGGGGAAGCCGTGGGACACCCCCTATCCCGTGGAGTCGACGGCGAAGCACCCGCTGTCATGGATGAGCTTGTCGGCCTCCATCAGCCAATGCGCCGGTCCCGGTATCCAGTTGGCGTCCGAGGACGTCAACCGCCGACGCCAGCTCACGCAGGCCCTGAAGACGCTGGAGTCGATGGCGCTCGTACGGGCCAACACTGGACCTGGCCGTTTCAGCACCGGTTTGCAGCTCCTTTGCGAGAACGGGACCAGCACCGTCAGCTCGGCGATCCCGTACACCGCCGCCGATGACACCGAGCCTTACGTGGAGATCCCGGTCGAGTTCTTCACCCGCGGTTGGGTGCACGTGCTCACCAACAGCGAGATCGCAGCCCTGCTCATGTGGCTTGACCGCCTCAGGTACACCGGCGTAGAGGTCGGCGCCGAGGAGGGCGACCCGCTCACCATCACCTACGTCACCGGCGATGTTAGGCAGGGCCTGTACGGGTTGGGGCGGAAGGCCTACGAGACACACCAAGCCCTCGATGCCTACCAGCTTCTCGACGTCATCAGGCCTGAGAAGCGTTACGACTCCGGCAAGTGGGAGGGATATTCGCAGGGCGAGTCGGACCTGCTGTGCCACCGTGTCTCTCTCGCCCCCGCCGGCTTCGACCGCGATGCCGGAGAGGTTGTGGAGGATGTCCTGAAGCGCCGAGACACCGGCGGGTACTGGGGCCGCCCCATGTTCAGTGCGCCGAAGCGCTTCGACCGCTTCCGCATGGTCTCCACCGACGAGTAGAGCGGGTGCCGAACCGCGTTCGGCCCCCCAGACCGGCGCCAGCTAAGACCGTGTCCTACGTGGTGAGGCGGACGTATCGCTGGTAGCAGCAGATGGCTGCGGCGAGTCCGAGAAAGGCGAGGACCGGATCCCGATCGTGGCCTGCAGCGCATCGGCCGTCTCCTCGTCCGTGCCACCGAGCCTCGGGTCACAGGCTGGTTGTCTCCTCCTGCGCGGTGTTCCCGTCTTCGGCGGCATCGGGGGCGTCCTCGGTGCTCTCCGCGGTGCGGCGGTAGTAGGGGTGGGTGGAGTCCATCCTGCGGGCGAGGTGGAGGGGGGTGGGGGTGCTTTGGCGGACGTCGGAGGTGATGCCCTGGTTGGTCAGGACGGCGGCGACGGCTCCGATGAGGTCGCAGTCGGCGTCGGGGCTCTGGGCGATGACGGTGAACCGGGTGGCGGTGTGGGCGTAGCCGTTCTTGCTCTGGCTGGGGCTGTCGAAGCGTGTCTCGTCCTTGCCGAAGCGGCCGGCGGGGCCGGCGGCCCAGGTGCGGGGGACGTTGACGAGTAGGAGGTCGGGGTAGGTGACGGCGCCGTCGTCGGTGGCGAGTTGGAAGAGGCTGTTGGTGGTGTCGGTGGCGCGCCAGGTGCCGTCGCTGGTGCGCATGTGGGCCCCGGTGGGGCGGCCGATGCGTTCCAGGTCGCCGATGACGCGGACGGTGGCCAGGGGGCGTTGGGCGCGGGGGAGGCTGTGGCCGGGCAGCCAGGACGCCGGCCGGGGCATGCCGGGCGGCGGGTCCTGGCCCAGGGCTTCGTCGGTGAGGCCCGCCCAGATGTACTCGGCGGCGTCGCCGTCGACGTAGAGCACCGCGGGGGCTGGTGCGGGGAGTTGGGTGCGGGCGGCGATAAGGGCCTGCTCGACGATGTCCGCGGCGGCGCGGGCCTGGAGTGTCTCGTCCGCGGCGGCGCGGTATCCGCTGACGTCCCAGGCGAGGTCGGCGGCGTGCAGCGCGGTGGTGGCCGGGCTGCGGGGCTTCCACTGCCCGGCCTGGGGGCTGTAGGCCCAGACCTGCCAGGGGGCGTCCTTTCCGCCGGTGGGGCGCATGGCGGCGAGGGTTGCGGTGATCGGCGCCGGTTCGGTGGTGCGGCGCTTGCCGGGTGTGCGGCGCTGGGCGTGGCGGCGGACGTGGATGCCGATGTGCCACCAGTTCTCGAGCGGCAGTTTGCCGAACGCGGCACCGAGGCGGTGGTCGGTGGCGCCGACGCCGCTGAGGATCTCGCGCAGCACGTTCGCGGTCGAGCTGTCGAGGCCGCTCTGGCGGGAGGCGACCTTTTTCGCGCGGTACTTCTCGTTGTAGGGCTTGCCCTCCCGGGTGTGGGTGGGGACCGGCGGCGGGGCCTGCTTGATGTACTGGGAGGTCGCTGGGAGGCGCGCGAGGGCCTGCTTGGAGGGCCACTTGCCGTCCTCGGCCTCGGCCTTCTCGCGGGCTTCGACGCTCGGGTACCAGCGCTCGGGGTCCCAGTCGGTCTCGCAGATCGCTGCGACGAGCGTGTCCTCGCGGGTGTGGGGAGCGAGCATCTGCGCCAGGTCCCGCTCGCGTTCAGCGCTGGTGCGCGGTCCGTGGCCGAGGGCACTGGCCTTGTCGTGGAGGAAGACGACCTCGATACGCCCGCCGACGGCGGGTTCGGCGACGCCTTCGACGGCCTTCCAGTCCTCGCCGAGGCCCCACTGGGCGGCGATCGCGGCCTTCACCCGGGCGCGGACCTCGTCGGTGTTCCACAGGACGGGAACGAGGAGGGTGCCCACGCCGGCGGCGTCCAGGGCGGCGGGGATCCGTTCGAGGGGGATCGGTCCGCTGACGCGTGAGCCGCTCTCGGTGGGCGGCACCTTGATGCCGGGGACCTCGATGAACACGGGGCTGCGGTGGCTGTACTTCTCGCACCGGGTGTCGATGGCCTCCTCGACGCGGCGGAAGAACTCCATGCCGTGTCCGCGGCCCAGGCCGGGGGTACGGACGCTGGCCGGGGCGACGGCCCAGACCGGCCCCGGGGCGGTATCGGCCAGGGCATCGTCGGCGAGATGTTCGGGGAAGGGCGGCACGTTCGCGCTCAGGCGGGGCAGGGCGGCCAGGCGGCGGCTGGCGGCGACCGCAGGGACGTTCAGGCGGCGCTTCCACGGCGGCCCGTCGGTGGCCGCGGCGACGACGAGCGGCTGGTCGGGGTTGGCCAGCAGGACGGTGGCGACACCCTTCCAGGAGGTGGCGAGGAGGGTGGTGGTGGCGTTCACGGTCAGCGCGTGGCGTCGGGAGTGCCCGCTGGCGGCGGTGCCGATGGTGATTCGGGGCAGCAGGTGGCGCACGATGCCCTTGCGGTCGGGTTCGGCGGGCAGTTCGTGACCGATCGCGGCCAGGCGGCCGTCGGTGCACAGGGCGAAACGGACGGGGGCGCCGTTGTTGCGGGGCCACTCGAGGGCGGCGAGTTCCTCGGCCAGGCGCCAGCGGGCGAGTTCGCCCGGCCACCAGCCGCGCGAGCGCTTGCCGGTGCTCGGCGGCGGGGGCAGGACGGCGGAGCGGGGCTCGGCCCGGGCGAGGAGTTCGGCCAGCTGTTCGCCGATGCGCCGGCCGTCGGAGCCGGGAACCACGGCTTCGGCCCAGTAGCGGAACACATCGCGCCGGTCCTCGGCGCTGATCGGCGCCGCGCACAGGAGTTCGTAGCAACCGTCGTTCCACTGCCAGCGCGCCCAGGTGCCCGCCGCCGCACGCAGGACACACTCCAGCGCCCGGTAGGGCGGCTGCACGTCCAGACCGGTGCCGACGTTGCGCTTGTACTCGCGCGAGAGCTCCATGGCCAGGTCCATGACGGGGGCGTCGGGCCGGTAGGCGATTACCTCGCCCAGGTCGGCGGGAGCGGTGCGGAATTGCAGCAGGCGGGCCTGCTTGCGGGCGACGCTGTCGAGCGGGCGACTCATGCGTACTCTCCCAGGTAGGCGTCAAAGCCCGCGCGCAGCGCGGGGAGCAGGTGCTGGGCGTGGGCGTACTCGGCGATTTCCTCGATGGTGTGGCCGTAAGAAGCGCCGAGCTGGGCGAGGTCGTCCGGCGGCGACTGCTCGAGCAGCCCGCGGATCAGGGTGGGCAGGTCGGATCCCCAGGTGGGATCGTGGAAGGCGCCGTCGATGAAGTGGAGCTCGACGTGGGTCTGCCCGCGGCGTCCGCGGCCTGCCAACTGGACGCTCTGCCCGAGGAGGGTGGCGACGAGTTCGTACTTCAGCTCGTCGGGCAGGGCGGAGAAGCGCTTGGGCGCGTTGAGGTTCAGGCGCAGGTGCGCGTCGGCCGCCGCGCGGGCCCGGGCCAGGACGGCGGCGGGGTCGTCGCCGGGCACGGTGTTGCGCCAAGCCCGGGCGGCGACACTGGCCGCCAGCACCGCCGGGTCGTCGGCCGGCATGACCGGCCGCACACCCATGGCGATCAGGGTGATGGCCGACACGGCGACGCCCTCGAACACGGTCAGCACGTTCAAGCCCCGCTCGGTGCGCGGCAGCGGCGAGATGAGCACCTCGCCGTCGAGGTCCGCCAGCTCCGCGAAACGGTCGCGGGTGAGCTGGCCGATCGCGTCGCAGACCGGCGGCAGAGAGAGGTCGGGGGTGTCCGCGACGGCGACGTAGATTCGAAGCCGCCGCCCGAGGGCGAGCGCGGTGTCGTACAGGGTCTGGGCGAACAGGCGGGCCTGCCGGTAGGAGTTGACGGTGATCAGGGCCCGCGCGCGATGCCGGGTGCGCGCCTCCGCGGCAAGCCGGTCCAGGTCGCGCACCAGGCCCGGTGCGTAGCCGGCGGCCAGTGAGATGACCCGCTGGTCGCGTTCGCGGTAGGGGGTGCTGCCGACGGCCAAGAGCTTTCCGTCGGCGACGGGGGTGCTGTTGAAGATGGTCAGACCATCGCGGAGGGTGTCGGGCATCGCCCAGTCGGGGCGAGCGAGCAGGTGGGTGCGTGCCGCGCCCGGCATGAAGCCGGTGGCGGACATGCCCAGGACAGTACGCTGGCGGCCGCTCAGGGCGAGGGAGACGATGCTGCCGAGGAACTGTGTCTCGGTGTGGGGGTCGGCGCGCAGCACCTCCATCTTCAAGCTCGCATGGGCGCCCGGATCGTCCAGCCCCTCGAAGCGGAACCCGCCCAGCTGGCGGCCCAGCGGCCCGAACGGGACGACGGTGCCGGCGCCCTGGTGGCCGATCGCGTCGGCGAGCTCGGAGGCCGCGTCGATGCCGTGCCCGGCGAGTTCGCCGGCCCTGTCCGTCAGGTTGAACATCGTGTGGACGATGGCCGTCAGCCACGTCTTCATTATCAGCGCGTGCAGGACGCCCGCGGTGACCTCGGTGCGCGTGAGCGCCCGCACCGGCTCCGGCCGGTCGAGCCCGCGCTGCGCTGGCACCGTGGACTCGGCAGGTGCTCCGTCGGCTCCGCCCTTGGCAGCGCAGAAGGCGGGCAGCGCGGCGGAGATGATTTCCCGCAGTTCGTCCTTGAGGGGGGCAAGCTGCCACTCCCCGCCCTCGTCGATCGTGAGCATCCGCTCCAGCACGTCCGGGACGGGCAGCAGCCGATCCGGCAGGACGGCGCAGGAAGGGCGGTCGCCCGGCCGGGTGGCCACGCGCGGGAGCAGGGCCTGCAGGCAGTCGGCCTGCTCGGCGGTGGCCGCGACCTTGGGATCCACCCCGATCAGGTTCTCCAGCAGATGCCGGTCCCACTGATGGGGTTGATACCAGCGCTTGCGGTCCTGCAGGACCTGCCGCGTCCGGCGCGGGTCCTGCCCGCGGGCCAGGGCCCGCGCCTGGGCGACCTCGGTGCAGACCTCCTCCCCGGCCACTAGGTCGAGCAGCTGCTCGGCCAGGAACACCGCCCGGGTCAGAGGCCGGCGCACGGCCACCGCCAGCCGCGGCGGCGCCTGGTGCAGGCTGTCGCGAATGCGCCGTAGCACCGTGGTTGGGCGGGAGCGGGACGCGAGTTCCAGCACGCCGCACTCGTCGAACCCCCGCGACTGGTAGGCGTCGACCTCGTCGACGACCACATAGGACGCCAGGCGCAGAAGGAACTCCCGCACGCTGATGCTGTTGCGGACCTCCCCGTCGACTTCCACCGGGACCTTGATCATTCCGGACTGGAAGCAGGCGTGGGTGGTCACGATGATCCTGGCCGTCGTCGCGGCCTCGATGTGGGAGAACTTCCCGCAGGACGACACATACGGGCACAGCGCCCGCTCCGGCTGGCCGAAAGCATCCGACGCCGTGACCGTGCACGGCTCTCTGCCGGCCTCGAAGGCGTCGCGTCCCTCGAGCTGCGCCTGCGCGGCGCACCCGTAGGCGGAATTGTTGACGAGGAAGGCGATGCTCGCCGAGGCCTGCGCCAGCGGCACCCCGGTGCCCTCCAGCTTCGCGGCGGAGCGCAGCGCGAAGTTGTAACGGCTGTTGGGGGCGATGAACGGCGTGGCCGTCTCCTTGACGCCCGCCGCCCGCAGCTCCTGCTGCAAGGTGGAGGCCTCGCCGTAGACGTCGCCGTTGTCGCTGACCACCAGCACGGTGGTGCGGCCCAGGCCGGCCTGCTGGATCGCCAGCCCCCGGCCGAAGACGTTCTTGCCCACGCCCGGGGGCGCGCTCAGCAGGTGCATCCGGCCCGGCGGCAGGACGACAGGTTCCAGGGGGCGCTGCCCGCCACCGATGGTCCCGCGCAGCAGCAGCGCGATCTGCTTCTCGCGGAAGGCCGGGCCCGTCATGTCCTGGTCGGTGTCCCGACTCTGCCAGCCGAGCTCATCGGCGTCCACCACCAACTCCACCGACGGCGCGGTCACGACCCGAGGCGGCCTGTACACCCCCTGCTCGTCGGGGAAAGCGAGCTGGACCCGCCCACGCGATGTCGGCGCCGACCAGCCCGATCCGCTCGCGACCCGCAGCAGCCGCCGACGCCTGGTCGGCGCGAGCAGGCGTTCGGCGACGTCCGAAGGGTCCTGCCCGTGAGCCGGCAGCACTTCAAGCGCCCGCCCCCGCTCGCTGTACCCGAGCGCGTAGAGAGCGGGCAGCGGGTCGTCCGCGTCGGGGATGTGGAAGACGTCGTAGACGGTCCGTTCGACGTGGTGCAGTAGCGCCTCCCCCCGATGGCGGGTGCCCAACAGCGCGCCGAGGCGCTGCTTGTCCGCCTCCGACCACTGCTCCCAGTCCGCCACGGCACGCGGCGCGTGCCCGCTCAGCAGGACATGGGCGTCCGCGACGCGCACCACCTGCCGCCCGTCGCGGAACCGGGCGGGAAGAAGGTACTCGGCCAAGGCCAGAGCCCCGGCAAGCGTCCTGCTCACGCCCCCTCCACCTCCGCCACCAGGTCGGCATCGGTCAGCACGCGCGCCCCGCTGTCGCGCACCACCCGGCGCAGCAGCGGCAGGTACCCCCGCAGGTGCTCAGGCACCACGACGCACAGCTCGCCGGGCCCCTCGGGATCCTCGCGCAGCTTCTGGGCCAGCCCGTAGGGGTCGGCCCAGGTCTTGACGTCGACGTGCCACGCCCTGGACCGGCCGGGACGAGTGACATGCAGGTCATAGGCGTCGCCGAACGGCCACAGCCGCACTTCCGCGCCCAAGGCGACCAGCCGGTCGCGCAGCTCGACCTCCAGCAGGCCCGGGAGCGTCACCCACAGCCACAGGGCATAGGGCAACGCCACGTAGCCCTCCACGGGCAGCAGCTCCGGCAGGGTGCGCAGTTCGCCGCACGGGGTCAGGCGCCAGCCCTCCACCGCAGTCGGCTCGGCCCGGTACCGGGCGCCCAGCAGGCTGTGGCGCTCGTCCTCACACTCGACGTCCACCACGCCGTTGGGGCGGTAGGTGGCCCGCATCGTCCATCTGCACATCGGACACGCTGCCCACAGGCCGCCGAACTGCCGCGTCGGGGAGACACCGGTGTACGCGCCCAGCTCGACCAACGCGGTGTTCCGGGACAAAACGCGCCGTGTCAGGACGGGCGTGCGGACCATCGCCTCCCGGCCCCGGGTGTACGCCTCGAAGCCGGCGGCCCTCAGCGCGCGGAAGACGGCGTGCTGGACGGTCTCGCCGGAGATCCGCGACAGCCCGGTACTCACCGGCAACATCCCTACCGCCCGCAGCAGGCTGTGCAGATGGCGGATGTCGGCACCGATCCCCGGGGCCTGGTGGCCGTGCTCAGAGGCCTCCACCGCGAGCCGGTGCAGCGCCGAGCTGGGCATGCCGTCGTCATCGAGCAGCCACAGCTTGCCGAGCACTGGTCCCTGGGGCCGTCCCGGCAGAAGGTCGGCCACCCGGCTTCCGCGGAGCCGACGGGCGAACACCTCGTACGACGGTGCCTGCTCAAGGACCCCGAACGAGCGCACGTAGCGACCATGGCACTCCATCAGCAGCCGCATCCGCCCCTGTGCCTCGCCCTCACTGCTGCTCAAGGCCAGGGCCGCGACCACGCAGGCGTCGAGCGCTGCGCGCTGATCCCCGTCGAGTTCTTGAACGGCCGTTGCCGTCCCGGCCACCGCCGACACCCCGGTCCTCCCCCCACCGCATTGAGCCCATGCCACAACCTCAACCCCTCCGCCCTGTGGGAGGGCACGGGAGTTCGGGGGCCTTCCCTCGATCCGGTGATCCCGATCCGACGTGCGCGGTGCGGTGGTCTTCGTGACGGACTGGTGTCCGGCTGCCTCCGGATCGGGGTCGGCAGCGTCGTGCCCCCAACAGCGCTCCATAGACGACGCGGAAGCTGCGCGGGCCCTGATCGGGTGTCTCGGCCCGATCCGTCCTGATGAGAAGGCGGAATCCGGATATAAGGCTTAAGCTTGATGTTTAACCTCGGCGGTTCACCTGACCCGCTGATCTTGGTTCGTTCCCGGGACAGCAGGACGGCCGTTCTTCACGCTTCGAGGTGT
>NZ_JBSGBZ010000081.1:0-26964 GCF_053601495.1 Streptomyces sp. NPDC004721
AGGGGTGACCGCGGTGGACGCATCCGCAGAGATACTGCTCAACTGATCAGGCAACGGGCTTCCTTGGTCGTGCTGGTGTCGTAACCGCGTCACTACCAAGGGGCCCGTTCTCTCATGCCCGCGACCGCACCCGAACCTCCGTCCAGATGATCACCCGCTGCCACTCGAACAAGATCCGGTTTGCCACAACGCTCTGAGTGTCAGTGGCGCGGCCTCAGCGACCTGGCGATTGGCGCTGACGGGTGGTGCTCATTTTTTGCTGACGTGAGTGACGAGAGGCCAGGTCATTCTCACGCCGACTGCCAGGAGGTGGCTCGTCGGCGTCCGGGACGCGCAGGGCATCACGAGATGCAGGATGAGCCGGATGCGGCCATCGAGCTCCCCACAGGTGCTGGCAAGACCCTGCGCGGCGCTACGGTCGCAGGGAGGGTGGAGCGCCGGCCCATGTCCAGCCAGGACGTCACGGCCATCCTCTAACTACGGCGAACGGTCGCATCGAACAAGGGGTCAGGCAGCAGGGAGCCGATGGGCGGCCGTGACCCCGGCCAACGGTGGCTGTCGGGGTGGGCCCGGGCGGCGCGGTCCGCCGCCGAAAGGCGCGAGCCCAGCCGTGCTGCGCGAACTGGGTTCTCCAGGCGTCTTTGGCTTTTCGCTGAGCGTCTCGCCGGACCACGCGGCTGTCATCACCCACACGGGGGTGGCGCTTGTTCACGCCGCGGCGTCCGGGCCACCGGCTTCGACGAAGCGACGGCTCGCGGGGGCCGAGGTCACTTCTTCGACAGCCAGGCGCTGAGGGCATCAATGAGCCGGTCGAGCGCGGGCTCGTCGCCGGAGCGGTCCGTCATGACCGTACGGCCGTTGAACTGCAGTGTGTACTGGAACATGTCGACCGCCCCCATGTTCATGGTGAAGTCGGGAACGTCGGCCAGCGCCGGATCTCCGAGCAGGGTACGCAACTCCTTGAACTGGGCCGCGCTGGTGCGGCGGACGACCGGCTGGCCCTTCTCGCTGGCGTAGACGGTGCCGTCGCCCCGGAGGATGACCAGTTGGTGGACGCCCGCGAAGCCGCCAGTGACGGTCATGGACACCAACTTCTGATCGGGCCCAGCGACGGGGACCGGGGTCGGGCTGCCGGGAGCCGAGGGGGAGGCGGTGGGCGTGGTTGGGTCGGGTAACGGCGACGCGGCGGAAGTGGTCACGGCGTCCGTCGACGCGGCCGTCGGCGGCACCGCACTCCCGCCGCCCTCGAACGAGCAGCTGATCAGACCCAGCAGACCAGCCGTGACCACCGCCGCCGCCGCGGCCGCACCCCTGCCCAGCACAGCGCCCCCGCTCGTCGGTCCCCTCAACTGCACTGTGAGTACCACGGAACCGCCCGTTCCGACCCCGCGGGCCTGCGCCGGCGGTCGAAACGTCGATCCGCCGACACCGACAGTGGGAACTGCACAGCGGAGGGGGTGCACCTTGCCGAAGCGCTCAGATCCACTTCAAGGAATCGACGAAGTGGCGTTCGTGAGGTGACGGAATGCCGGTTCAGCGGGTTAGCGAGCCCGGCGACGCACCTCGTCGCAAGCGGACCGTCCCGGAGCGCGCGCACCAGGGGGGAGACCTACCGCAGAATCGGACCGGGCCCGGTAGTCGAGGTTCTGGCCGGGACGACGCGGCGAGGTCGCCGTAGCCCATGCCGGCCAGCGGAACACCCTCGCCACGGCGGGGAGGACCCCAGGCAGCCCTCCACATAGGTGGACAGGAGGCGTCGTGATGACCGTGGTTAGGCACGCATGGTCGGAGTATCCCTGCGGGGGCTCCGGGAGGCGTGGTGATCTGCGCTGATGCTAGTGTCCTGAGTCTTTGATTCGGTTCAGATATCCGGTGAGGCGTTCGAAGATCTCGTCAGCGGTTTTCGTCCAGCTTGAAGGTGTCCACCAGATGCGGTTTTGGGGCCGAAGGTCCGCCAGATCCGCGAGACGGTGGACTGGCTCAGGCCGCTGGCCGCGGCCATTTCCCGCGTCGACCAGTGCGTGGCGTTCTTCGGAGTGGTTTCCAGGGTCCGCACGACCACCTCCTCCACCTTCTCGTCGCTCACCGTGCGCGGCGGACCGGGCCGTGGCTCGTCGGACAGACCCTGGAGCCCGTCGGCCGCGAACCGTTTACGCCACTTGGCCACAGTGACCGGATGGACCCCAAGCTCCGTTCCTACTGCGGTGTTCGAGCCGCCATCAGCGCACGCGAGCACGATCCGGCACCTCAACGCCAGAGCCTGCGCGGACGTTGCCCGCCGTGACCAGCGCAGCAGCGTCTCTCGCTCCTCATCCGTAGGCGCTGTACAAGTGTCTTGGGATTGCTCTTGGCCCACTGGGCGACCCGCTCTTGCAGCGGGTAGAAGGCTCGGCTGCTGTCACGGGCTTCCATAAAACCGTCGGTGTAAAGGAGCAGAGTGTCACCGGCGTGGAACGAGAAGGTATGCGTGTCGTAGGTCTCCGGTCCCAGCCCCGACATGCCCAGTGGGGGTGCCGGGTGTGAGCTCGTTACGGGTTTCACGTGACCGCGCCTGAGGAAGGGCGGCGGGTGCCCGCAGTGCACGACCCGCGAGACGGGACTGTGATCGGGGATCTCCAGGAGTAGCGCGGTGATGAAGTGCTCCTGGGCCTCCTCATCCGGCACCGGGAATCCGGTGAGGCAGCGGCAGACGCTGCGGTCCAGGGCCTCCGCGAGGGCGGGCAGCGTGGCGTGGTGGCAGGCGGCCTCCTGAAATGAGCCGAGCAGTGTGGCCGCCTCCCCGATCGCGGCCAGTCCCTTTCCCCTCACATCGCCGACGATCACACGCGTACGGTCCCCGGTGCGCGCCACCGCGTACAGGTCGCCACCGATGCATGCTTCCTTCTCGGCCGCCAGGTATGAGGACGCGAGGTGCAGGGGACCGAGCCGGTCGGGCAGCGGGCGCAGCAGGGCTCCTTGGGCGGCCTCGGAGACGGACGGTACCTGGGCCAGTTCCGCCGTCCGCCGGTCGCGAACCAAGCACACGATCACGGCGAAGACCGACAGGATCGTGAGCGCGATGATTTGCGAGATGTGGTTGGTGGTGGCCACTCCGCCCTGGAGTACAGCGAGGAGGACCTGGGCGCCCACCGCCAGTGCCCCGATCAGTCCAGTCAGCCGGTAGCCACCGAACGAGGCGGTGATGGCAGGGGCTACGACGAGTAGCGGGCCAAGGTGGACGGATTCCGGGGATCGGAGATCCGCCAGGATGATCGCGACGATCAGTGCAAGCGGATTCGCCACCAGCGCACGACTGCCACAGCTGCCGTAGATGGCCGGGTGCTGCCCGAGGCTCATCCTTCCAATGCGCACTATCCGCTCGGAAACCATCCGCGGTCACCGGGAAAGCGGCCGTCGCTGACAGTCTCGGTGCGATCGCAGAGCGTGAGTGTCGTGTCCTGGCCGGGAGTCCCGGCTCTTGGGGAAGGTTTCGGCGGGCGATCGCCTTATACGTGACGTGGTCGTAGCATGCCTGGAGGGCGTGTTGCGCCTTTGATAGAGGTGACCGCTGCGAGCGCGAGGAGGTGAACGGGATGAGTTCCTGCAGCAGTAGTCCCAGCTCCCATTCCGTTGCACCCGAGGCGCCCGGCGGCCACCGTGCCGCCACCGCCGTCTGACGGCCTGCCTCGACTCGATGTGCGAAGCACCTGGCAGTGAGCATGTTCGTCGCCGGCGCGCCTCGGGTGCCGATCAGGCGGAGGTGCGTCATGACGATCATCATCACGCTGCCCCGTTTCTCTGTTCCTGCGGTGACTGAGCGTGGTCTGCGGCAGCTGCTGCTGCCGGTCGCCGAACCGGCGATCCTCGCCCTGGCCGATGCCTGTGGCATCGGGATGCCGGTGAGCCTGCTGTGGCTCAGCATCAAGCTCGCCCGGTCGTCCACTCAGCGCTGATCGACAGCGCGGCCCCTTGGAGGCAGACGGTGAACGGTTCGCGGGACGAAGCCCGCCTGGCGGTCCGCCGGGCGGGCCAACGGCTTACCGAGGACGCGGCTGCGTTGATGGCCGCGTCCGGGGAGGCTGCCGAGATCGGGTTGGAGACGCGTGCGGAGGAACTCCGACGTGCCGTTCTTGTTGCCTGGAGCGCCGGTGTGGCGCCCGAGGATATTGCCCACGACGCCGGTGTGGAGGTCGGTGTGATCCATGACTGGGTCGGACCGGGCCATGGCTCGTAGCCACGTCAAGAACCCCTCAAAGATGTACGCAAGCCCATAGGCCCGCAGTTCCGTTGTCTCGTCGGCGCCCTCGCGGCGGGCCTACCGGGGGCCAGTGCGCACGCAGCCACAAGGGGAGGAACTGCCGTGGCACGGGAGCTGATCCTTGCATGTCCGGGATCAGCCGGAGCTGCTGGCCAGACCGTTCGGGAACGCCAGCGGCACGTCCGGCGTCGGCTTCGGCGCAGACGGCACCGGCGCAAGCGGCTTCTCCTCCCGCTTGGGCACGCCCGCCCAGTCCTTCCACGCCTGCACCGTGGCGAAGCGAGGTGATCATCGCACGACCTTGATTCACTTTCGAACAGGTCATAGCGGCTACTGGCTCAGTTCGGGGTAGTAGGTCAGCTGGTACGGCGACAGCTGGGAGACGGCCAGCTCGCCCCCGCCCCGGCAGATGGGGCAGACGCGTTGCCTGCCGCACTGGCGGCAGGCAACGCGTCTGCCCCATGGGGCTCGCTGGGCACCCAGCCGCGTCCACCGCAGCCGTGGCAGGCGCCAAGGCCGTCACACTCGTAGCAGAGGACGTAGCCGGGTGTGAGGGTCTCGGGCGTCCGGACCGGCTCCGGCCACTGGAACTCCTCGGGCTCGCGCAGGGCCAGGGCGGGGGTCTGCCCGCTGTAGAGCACGGTCGAGTTGTAGTCGCCCGTGCGGACTTCGATGCGGGTGCCGTCGGGATGGCGGGCGGTGAGGACGTACGTGCATTTCGTGCCGTCGATCTCCTCCTCCAGCCCCACGATGTCCCAGTCGGCCGGGCTGAGCAGGCCGGCAGCCCGGGAGGCGACGTCGGCAGCGCCGACCCCTTCGGGGCGTTCCCCACGGAACACGGCCGAGTAGCTGTGGCGCAGAGGTTCGTGCCAATCGGCGATGTTCGTGCGGCGCCGCACCGGCTCGTCGAGGAAGAGGAGGCCGAGGTCGGCGCCAGGGGTCAGGTTGTCGATCAGCTCGACGAGCTGCGCACGCAGGGCACGCCCGAGCCGGTCCAACTCCTCACGCCCACCAGGTATTTCTCCCACTGGAGCCCTCTTCTCTCGCTTGATCACGGGCATCCTATGCGGGTGAGAACGGTGAGAGCACAGGCAGAGGCGCGTACTCAGCTGCTACGGCACTTCACGGAGACGCTCCGTGCGCTGCCCCCGGAACTGTCGCTGGCGCTACGGCATCCGGACCTGCCTCACGCGGGCCTCCACCGCGGGGTTGTCCTGTCCGAGGACCTGAACCATCCTGATGACGGCTGGGCGACCTTCGACATCCGGTACTGGGTGATGGGAACCACGCCGGACACATGCGACCGGTATTTCGACCTGGTCACAGGGGTGTGGCGCGAGTGGGGCCGGGCGACCAGGGAGGGAGGGGCTACCCGTACGCGCACGGGTTGGGGACACCCCCGTCTACCGCCTCGCCCTCACGCGGAGTGTGAACGGCTACCTGAGCATGGCCGGCTCGACACCGCTGTTCCTGCGGGACTCGGTGGTGGGGAAGCCGATGCCGACGCGGATTGCTTGGCGGGACGGGGAGGCGGTGTCCCCTTTGTCGTCAGGCTCGCGGAGTGAGTGGTGTGCATCATGAAGTGGCGGGTCACGGACCTGGTGTGCGTCGGTGTCGGCGTGCTCACGCTGGTTGCGGGCGGATGACTTCTAGTACCAATGCCATGTAGTGAGCGCTGTCCGACTGGTGCGGGGCCGGCCGCGCCGGCCCCACTTCGGCCGGCCTCGCCTGGTCCCTGCTCCGCCGGCTGAGCAACCGCGTTTAAGGTGGCCGCCTGGATCAGCCTGCGTAGACGCGGTGAACGAACTCGGCGAGCTGGTCGTCGGTGAGGTGACGAGCGACGTCCGCCTCGCTGATCATGCCGATCATGCGCTTGTCCTTGAGCACCGGAAGACGCTTGATCCGGTGGTCCTCCATCTCACGAAGGACATCGGAGACATCGGAACCGGCGTCGATCCAGCGCGGCGTGCCCTCGCACAGGTCACCGCACGTCACCTGCGCGGGGTCGTGACCTGCGGCGATGCATTTCACTACGATGTCACGGTCCGTGATGATGCCGCACATCCGGTCGTCGTTGTTCGGGTCGCTGACCGGCAGCGCCCCCACCTCGTGGTCCCTCATCATCTGCGCGGCGCGGTCCAGCGTTTCGTTGAGGGGAATCCACTGGGCTGCAGGGGTCATGATGTCTTTGGCAGTCGTCATCGTTCGGCTCTCCACTGTGTGCGGGCTTTGGCCAGGCCCTTGTCGGCGGCCACGCCCACCCTCCGACTTCTCCTCGTTTCCTCTTGCCTGGCGCTTTCACCAGCGCCGTTTGGGCATCCATGGCGTCTCGGCAGGACGTCAGCGCCGCCGACGCGCGATCACCGTGAACGAGGGTGCTGCCGGGGTCGCGCTGCACGGCTACGCCTGCGGCCACCGCCCTTACTCCAGTGTCCGACGAGAGGTCCAGGTCTGCACGTCGTCTCCCCATGGTCCTGCCGTCGCCATGCGCTGACGGATGGCGGCCGGTGCAGTGAGCGGTGACCGCCCGGTCTGCACGGCGTCGCCTACCGCCGGAGCCCTCATGTCATAGCGGTACCGGCGACGTCATGGGTATACGTGACACGCCTGCTCCCGCTTTCCTGGCTCCCGTCACATGGCGTGGGTCAGCCGACCGGTCGTACGGTCCGCTTCCAGTAAGCCGGCATGCCAGACCACCGGTGCCCCAGCAGGTCGCACCGGCTTCTCCCCACCACTTACGGGAGTTCCTCCATGCGCTCCTCCACTCTGCGGAGACTGTTCAGGCGCACCGCTCTGGCCGCCGCGATCGGCGGCTTCGCCGCGGGACTGACCACGGTCACCGCCCTCGCCCCGACCGCCGCGACCGCCGGCACCCTTCAGCAGGTCACGAACTTCGGATCCAACCCCGGCAACCTGGCGATCTACGAGTACGCGCTCGCGAACCTCCCCGCGAACGTGCCGATGGTCGTGGCCCTGCACGGCTGCAGTCAGTCGGCGAGCGACCACCATGCGCATTCCGGCTGGCAGAAGTTCGCCGACCAGTGGGGCTTCCCGGTGGTCTACCCGCCGACCAGCGCGGCCAACAACCTCCTGTTCTGATTCAGTTGGTCGGCCCCGCCAAGGACAGCCGCGGCAAGGGCGAGGCGGCCTCGGCCATGCAGATGGTCGACACCGCCGCGGCGCAGTTCGGCTCGGACCGCGGCCGGATCTTCGTGACCGGCCTGTCCGCCGGCGGCGGCATGACCGCCGACCTGCTCGCCGACTACCCGGACGTGTTCGCCGGCGGCGTCGTCGACTCCGGACTTCCCGCATGGTGCGCCACCAGACAGGCCGCCGCCTCCGGTTGCCAGTGCAGCAGCCAGAACCTCACCCGAAGCAGTGGGGCGACAAGGTACGCAACTCCTATCCGGGGTACGGTCCGTGGCCGCGGGTCGCGACCTGGCAGGGCTCCTCCGACACCGCCGTCGTCCCAGCCAATGGCACCGGACTGCGAGACCAATGGACCGACGTCTGGGGCATCGGTCAGACGGCCTCCAGCACCCAGAACCTGCCGGCGGACCACCAAGAGCATCTACAACGACTCCGCAGGCAAGCCCGCCGTCGCCCTCTTCTCGGTCTCCGGCATGGGCCACGGCCTCGCCGTGAACCCCGGTTCGGGCGCCTACCAGTGCGGCACCACCGGGGCCTACTACCTCACCTACATCTGCTCCAGCTACCACACCGCGAAGTTCTGGGACCGGGGACCGCAAGCGAGTGGCGGATCTCGATGCGGGACTGCGGCCTGCGCTGCTGGCGCACTCACCGCGGCCGCCCGCGCGACGGCCCGGACCCCGTCATGCCCCAGCATCCGAGCCTCCGCTTCCAGCATCAGCCGCCGCTGCCGCTCGTCCAGGTGTGGAAACGCTGCGAACTTCATGGCGAGTTGGGCTTCCCTTCATGACTCCGCTGATTTTGGAGCTGCGGCTCTCGCATTGGTTCAACGACCGGTCTGGACCAAGGCCCATGCGGTGACGGAAAGTTGAGTGCGGCCTTGGCGTCCGGGTGACCACCAGCCAGTCCAGGTCGTACGAGCGCCGACACACCCGCTGGTCGTCAAGCTGAGGGGACGCACCGCGCCGCGCCGTATTTGGGGCCTTGGTAACGGGCATGGCTGGTGTGCCAGATGAAGGAGCGGGCGATGCCCTCCAGGGCGCGGGCGTGGGCTGTGAGCGTGCTCGGGGGATCGCAGGCGAGGCTTGTGATCCATTGCCGGGCGACGGCTGCTTCGTTTTCGCACATACCGCTGGCGCGTGCAAACGCCTCCTCGAGGTTTCCGCCGTGCCGCTCCCGCAACAGCGTGGGCAGACTCAACGGCTGCACCGGCCCTCGCGCCACCTCACGCTCGTAGGAGGCCAAGTCGTTGACCCAGCCCGCGAGATTTGCCACAGCGGTCTCCAGATGCCGCACCGGCGCCAGCACCCGCTGCGCGTCCGCCAGTTCGTAGTCCAGGACAATCTCCGCCGCAGCAATGATCGTCCTGACGAACACGGTGTGCGGACGCATCTCCAGATAGGTCGCGAGCGCAACTCTCTCCGGCTCCGCCACATGGTGTGCCTCCCAGACCAGAGCCATGATGGTGTCGCGCAGGCTTGCGGCAAGTCGGAGGTACGCGGCCGGGCCGGTCCGGGCCCGGAAACCGGCAAGCAGGTTGTACAGGGCGGCGGGGAACGGGTTCATGAGGGGAGGCGGGCTGCCGCCGGCCAGGACAAGCATTAGCTCAGCGGTGCGGTCGACAAGAGCAACCGGGTCGCCGCCGGCGTTGCCCTCGCCGTGCACGTCGTCGAACGCGGTGAGCCATAGCAGGAGTTCCGCGAACAGAACCAGATCGTCCGCGTCGGCGGTCGGGAAGGTACGCGATGCTCCGTGACTCGTGATGTTCACCAGAACACTCCTGGCCTTGGCGGAGGGGAGCAGCGGATATTCCTCCAGCCAGCCGAGGAGTTGGCGCTCCGTGTGATCCCCGTGCGGACTCGCGGGGAACGGACCGGGGAACGTGGCGGTGAAGTCTGGCTGAGGCAGATTCGTCGCCGCATCGCCGGTGCTGGTCATACGGCCTCCCGATGGTGGCGCACGGGCGTCCGCGCCTCGGCGGTCATGCGCAACGTGGACGGATGCAGAGTGATCGCTCCGACTGGCCGAACGGCAGGTCCTGGGACGGGCCGCAGCCGCCAGCGGGACGCGATGAGGGCCGTGATCAGGGTCGCTTCGGCCAGGGCGAACTCGTTGCCCATGCATTGCCGCTTTCCGGCCCCGAACGGAATGAACGCCCCCTTCGGGGGCTGCGGACGCTCTGGCAGCCAACGGTCGGGATCAAAGCGGAGTGGGTCAGGGTACAGGCCGGGATCACGGTGCAGCGTGTAGGGGCTCCACACGATGTCCTCCCCGGCCGGCAGATCCACGGCTCCGAGCCGCACGGGCTCGGTGGTCTGACGGGTCACCAGCCATGCCGGGCTGTACAGGCGCAGACTCTCGTTGACCAGTCTGCGGGTGAACGTGAGCCGCGTCAGAGTCTTCGTGGTCAAGGGCTCGTGCGTGAGGACCGTGTCGGCCTCGCTGTGCAACTGCCGCTCCAGGTCCGGGTTACGGCCCAGCTCGTGGAATAGCCAGGTCAAGGTGACCGCAGTGGTTTCCGAACCTGCCGCGAGCAGGCCCGTGACCTCGGACAGGATGTCCTCGTCGGCCAGCGGCGTACCGTCCGGCTCCTGGGCGGACAGAAGTAGAGACACGATGTCGTCGTGGGCATCCGGCCGCGCCAGGTGGTCGGCGATGACCTCACCCACAGCAGCACGCATCACATGGCGGGCACGCCGCGCCCGCCGGTTCCCCCGGGTCGGCAGCCGTTCGAGGAGGGGGAGTGGCAGCAGGGCACGGCGGAGTGCCGCGGCGAACAGGGTGTCGACGCTCTCGAGGATCGCGTGCCCGGTGTCGCGGTCGGGAATGGTGGAGAACAAGGCCCCCATGACGACGTTCTGTGTCATCAACTGCATCTCGGTCTTCAGATCCAGTGGCCCCATGCTCTGCCATGCCGCGATCATCGGATCGACTGTGGTGTGCATGGTCCGGATGTACTGGTCGACCTGTTGGTGGTGGAACGCGGGCTGCATCAGGCGGCGGCGCCTCAGGTGCCGGCTGCCCTCCGCGACCGGCAGGGCATCCTTGCCGAAGAGCTTCAGCTTCTCGAACAGGAGCCCTTTGCTGAAGTGCCCCGATTTGCTGGTGAGCATCTCCTGCAAGAGCTCGGGAGAGTTGATGACGGTCACGGTCTTCGGGCCGATCGAGATACGCACGATCGGCCCGTGCTCGCGCAGGCGCTGCAGAAAGGCCAGACGGTCCCTTGCCAGAGGCACCGCGTGTCCGATGAGCGGCACACGCCCTGGAGCGTATGGCGGAACGTGCGGGTCGGCGTTCACGGTTGGTGCCTCCGTCTGTGATCCGGGCTGAAGGGGCGGCGGGACGGTTCAGGGCCGGCGTGTCTGCAGCAGCTCAAGCGCGGCGGTGACCTCGGCCTGTGCCATGGCCTGGGGGGCGTAGAGGGTCTTGTCGTGCCAGAGGGCAGGGTGGTGGTGGCCGGAGGAGTGGACGGCTTCGCGCAGGGTGTCCTCGGCGAGTTTCAGGGCCTGGGTGGCCTCTGGCCTGCCCGCGTGATCCGGGGACTTGAGGAGGATGTTCACGGCATAGGCGGTCTCCTCGGCGGTGCCACCCCACACCCCCCAGGATCCGTCGTCGCTCTGAGCGGCCAGTACCCAGTCGGCGGCCGAGCGGACGGCGTCGCGGGTGGTCGGGCCAGTGTGCCCGGAGAGAGCAGTGACGCACCGTTCGGTGGCGTAATAGGGGGACGCGTGCCACTTGTCGCGCCAGGCGCCGTCGGGTTGTTGCTGGGCGAGGAGCCAGTCGCGGGTCAGGTCCATACGGGCCTGGAGAGCGTCACCTGTCGTGGGCCGGTGGCTCAGCCAGGCGGTGAGCGCCTGGAGGGCGTGGGCGTTGGCTGTGCTGGAGCCGGTGTCCTCGCCGACATAGCAGTCGTAGTGGTCGCCGGCCTCGAAAGCGGACAGCGGGGAGGGGTCGCGGGGCGAGCCGGCGAGGGTGGACACCAGCACCGCCATGGCGGTGTCGTCGGTGTCGGGCAGCAGGCCGGGGGCGCCGCGTACGCCGGCGGCGTCGTAGATCTCCGCAGCCCAGGCGCGGACGGGTGGCACACAGGTGGCGGGCAGGCCGGGACGGGCCAGGGCGGCGGCGACCCAGAGCCGCTCGAAGACGGACATCGGCGTGGCCTCCGGGAAAAGACCGTCGTAACGTTCCGCCACGGCGGTCAGCGCAGTGACCGCCTGTTCCCGGCCCGCGTCGGGTCCGGTGGCCAGCCAGGCGGCGGTGGCGGCGGGGGAACTGCCCAGCAGCCCGCCCGGGACGCCAGGCACCATCTGCGGCAGGCGGCGCGCGACCCCTTCGAAGGTGTGGTGCAGCTTGAGTGGCACACCGCCGGCCACCTGGCACCGCTCGGCCACGCGGTCGGGCAGCGCCGCCTGAAATCCGCGCGGCTGAGCCAGGCGCGGCCCGCGGGCCCACGGGCCGAGCCGGGGCAGGGCCGCGACCTCCGGCTGGTCCAAGTGGTCGTTGATCAGGATGACCAGGTCGGGGGCGAGGATCTCGATGGCCGCCGTGTCCGGCCACCCACCGGTCCTGGACAGGTCCCGCAGCGCGGCGAGCCCGTTGTCCACAGCCGCGGCGAGCCGCTCGCGCGAGACGCCTGTGGCCGTGTCCTGGCGCAGCGTGGACAGGAGGGCTTCCGTGGCGCTGAGCGTCGGCAGCAGCCGGTACGGTGCGGGGCCCTCTCCCCAATTGCCGGCGGCGGACTGCTGCTCCAGCAGCCACGTCAGACGGCGTTCGTGTCCCTCCAGCCATGGTGCCCAGGAGGCCACCCGGGCCGTCTCATACACGGAGGGACGCACGTTGCCCCAGGGATCGTTGTCGACCGACGTCACCAACTCCTGGGCCCGCTCCACGTAGCTGTTCGTGTGCCGTGCCCGTATCGGGGTCGCCTGGCGGGATATGGAGCTCATGACTGCCTTTCCGTGGCCATCCATACGATCTGCCTCAGCGTCTCGGCGACGTCCCGGGGCAGGTCTGCTTCTTCCAGCGTGGCGAGAGCGGTGTCGCGCCTGGCGGTGATCATCTTTTCGACCCGCTGCCGCGCACCGGTGCTCTCCATGACGGTGCGGACCCGGTCGATGTCCTCACTCCCCAGTTCCGGGCTGCCGACCAGGGCGCTGAGCAGCTTCAGGTCGGCCCCGGAGGCGTCCTGGACCGCGAGAGCCAGGAGCACGGTGGCTTTGCCCTCACGGATGTCGTCTCCGACAGGCTTGCCGGTCTGTACCGGATCACCGAAGACGTTGAGCAGGTCATCGCGCAGCTGAAACGCTTCTCCCAGCGGGATGGCGAAATCGGTGCAGGTCTGCAGCAGCCGCGGATCGCCGCCGGCCAGGGAAACGCCGAGGTGCAGGGGCCGTTCCACGGTGTATTTCCCCGTCTTGTACCGGGCGACCCGCAGCGCGGCCTCGACGTCCCCGGACATCCCGTCGGTCGACAGCAGATCCAGGTACTGCCCGTAGACCAGCTCGGCGCGCATGCTGTCCACCAGCGGCAGGACCCGGGCCCGCGCCCGGGCTCCGAGCCCTGCGCCCGCCAGCATTTCGTCCGACCACACGAGCAAGAGGTCACCGAGGAGGACGGCAGCACCCCGGCCGTGCGCCTCCGCCTTGCTGAGCCGCCCACCGCCGCTCATGTACTCGGCGGCCAGTGCGCGGTGGGCCGAGGGCCGTCCGCGGCGGGTATCGCTGTCGTCCATGACGTCGTCGTGGATCAGGGCGAACGTCTGGAACAGCTCCAGGGCGGCGGCGACGCGAAGGACCGCGTGGGAGTCTCCCGGTGCGCCTGCGGCCTGCCATCCCGCCACGCACAGCAAGGGGCGCAGTCGCTTGCCGTTGGAGAAGAGAAGCCGGCGGACAGTGGTGAACAGCGGTGCCATTTCTGGGCCGAGCGCTGCCCGTTCCTGCACGTCGACGAAGTCCTCGAGTACCGCGTCTACATGGTCACGAACGGATATAAGGGTCGGAATATCGGTGTCCCACGCGGTACCAGCCATCGATGCACGTACCTTCCTTGAAGCGAGAATCCCACGCAAAATCGCCCTTTTCCCGTGGCCGGGCAGAACACGGCCCCCGGGTTTGCACCCCGGGGGCGGTCGGTCAGCTGTCGGTGTTGGTGATGTAGATCAGGCGGACATGGGGACGCTACCCCGCGTTGATCTCCGTGAATCCGGTGTCTGCGGAGTGAAACGGCAGGGCAGTGAGGTGAGGACGCGATAGATGGGGCCTGGCTGGTACGTCAGAGTGGCAGCCGGGACGGTGAGTTCGACGTCCGGCAGCCTGCCCATCAGCCGCTCGATGGCCGCGACCGACACCACGAACACGATGTCCTCGGCGGGGCAGGAGTGCGGACCGGCCGCGAAGGCGAGGTGTGCCTTGTAGTCGGAGCGCTGCTCGTCGGTCACCTGACCGGCGTGGGGGCAGGTGTTGACCGCTGCGTAGGAGACCATGATGGGCTCTCCGGCCTCGATGGCGCGCCCGTGGAACGTGACGGAGCGCCGTGCGCGGTGGAGGCTGTACATGGCCAGAGGCGGATCCGCCCAGAGCACCTCGTCGATGGCGTGCCTGATGGGCAGACTTCCGGTGGTGAGAGTGCCCCGGTACCGCTCGTCGGAGAGGATCTGCGCGAGGGTGTTGGCGATCAGGCCTGCCAGCGTGCCGTAGGCCGCGCCCTGAGTGATCAGTACCTGGTTGATCACCTCCTCCGGGCTGAGCCCGTGCGGGTGGTCGATGAACCAGGAGGTGAGGTCGCGGCCGCGCCGCGCGCTCTTCATGGCGTAGAGGCCGCCCAGATAGGCCGTGAGGGCCTGCTCGCCCGCCTCCTTGGCCTGTGGGACCGTACTCATCATCGCCTCGATCGCCGACAGGAGTTGGTCCGCGCCCTCGTCCGGCATGCCGAACAAAGTGTTCAGGACCATGAGCGGCAGCCTACGGGCGTACTGGGCGACCAGGTCGGCCCGTCCCATGTGAGCGAACTCGTCCAGAAGGGTGTCCGCGTGACGGCGCGTCACGTCCCGCAGGTACTGGGGGTCGAGGAGCGCGAAACTGTCGGTGATGACCTTCCGCAGATGCGCGTGTTCCTCGCCGTCGGCGAAGAACAGGCTGGGCCGCCACTGCAGGGGCTCCTTGACCGGACTGTCCGCCGGCACCGTCGTGTCCCAGCCCCGGGTGTCCTTGGTCCAGGTGCCGGGGTCCTGCAACAGGTCGAGAGCGGCCCGGTAGTCGGTGACCACCCACACGACGAGGCCGGGATCGATCTCGGCGCGGCCCACCGGGCCCTGTGCTCGCAGCAGTTGGTAGCTGCGCTGAGGATCGGCGGCATGCTCCGGTCCGTACAGCGGTACAGCGTTGGGGGCGGTCGTCACAGATTGTCTCCGGCACGGGTTACGAGGTGGGCGGCCAGCGCTCGCAGTGCGTTGAGGCTGGAGTCCCAGTCGCGCGCGTCGCAGATGACCATGGGGGTGTGGTCCTCGACATCGAGTTTGACGCGGAGGGTTTCCTCGTCATAGGTGGGGGATTCGGGGAATTGGTTCACAGCTACGGCGTAGTCCAGGCCGGTCTCCTCTATGAGGTCCATGACCTCGAAGGAGTCGGCCAGTCTCCGGGTATCCACGATGACGAGTGCGCCCAGGGCACCACGGGCGTAGTCGCTCCACAGGGGCTTGAACCGCCGCTGCCCGGGCGTGCCGAACAGGTACAGGACGATTCGCCCCTGCGCGATGGTGAGACGGCCGAAGTCGATGGCCACCGTGGTGGTCTTCTTGTCCGCGACCGCAAGCTCGTCGACATGGGCCGCCGCGTCGGTCATGACCTCCTCGGTGTGGAGGCTCGGAATCTCCGACAGGGTGCGGATCATCGTGGTCTTACCGATACCGAACGGCCCGGCCACCAGGATCTTCACCCGTTCGTGGTTCGAGTCCGGCAGGTAGACCGGCGCACTAGAGGGCGAGGAGCCCATGCATAACCTCCTCCAGGAGGGCCTTGCTGGGCCGTCCGGTGTGAGCGGTGGGAGCAAGGGCGTCCGGAAGCGGCGCGGCGGCACGCAGGAGACCGTCGGACACCAGCTGCGCGGCGAGCATCTTCACCACGCCGATCGGAAGACGCAGATAGCCCGCGATCTCCATCACGGTCAGCCCGCCGTCACTGACCAGGTCGAGAAGTCGCTGATGGGCGGGCGTGTGATGGGGCAGCGCGGGTCGGCCCGTGGCGGTTAACGCCGTCAGGTCTTCGAGCGTGCTGTGCTCGGGTGCGCTGACGCCTCCCGTGGCCAGGTAACTGGGGACCAGTCGTCGCGCCGGGCCCGGGCTCATGATGACGGGCCATGGGAGCGCGTGGGTACGGACATCAGCGCCTCGCCGAGGTTCTTTGCCTGCCGCGCGAGGGTGTGCGCGACGATGTTCATCGGCACATCGGTGCCGAAGGAAGCGGCGATGAACGCATTGGCTCCGCCGGCCGGCATGACCATAAGCGTTCCAGAGCCGTCGAGTTGGACCGTGATGGTGGAGATCGGAGTCTCCTCGGGTGCCTCGAGCGAGACGACGGCCGCCGCGCGCGCGGCGCCGTGCAGGGCGGACACCATGGCCGCCATACCCTCGGAGTCATCGCGGCCGAGGCTGCCCGAGGCTCCGACGACGATGCCGTCGGCGGACAGGATCAGAGCATGCCGGACGCCGATCTCGATGATCGGGCCCAGGACCCAGGACGGGTCGGGTATCTGCTCGCTGAGAGTTGACTGGGTCAAGACTTGTCCTTGTGCTCAGAGTCGGTTGCGTCACGTCCGGCGGCAACAGCCTGCTCGAAGTCACCCCATGCGGCGCCGGCCGCATCCGGGTCCACCGGTCGAGCCGTACGAGTCAGAGAGCGGCCACGGGAGGATCCGCTCCGGCGGCGGCGCTGGGGCAGCCCGCTGGCGTCACGCGGAGACGGCGCGCTGACGTCACGCAACCCCTCCCCGCGCTCCGCGGCGGAAGGAGGTACTGGCGTGCGCGGCGCCGGGGCCGGCAGGGCCGCCATCGCCGACGGCGGCTCCGCCTGCTCATCGATGGTGGTCAGCAGATGCTTCGGAACCGCCAGCACGGCACGAACTCCGCCATAGGGGGAGACCTGATCGACGGACACGTGGAAGCCGTGGTCGGCGACCAGCTGCCCGATGGCCGCGAAACCCAGAGCCGGAGGGTCGCCCAGCTCAGTGAGCAGCAGCTTGCCGGCATTCTCGCCGGTCACCAGCCGGGTGCCGCGCGTGACGGACTCGCGGGTCATACCCTTGCCCGCGTCGTCGATCTGGATGCACACGTTGCCGTTGTCCGTCTGCAGAAGGGTGACCTCCACCGCCAAGTCGCCCCGTGAGGACTCCAGCGCGTTCGCCATCAGCTCGGCGCAGGCCACCGCCACCGGTTCTGCGGCCCGGCCGACAATGCCCACCCCGCCGACCAGCAGTTTGGTGTGGACCTGGATCCGCTCGAATCCGTTCAGACGCGACGTGGCTCCCGCGACGACGTCCGGGAGGTGGGTGTCCGGCCGGACCAGGCCGGGCCACGAACCACTCACGATGGCCGCTTTCTGCACCAGCCGGAGGACCTGCTCGTTGAGCTGGTCGATACGGAAATACTCCCTGACGACCTCCGGGTCGCGGCAGTCGCGCTGCAGCTCGTCGATGAGCGTCTGCAGCCGGAAGCTCTGGGCCTGGATGGCTGTGCAGGCGCCGCGCAGTGCTGCTCGGGCGGCGGAGTCGATACGGCCGCGCTCAGCGATCAGTGTCTCCACGAACAGGTCGTGCGCCGCCTGGGCCTGTGCCGCGAAGTCGCTGTTGTCGTTCAACAGGCCGTCGGGCACGGGATGGTGATCGCTTATCAAGTGCAGAGCGGCGGCGGGCAGCCGACTGTTCACCAGGTGGCGCAGTTCTTCGAACTGCGCACTCTCGCGGGCCCGGAGGGTTGCCAACGCCTCATTCTGTTCCGCGATTTGTTGGGTTAGCGCCGCACAGCGACGCGACAGGCCCGCGCGAGATCTGGCCAGAGCCGCTGCGGCGACAGCGCCCGCCACGGTTGTCGCACCCAGCACCGCAAGGGCAGCTTCGGGATTTGATGTCACGGATAGGGGGTCCTCGGAGGGTCAGAGCCAGGCCCCGGCCGGCATCGGGCGATACAGCGGAAGCTCACGCCCGACAGGCAGACCTGGCGATGTGGGTAAGGAAGAGGCGCGCACGTCTGCAGGCCACCGCGTGGGACGGCCGGCTTCCCAGAACTCCGCGCTCCCAGGAGCCTGCCCCGCGGCAGGTTCGCGCCCAGAAACGGAACACGGACACGCCAGGCACACTGGGAAGCAAGGGAAGCAGGGCATTTCGCTCCGGTCGACAACGAGCAGACGATCCGGCATGTTACTCATAAGATGATCAGCGTGTGGCATCTTCACGCCGCGTCCACAATGCAGGTTCCAAGGGCAACCTGGCCGTCGAGGGCGGATCGGTGTGGCCGTGCTCGGCCAGGAGGGACCGGACTGGGTGAACGGCCCTGGCGAGAGTGCTGCCGTTGACTCCGAAGAGCCGGGCGAGTAGGTCCCGGGTGCCGACTTTGCACATGAGCACAGTGAGGCTTTCCCGGAAATGATCCTGTCTGGCGACAGGCTCCGCAGGTCGTCACGGTGACGAGCGGTGAAACCGGGACGGCGGTGCGCCAAAGGCGCGGGTGAAGGCGGCGGTGAACGCCGCAGGCGAGGCGTAGCAAAGCCGAGCCGAGACTTCGGTGACGGAGGCCGAACGCAGCATGGGGAGTGTCGCCAACAGCCGCGCGCGGGCCCGCCAACTGGCCGGGCTCTCTGCTGTCTCCCTGCGAAATCGCCGAGTGAAGGCACGTTCACTCATGGACGTCCGCGCGGCCCACGCGGCATTGGTGACGGTCACGTCCGGGGCCGCCAGGTAGGCGCGGCAGAGCGCCGCGAGGTCGGGAGAAGCGGGCATACCGATGTGGAACGGAAGCGGGGCGAGCGCGGCGATCTCGTGCAGCAGGAGCGCCGCGACGTGTCCGTCGCGTCCGGACAGTTCGTAGTCGGGCTCGAACTCGACAGCCGCCAGTAGCAGTTCGCGTAGCAGCGACGGCACGTCCACGACCGTGCAGGTGGCGGGCCACCACGGCACGGCCTTTGGCTCGATGTACAGGCTCCGGGTGCTCACCTGGAGCATCCGGACGCGGTGCCGGGTCGCAGCGGGGATCAAGAGCGCGCGCTCGGGCGGAACGGTCCAGGAGCCATCGGCGGTGTCGGCGACCATGACCCCGGTGGCGCCGTAGAGGAACTGCGCACGCCGGTGCTCGTGCCAGTCCAGCAGATGACCAGGCGCGTAGTCGGTGCCGATCGGTAGGACGGCCCGGTCGACGTGGTCCACATCGGTCAGGGAGACGTTCTTCACCCTCCTACTTTAGTGGCCGAGAATCAAAGGAATGATGCCGACCATCGCATGCGGGAACAGCTCTGAAGCTGGTGGAGTGGCCCCTGTGGATGTTGCGGTATTGCTCGGTATTGGAGTCCTCACCGGACTCACGACGGTGTTGTTCGGATTCGGCGGCGGATTCGTCACCGTTCCGGTCGTCATGTGGGCGGACGCCGGCCTCGGTTCGGATGCGATAAGAGTGGCGACGGCCACCTCAGCTGCGGTCATGGTGGTGAACGCCGGGTTCGCGACGGCCGTCACTCCACGGCACACCCTCGACAGGCTGAGGGGAAGCAGCACGCTGGTCCTGCTGCTGGCTTGCGGGGCCTCGGTCGGCGCGCTCGCCGCGCTTCACGCGCCGTCCGGGCCGGTTAGGTGGGCGTTCGTCGTGTACGTTGCCCTCACTCTCGCCGACCTGCTCCTGCGCCCAGGATTCCTACGCCCTCGTGCTCAGGAGACGACGACCGGCGGGCCGAAGCGGCTGCCGACCGCCTTCGGTGCGCCGATCGGTGCGGTGGCAGCTTTCCTCGGCGTGGGAGGCAGTGTCATGACGGTTCCGGCAATGAGACGGGCCGGGCACACAATGCAGGTGGCGATCGCACTCGCCAACCCCCTCACCCTTGCCATCGCGCTCCCGGCCGTCGCTGTCTCCCTGTGCACCTCCGCAGCTCCCGTCACCGCGCACGTACAGGCGCACCTGGCCGGCACTGTCGACTTCCGTGCCGCCGCGGTGCTCCTGATCGGTGCACTGCCCGTAATCGCTGCGCTGCGCCGCCGACCACCAAAGATCGCCGACCGAACCCACGCCCGGGCCTACACAGCGCTCCTCGCCGCAGTCATCATTGCGATGCTCTTGCCAAGATGACGGGCATCTGGCCGTCTGCTACGAGCAGCGCCCCAACGCACCGCAGTCCGCTTACGGGCCGTCCAAGGCGACCATTACCATGTTCGCCGTCGAAGCCGCCCGCCGCTGGGCCGGTGACGGCATTACCGTCAACGCCGTCATGCCCTGCGTGGTCCGCACCAACTGATGCGCCACGTCGATCCAGCACTCCTCGCCCGCTATGCCGACAGCGGCGCCCCCGCCCTGCCCTGGAAGACAGCGGAACAAAGCGCGGCCACCTCCGTCCTGCTCGCCGTCTCCCCGCACCCCGAAGGCGTCACGGGCCAGTACTTCGAAGACTGCCAGGAAGCGGAACCGCTACATCCGGACAACCTTCACGGAGGAGTCGCCGACGACGCGTTCGACGGCGCCGACGCCGCTTGCCTGTGGGAGCTCTCGATGAAGACCACCACACGGTCGTAGAGGCCGTCGATCCCGCACAGCCTGCCTTTGCGCCCGCCGACCCCAACGGTTGGCGGCCGCAAGGCATGTGCGGCTGAAAATCCCCCTGCCCGTGCCACACGACAGGGCCGACTCCACCCGTCGCCGTGGATTCCCCCGGCGGTCTCCCGGAGGTCGTTCAGCGGCCTGGAGATGGCCGGTACCGGCATCCTCCTGCCAGGCCGGTCAGAACGCCTCCACCGCCTCTGGGTCGAAGTAGTGGATGCGACCGACCGTGCAGGCCACCTCCGGATGCCGACACCCTCTGGCTGCTGCCCCCGCTGGGCGTACCAGTGGGCCACGGTGGCCGTCGACGCACCGGTGCAGGGGACAACCATGGATGTTTCACCGCATGGTGCCGGCGGTGCGGGCGGCGGCCAGCCAGTCGGGGAATTCCTGCAAGAGTTGGTCGAAGAGGTGGTGGTCCGGGATGGCTTGCGGGGTGCGGCCGGCGTGGAAGAAGCCTGCGTTGTCGACGATGCGGCGGGCCGGGACGGCGAGAGTGTCCAGCTTGCGCAGGAACGCGAACTCGTTGTCGTCGGGGTCGCCGAAGCCGATGAACTGCCGGAACAAAGGAAGACGAGCGGCCTTGCACAGGTAGCGTTCGGCAGCGAACTTGCTGGTGGGGCCGCCGTCGGTTTGGAAGATGACCAGGGCGGGACAGCGGCTGCCGGATCCCATGTAGTGGTCGATGACCTCGTCCATGGCCCAGTGATAGTTGGTGCGTCCCATGTGACCGAGGTTCTCGTGCAGTTTGTTGATCCGGCCGCGGTGCCCGCCGAGCGTCAGGTCCGTGGACCCGTCGACGTCGGTGGAGAAAAACACCACTGGAACGGTGCCGTCGTCATCGAGGTGAGCCGACAGCGACAGAACCTGCTCGGCCAGGTGCTGCATGGTGCCGTTCCGGTAATAAGGCCGCATCGACCCGGAGCGGTCCAGCACGAGATACACCGCAGCCCGCACCTCCTCCAGCCCATGCCTGAGCACACTGACACCCGCCGCCTTGTACAGGCTGACCAGATCGGGCGCCCTTTCCTGCACCTTGGTTCAGGCTGATGGCCGCGGTGCGCTCACCGCCATTCGTCGAGATCACTCCCACATAGTGGTGCTTTGCTTTTGAGTAGGTGCAGCGTTTGCCTACTTGACTGCGAGTGGTGTGGCTTGCTCTGCGCATCGTGCTGCTGGTCTTGGTAGACCTGATCGCCGTCGGCACTCTGGCCTACCTCTTCCACCATCAACTGGCCCATGGTGCCGGGGCGCGTGAGTGTCCTCTTGCGCAGGTCGAGTGCGGGCTTGTGCAAGAGGACGGTCTCGCGGTGGGCGGGGATGGCGTTGCTGTTATCTGTGCCCGGGTGTCATCGTGTCGTGGTGTGTTCCTTGGAGGGTGTCCTGCGTGTTGTCGGGGCGTCCAAGTGGACCACGACGGTGGTGTAGAAGCGATGTACGGCATCGTCGACGCTGCGGATGAAGCCGGTCTCGGCGTTGCCGCGGCCGCTTCCCATGCTCTTGAGCAGGGACAGTCGGAACCCGATGATCTTGGTGCCGTTGTCCTTGGGGAGCAGGTCCGCCGGTTCGGGGCGGAGCCGCTCCAGTGTTCCGCGCCGGCCGCCGGTTTCGCTGTCGACGAGGGTTTCGACGTGGAGGTCCGCCGGTGCCTCGGCCAGGCGGCGGACGAGTCGCTTGGCCCAGCTCAGGGGATAGCCCTGCTCGGGGGCCGGGATTTCGATGGAGGTGCGCAGTTTGCCGGTGCGCAGGTCGGCGCTGATGGCCAGGACGCCGGGGGTGCCGTCGATGCGCAGCTCCGCCTGGAGCTGTCCGTCGAGGCAGAGCTGGTCGGCGAGGCGGTTTCGTCGTTCCTTGGGGTCCGTTCCGCGCTTGGCGCGCTGGACGGGCAGGACCTTTTGTCCGAGCTCGCCGCCCAGCCTGAGGCAGACCTGGCGGATGAGCCGTTCCCAGTTCTCGACCACCTCCAGTGCCCGTGTGTCGCCCTGGCAGAGGGTTTCGTCGTCGATCCCGTTGCGCACGGGGACCCAGGCGGGGCCCATGTTCTGGAATCCGTGGCAGCCGGAGTTCTCGTGCTGCAGGTAGTGCAGCAGTTCCTGCAGAAGCCAGGCGTGCGCCGCGTTGCCCACTCCCTCGTGCCTGATCAGCATCTGCGCCTGGTGGGCGACTTCCGCCCAGGACAGGTGCCAGAGGGCCACCTTGTGCTTGCGCCGCTTGTCGATCTTGACGTCGACGAGCGGGCTGCCCTCCAGCGCGACGTCGTTCGTCAGCGTGATCACGGCCTCGTAACCGCGGCGCGCGGCGATGTCCATGTACGCCTGCACCTGGTCGGCCTTGAGCGCGTTGCCGTTGGTCTTCGTCTCGACCAGCGCGGTCCACAACTTGCCAGCCCGCTCCACGCGGATCACCCCGTCCGGGCGCCGCGGGCTGTCACCATGGGGCAGGGAGACCTCCGTGAACGTCTCCATGCGGCCCGCCGGAGCCCCGAACCCGGCGGTGAGTCTCCTGCTGAACTCCGGCACCTGCGCCATCACCGACAGCAGCACCGAGGTGGCACGCATCTCACGGTCCCGGTCGCTCTTGACTACCGAGACCGGGAAGAGCCTGGCCTGCTTCCAGGAGTCGTTCTCCGCCAGGGTCTTCTTGGCCGTCTTGGGAAGGGTGACCTTCTTCTTCGCGGTGCGAGGGCGAGCGGCCGCCTTCTTCGGCTCGACAACCTCGCCCTCAGGCTGGCGAGGAGCAGGGATGGCCCCCAGCGTCGCCTGCGGGGCCGGCTCCTCGGTCGGCACCGGAGTCGCCGTATCCGCCTGCCCGTCGGCTTCGGTGCCGTCGAGTGCTGCTTCCGCCTCCGCGGCCGCGTCGTCCTCGATATCGACGCCGAAGTCCGTCGCCAGCCCCGCAAGACCGGTTTCGTAGCCCTGCCCGACGGCACGGAACTTCCATCCCTCCCTCCGCCTGTACAGCTCGCCGAAGATGACCGCCGTCACCGAGTCGGCGTCATCGACGGCGAACCGCAGGAGGTTCTCACCGGCTGCGTCGGCCAGCGTGATCCTCACGTCCTCCAGCTCACCGATGCGGGCCCCGTCGTACCTGCTCGCAGCGACGACGATCCGGTCGATCCCGGACGGTACCGCGGTGAGGTCGAAGCTGATCCGGTCCTCGCTGCCGTCCGCCGTCGGCGTCTTGCCCAGAAGCTGCACGCTCCCATCAGTGGCCACCGGATGGTTGTAGAAATAAAAGTCGCTGTCGCTGCGCACCTTGCCGTTCGCGTCCAGCAGCAGGACCGACACATCCGCGTCGCCCTCGCCGGTAGGGCTGACCCAGCCCAAACTGACGATCACTGAACCGACGCTGTCGCTCAGGTCCGCCAGGGCCACATTCGCATGATCATTTCCTGCACAAAGCCCCCAGCGGCGCACCTTGGGCAGGCGGAAGATTCCGCCCCAACTATCCCTTGCGCGACACAAGATGACGAGTCGCGCGGAGAAAACTGTAATACGCACCGAGCTCGCTCGTGGAGGTTCCGTGAAGCCGGGTGCGCAGCAGGGCTGTCCCCCACTTGATCCGCGTCCTGCGGCACCACCTTCGCGAGCTTCAGTACCGCAGCGACGTCATCGACGGATGCCGGACTCGAGATGACGACATCACGCCCACAACTTCAGCAACCGGGCAAGTTATCTCTGATTTGGCTCAAACGGCTATTGGGGCATGTTTCGTGGGTCAACGATGCAAGGTATACCGAATCCCTCAGATCTTGCCGTCCTCGGCCCCGTGGCGGGAGTCGTGATCACGT
Organism: Streptomyces sp. NPDC004721; assembly: GCF_053601495.1. Lineage (NCBI taxonomy): Bacteria > Bacillati > Actinomycetota > Actinomycetes > Kitasatosporales > Streptomycetaceae > Streptomyces > Streptomyces sp. NPDC004721. The sequence goes on from NZ_JBSGBZ010000081.1 coordinate 23,962, forward strand.
CGATCTACGCGCCGCGTGCGATCTCTCGGTGTGGTGTCGGTGGTGGTGAGAGTCGGTGGTGGTGTTCTGGTCGGGGGTGTTGTGGTGCTGGTCAGTGGGGTCTTAAAGGCGGGGCTGGCGCTGTCATGAGGTGAGAGATTGATAGGCGGGATCGCTGTCGTGGGGCTTTATGCTGCTCGCCCTGCGGCGGGACCAGAAACTGACGACCCGACATGTGCGGTTGACGGCGGCGTCGTTAGAGGTGACGGAGCGCACGGTGTGGCGGTGGCTGGCCGTTGCCGAGTCCGCAGCCGCGGAGCCTGGGGCACGGGCTCAAAGCAAAGACCGCTTCACGGTCACTCCGGAGGTGCGTCGCCTGCTGGCGTTCTGGAAGGGCAATGTTGCGGCGGTCCATCGTGAGCTGACGGCCCGCGCTGCCCGGCAGTCTCCGCCCGCGGCTCCGCCGCGGTCGCTGCCCACCTTGCTCCGGGCGAGCCAGCGGGATCTGACGCCGGCCCCGTCCTGACAGGTCTACCGAGAGGCGGTAGTCCGTGTTGATGAGAACCCTAGAAAACCGCCAGGGCTACTCGTCGTCTCACTCGGTCCGATGTTCAACGGCTGGGGAGTTTCAGCGAGCGGCGCGCGCGTTGTCGACCGGGGCCGTCTGCTCGTGGAGTGCGCGGGCCATGCGCGGCCAATCCGCAGCTCCAGGCCGTTCTGGTCCCGGTCATCCCGAACGCACGCGCCATGTCCGACGCGCCCTTCGCGGCCGAGGTCGACCGCTTCAATGAACTCCTCCCGAAGGCGGTCGCCGAGCTCGACACCCCCTCGATCGCCCCTGCTGCTCGCCTCCCGCCCCGACGGCTGGGGTCGCCACCGGCGACACGTACGACGGCACCCAGCCGAACACCTCCGGCGAGCACAGGCTCGCGGCCGCCTTCGCCGACGCGATGCACCAGGCGTGGGGCCTGGGCGGCCCGTACACCGCTGAGGTCGAGCCGCGCGGGTGACGTATTCTCACGTCACCTGCCAAGTCTGCGGCCGGGGGATTCACACGGCCGGGGACGGCTCGACACATTGGGGATTCATTGCGCGCAATATCCATAGGCGCCGTACTCACCGGCGTCCTGGCCCTTTCTGCCTCCGCTGTCACCGCTCCGGCCGCGTACGCCGTGGAGACCGGTGTGGTGATCCAGAAGGTGTCTGTGAACGGGGGCAAGCCCATCGTCCTCGGCACCTCCCAGACCGAGTCGTTCACCATCTCGGTGACGGCTTCGGACGACTCGGGGATCAGCAGCAAGCTTGCGTTCTTCCAGATCAAGCGCGAGGTGGGGGAAAACTACTGGTCGTACCACGGCACCCCGACGTGCACCGCGAGCAGCACCACCACCTCCACCTGCAAGCTCACCTTCAAGCTCGACTCGGGTTGGGGCGTGCCCCGCAACACCCTCGCGGGTCCGTGGAATGTGGTCGTCCAGCTCCAGTCCAAGGACGGCGATCTCTACAACAACGGCGGCGCCATCACCCACCGGGTCCTGCGCCGCGGCAAGCTCAGCGTCGACGCCGGGCCCGAGCCGGTGACCAAGGGCAAGTCGCTCAAGGTCACGGGCAAGCTGACCCGCGCCAACTGGGACAAACGCACCTACGCGGGCTACACCAACCAGCCCGTGAAGCTGCAGTTCCGCAAGGCGGGCACCAGCACCTACACGACCGTCAAGACGGTCAAGACCAACTCGACGGGCAACCTGTCGACGACGGTCACGGCCTCGGCCGACGGCTACTGGCGCTGGTCCTTCGCGGGCACCTCCACCACGTCGGCGGTCAGCGCCACGGGCGACTACGTCGACGTGCGCTGACAACCCGGCACCTGCCGGTCCGCTCGGCCCGCCCCGGGCCGAGCGAACCGGCAGGGCCGTCTTGCGTCTCATTCAGGGCCCAGGATGCCTGATGGGGCGTCGCACGGGAAGCCGGCGCCCACGCCGAGCTCAAGGCCCGGGCCCCGACGGCACCTGGCGGGCGGAGGTGCTCCGAAGGTGACCTCACGGTCCTCCGCGTCGCACCAGTAGCGGTTGCGCACCAGACCGTTGTCGGGGGTGTGGATCCTGCGGAAGCGGACGCTGTGGTCTTCGGTCGCGCTCAGGACCGTGATCGGGATGCTGACCAGCCCGAACGAGATGGCGCCGTTGCAGATGCTCGCGGGCATGGGCAGACCTCCGGGGCCCCGAGCACTACCAGCCTAGAAGCCCCGTCACGGCCCGGCACGAGCACGGCCAGGCGCCCGCTGCGCGGGCCTACGGACACGTTCCTTGGCGGTTGGCCCAGGCCGTCGGCTACAGCGAGCGGGCTGCTTGGGCTGGTGGCAGTGTCTTGCGGAGGATGTAGTTGAGACCGAACTCGGTTTCGCTCGTGCGGACATCGGTGTACCCGAGTCTGAGGTAGAAGCCGTGAGCGGTGATACTCGCACCGGTCTCCATGTGGTCGTACCCGTCGCGCACGGCCGAGACTTCCACCTGTCGCATGAGTTGACGGCCAATCCCCTGCGCGGCGAAGTCGGGATCGACGAACATCGTGTAGACCTTGTTGCCTTCCCGGGAAACGGTGCCGACCACCCCGTCGCCCTCGGCCACGTAGATGAGGCGGCTTGCCGACAGCTCGATGAACCGCTCGGCCGTGAAGTGCGCGCACATTGTGTCGATGATGTGCTGGGGATAGTCGCGGCTGTTCACGTCGCGCAGGCATCGCTGAACGATCTCGGCGATCCGTGGAGCATCGCCTGGGCGGAATAGACGGACCCTGATCGCCACGGCGCCTCCTGGTCGTCGGCAGGACTGACCAGAGCATCTCAGATTCAGCCAGGCACCGTCGCGCGACCGCAATCGATCACGCCGACCGCGACCACCCTGACACCTGCCCGTTACTGACCCACGCTCCTAGTGTTCTGCGCCTGAAGTTCGATGAATATTTGTAGGCTGTCCGCGTGGCGCGTAGGGGACGGCCGGTGGCCGAGGTGACATTGACCGACGA
>NZ_JBSGBZ010000082.1:0-26925 GCF_053601495.1 Streptomyces sp. NPDC004721
GCGGGCACAGCGCCTGTGGTCCGGGTCGTACTTCGCCGGGTCGGTCGGCGGTGCGCCGCTCAGCATCGTGAAGCAGTACATCGAGCAGCAGAACCGGCCGCTCTGACCCGCGCCGAGGTGAACACTGCAGATCCGCACACACAGCTGAGGCCAGAGCGGGCCAAAGATTCGCTTCACCACCGGGCTGAAGCCCGGTGCACTGCGAATAGACCCGGTAGCGGTCCAGGACGGCGTCAACCGCGGTGATCACGCGGAAGCACGATGAACCGGTCGCGGGCGTTGCGCGCCGCCAGGAACAGCTCCACGATCTCCCGGTCCGAGTCCCGCTCGCCCTTTTTGCGCCGGAGGCGGCGAGGTGGCCGTGCGTTCCCCGGTCGACCGCGGCAAACAGGGCCTGAACGCTCGGGCATGACGGACGGATACGGCACTCCCTGGGTCACGTCCTGGCCGGCGCCAACCGCCACGACTCCCCACTGCTCGCCCCGACCCTGGACCGCCTGAACGACCTGGGTCCGCTGCCCGACGACATCACCGTCCACCTGGACGCCGACTACGACTCCGACAAGACCCGCACCCTGCTCAACGAACGCGGCCTCCACGGCCGCATCGCGCACGGGGGAGCTCCACTGGAGCCGCGCAGCCACCGTTCAGCGTGAGAAGGGGTATGCGACCACCACCACAGAATTTGCCGGCCCGCGGTGCGGACGAGCGTGATTTTGACGCCTTCTACACCGCGAGCGTCGGCCGGCTCGTCGGCCAGTTGTACGCGATGACAGGTGACCTGGCTGAGTCTCAGGACGTGGTGCAGGAGGCCTTCGCCCGGGCCTGGGAACGCTGGGCCGAGTTGGACCTGAACGGTGCCCCCGAAGCGTGGGTGCGCACGGTGGCCTGGCGGCTGGCGGTCAGCCGGTGGCGGCGGGCGCGCACCGCGCTGGCCTTCGCCCGGCGGCAGGGTCCGCCCGCCGCCGTACCGCCGCCGGAACCGCACCACGTGCTGCTGGTCCAGGCACTGCGGCGGATCCCCGAGGCGCAGCGGCGGGCCGTGGTGCTGCATCATCTGTGTGATCTGCCGGTGGAGCAGGTGGCTGCCGAGACCGGTTGCCCCGTCGGCACGGTCAAGGCGCACCTGAGCCGCGGACGGGCGGCGCTGGCACGCCTGCTGGCCGATACGGAGCTCGATCTGCGGACGACCCGGCTGCCGGAGGTGAGGCATGGCTGACAGGACAGAACTGGAGCGGTGTCTGGAGCGGAACCTGGCCGGGCTCGCCGAGTCGGGCCGGCAGCAGGTGATGCCGCTTGCCGCGCACCAGGTGCGGGCCCGTGGTGAGCAGCGCATGCGCCGCCGACGGGCGGCTGTGGCGTTCGGCGGCGCGCTGCTGGCCGCCGCTCTGGTGGTGGGCGGTCTGTCGCTGTTCCGAGCCGCCCGGGTGCCGGAGCCGGCCGCGATCGTGCCAGCGCCGACCGTTTCAGGCTTCGTGCCGCCGTCGCCTGCACCGGGCGAGGAGTATGCCAGTGAACTGGGCTACGTGTACGGCGCGGTGGCGCAGGGCGACATGGTGCGGGTCACCGTCGAGCAGCTCCGTACCGTCCGGGGGAGCGCGGTGCCCACGGGTGTGGTGCACACGCTGACGCTGCCGCGGTGGACGCTGGTGGAAGCACGGCGGCTCTCCGGCGGGTCCCCTGCGGATATGCAGCTGGACCAGTTGGTGAGCCGGCTGGCTGCCGGGCCGCGGTGGATGTTCGCGATCGACTACGACAGCGAGGGCCGGGTGGAGTCCTTGCGGGAGACCGACTGAGGCCGCCGCCGCATTCACGACATCGAGGTGCAACCCAGAGGCGGGCCAGGGCGTAGAGCTCATGTATCCCGACTGCATCTGATCCGATGGGACCTTGCCGTGCTCACTTCTCGCCGCCGAACCGGCGCCCTTCCTCTGACCGCTCTCGCCTTGACCGCTCTTGCCCTGACCGCATGCACCGGCAAGGGAGGCGAAGGGCAGGCGGACGCCCCTGCCCCGGCAACACCGGTGACGGCTTCAGCGTCGGCGTCCGGACAGGCCGGCGTGCCGACCCCGCCCACTGCGACGGTCCCGGCTACTGCGACGACCCCGCCCACTGCGACGCACCCGGCTACTGCGACGACCGCGCCCGCCGCGCCCGGCGAGGGCACCGCCCCGGCCGGCACGACGCGCTGGGCCGGTACCAAGCAGTTCATGCAGATACGCGAGGGCTGGATCAGCGGCGGACGGACCTACCTGTCAGTGCGGACGGCCCGGAAGGTGGCCGCCACGGGCCCGCACGAGGCGTGGTTGATCATCCCCGGTGAGGGGCCCTACACCACGGTGCTCATGGCCACAGACGCCCGGGTGCTGCTATCGGTCCCGCTGGGCGACAACTCCGCCGCCTACCCCTACTCCCAGGCCGAGTTCGTCAACCGGCTGATGGCCGAGCCGAGCTCCTCCCGCTCGGGGCTGGGGTACGACCTCAGCTTCGACGGGAAGGGCCGGGTGACCAGGTTGCAGTCGCTGTACACCTCCTGAGACCGTGTCCCACATGGCTAGTTGACAGTTGCGCTGGCCATGGGGAGTGGCCGGTGGGGATGGATCGTTCCGGACGGATTGTCGGAGACAGCGATGCCGTTGCTGCCGCCGGCTCACGTGCGGCCGCAAGGTGGCGGGGTCGCGAATATCGATGATGAGGCGGTCTTCGCCGCGATCATCTACGTGCTGGTCAGTGGGTGTGGCTGGCGGGCCTTGCCGCCGTGCTTCGGAGCATCGCAGTCGACCGTGCACCGCCGCTTCGTCATCTGGGCCCGCCCCAGGTTCCGGGGACGGCTGCACCAGAAGGCCCTCCAGCTCCTGGACGAGCGCGATCTGGTCGACCTCTCCCATGCGGTCCTGAACTCCGCGCACGTGAGGGCTGAAAAAGGGGCGAACTTGCAGGCTCGAGCCTCGTGGACCGGGGCAAGCCCCGGTTCCAAGATGCACGTCCTGTCCGACGCGAGGGGACTGCCCCTACGCGTCGGACTCTCCGCGGCCAACACCCACGACAGCCAGGCACTGAAGCCGATGCTGTCCCATTTCCACAAAGGACACGAATCCCACGCGACCGAATCCAAGTCCCGCCGCCTTCACGCCGACAAGACGTACGACTTCCCCCACCTGCGGCGATGGCTCTGGGACAAACGCACTGGGGTCCGTATCGCCCGTACGGGCATCGACTCCAGCGAACGGCTCGGCCGACGCAGATGGGTCATCGAACGCACCATGTCGTGGCTGACCGGCTACCGCAGACTCAACCACCGCTACGAGCGAAAACCAGGCAACTACCTGGCCTTTCTCGGACTCGCATCCGCCCTCTGCTGCTACAAACGGCTTCTCAAACTGACCATGTAGGACACGGTCTGAGTTCCTGCAGGGCGCCGCGTACAAGCTCGGCAGCGGAGCCGTGACCCTGCTCATCCTGTGGTGGGAGACTCGCCACTGACGCCGAAGCCGGGCCCGATCCCCGGGTGGGCCCGGCTGTTGCGCGACATCCCGCGGGTTCGTTCTGACTTTCATCTCCCGTTGCCGCAGGTCAGCCCGGCAGACGGGAGCGATGGATCCACATAGATCATGATGGACCTACGCGATTTCTGGAGAAACATCATGCCCCCTGCACAGACGCACAGGCCGAGGGCGACGAGGTCCCTGCTCAGGCCTCATGCCGAGGAACCGAGGGGCACGGCGAACTCGCGGGATGTCGCACTGTCGCATCCGGCGACGACCGTCCTCATCGCGAGTGTCGGCATGCTGGGGGGACGTTGCTGTACCGCAAGAACCTGACGCGGAGGATCGACCTCCTCGGGCTGTTGCGGCCGTGACCAACGCATACAAACCATTCCGCCAAGGCCGCCACTGACCAGTGAGGCCGAAGCGTTCAGGAAACTGAACGCCGTAGCGGTCACCCTGCTCGGACACTCCCCGAACCCCGTGGATGTGGAAGGGAGCCAGGACTACTGCCCTCCCCGCGCACCGTCTCTCCGTAAACTTCCGGATGCCCGAGGACCGCTCACGCGTCTAGCGTCCATGGTCCGGCCGGTCGCCTCATGGCGGGCGGGGGCCGGGTCCACCACGCCCTACGGCTTGTCGGAAGCCGTTGTCTCATGGGAGGAACCCACGTGCGTCTTGGTCTGCGTGGCATGAACCTGCGGGCCGGTCTGCTGGCCGTAGCAGCCCTCTTGCTGCCCCTCGCTGCGGCCGGCCCCGGCCACGCGACGACGAACGGCTCCACCGCTGCCACCGCCTACGCGGGCTCCTGCCCGACCGCCGGCGTGGTCACCCAGGGCTACAGCAGCACCCACGACGGTGTCGACATCGCGAACTCGCTGGGTACCCCGATCTACGCGGTCGGCGCAGGCGAGGTCATCAACTCCGGCCCCGCACAAGGCTACGGTCAGTGGATCCGCATCCTGCACGCCGACGGCACCGTGACCGAGTACGGTCACATGTACCAGCGGTACGTCTCCGTCGGCCAACAGGTGTCGGCCGGTCAACGCATCGCTCTGATGGGCTCCGAGGGCGACTCCACCGGCGTCCATCTGCATCTGAGGGTGCGGGTCGGCACTTCCACGACGATCCGCGGCATCGACCCGGTCCCGTACCTGCGCGACCGTGGCGTCGGGCTGCCGTGCACGCCCGGTGGGGGCGGGGGTGGTTCCACGACGGTGACGGCGTGGGCCGAAGCCAACGTCCGTTCCTGCGCGTCCACTACGTGCGCTGTCGTGAGCAAGGTGTACGCGGGCCAGTCCTACCCGGCCCAGTGCTGGGTGACCGGCCAGACCGTGACCGCAGAGGGCATCACCAACAACAAATGGGTCCGCCTCCCGCTGAACGCGGGCGGGGTCGGTTACGTCAGCGGGATCTACCTCAGGGGCGACGAGACCGGCGGCGTCACCAAGCAGTGCTCCTGAAAAGTACGGCCGTGGCGGCCAGGCCCACCCTGGGGCCGGGCCGCCACGGCCAGTTCACCGGTGCCCCCCGGACTGTGCCGGTTCCGGGAACTGAAGGCCCGGGTTGCGGGGCGGCAACAGCGCCAGGTGCTCCTCGCGGACCAGACCGAAGCGCAGCGCGACGCCGACCACGGCCTCGCGCTTGCCGGTGCGCCGCGCACCGCTGCCTGGGTCGGCGCAGTGCCGCGGTGTGCGCACCCGCAGTTTCTGCTCCGCCAGGTAGTCGATGTGGGCGCTCACAGCCCGCGCGGTCAACTGCGTCAGCGCCGGGTGGGTGCGGATGCGTTCCACGACCTGCGGGGTGGTCGGAACGGAGACGGCCGACGCTTCGCGCAGCCGAGGTTCACAGAGTGCCACCAGGACGAGGAAGTATGTGGCGGTCTTATCCAGGGAGTAGGCGTTGAGCGTGCGGGTGCCCCAGGCGCCGGCGGGGTTGTCCGTGTCGAGGTAGACATGGTCGGGCGCGAACACTTGGAAGCTCACCGTGGAGCCCCGGGTGGGCAGCACGACCCGGGCGAACTCGAACGGAATCGGCGCCCCCGACCGGCGCGGCGAGATCCGCAGGTACTCCCCGGCGCCTTCAGGGTTCTCGACCAGGTAACTCTGGGTGGTGGAGTAGTTGGTGAGCTGCCAGTGGTCCTCCGTCGCCCGGATCTCCCCGGCGAGCCGGGAGACGGCCGGATCCGGCAGCAGCAGTTCGACCGGATGCGCCGTGCTGCCACGGCCGAAGCGAGCCGCCTCCCCCGGTCCCAGGCGCAGGGTTGTCGTCGGCTTCGTGAGGTGGGCCGACGGTAAATGGATCAGTATGCCGCTCATTGACAGGTACCCCCTGTTCTCGGCCGGACCTCGGCCGCCAGGGATTGTAGATCCAGGGGTACTCCGTGCGGGCCCGCTCGCGCGCGTCGGCTGGATGACACCGGTGGGCGGGCCCGGCCGGTCCCGCCCGGGCCGCCCGTTACGAGGCGCAGTCGGGCACGCCGGGAAGCCGGTTCTCCGGCGAGCTGATGTAGATGTTGGTCATGTAGCCGCCGTACTGCGGAAGATAGGCCCACCACGCGTTGCTGTAAGGCGGAACGCTGACCGCCTCGCCCAGCTTCTGGCAGCTCACCAGGACCTCCACGCCGGCCGGCAGCGTCGTCAGCCGAGCGGAGTCGACGGTGGCCGGACGCAGGCGCACATTCACCCCCGAGCCCCAGGTGCCGAACCAGGTTCCCGACGGGCGGACGGCACCCGGCACGTCCAGGGACCGGGTGAGGCGGTTGACGGCCGTGTACGCGGCGCCGTACGAGGTGCCGTCGGGGTGCAGGGTGAACACGGCCACGATGGTGCGATCGCCGGTCCCCACGGTGCCGGTGGTGTGCAGGGCCTCCCGTGTCAGGTCCACCCCGGCCGCGGCAAGCGGCGCCGACCGCTGCGCCGCGGCGACAGGGACGGTCGTCGAGGGTTTGGGGGTGCAGCCGCCGGAGCTTCCGAAGCCGGACCAGCCCTGCTTGACCGCCCACGGCCGCTCGAAGGAGCCGGCGATGCCGAAGTGCTGGTCGAACCCGTCAGTGCCGCAGCGCGTCGACTGCCGCAGGTTGCCCATCACATAGTCGCGCACCGGCGCGGAGGCGGTATCCAGGACGTACCGGTAGATCCGCACCGTGTCGGCGGCTGACAGGGACACGTATCCCCAGTAACTCTCGTACCCGGCCGGTGGGTTGGCGGTATCGGTCAGGCCGAGCTGCGCCACCGTCCGGTCGATGACCGCCGTCCGCCCGCCCAGGTCCCAGTAGTAGCCGGCCGCGCCGTCGTCGCTGTTGCGCAGCATCGAGTCGAGCCGGGTGCGGTCGGCGGAGGGCAGGGTGCGGGGGTCGTGGGTGCGCAGGTAGTCGAGGGCGATGAGCAGTTTCACCACCGAGGCCGAGCGGAACCGCATGTTCTCGTTGAGCCGTTCGGTGAAGGTCCCGGTCGTACGGTCGAAGACGGCCACGCCGGCGGTCACGCCCGCCGGCACCTCGGCCCGGGTGGCATGGGCTGGTGCCGCGGCGGCCCGCGGCGTCCCGGCCAGCACCGTCGCCGCCAGGGCGAGCACGGCGGCGACGGCACCGAGTCCCCGCAGGCGGCTCCTGCGCCGGTTCGCCGGCCGGTCGGCGGCGGATCCGCCGCGGCGGATGGTCGGACTGTTCACAGCACGTTCCCCTTTTCGTTCGGGCCACCGCGGCGCCCTGGTGGCGGTGGCCCCCAGGTGTGCGGGGGCGCCTCTACTCCGGAGCCGTGGTCCGCCTACGGGTCGCGGGCGGCGGGAGCACGCTACGGCGCTCACCGTGCATGCGGCACCCGGAAGTTGACGGGGTGTCCGGACCGGCACGCTGATCGCCGGGAGTCGTCCGCTACCAGGCCGCCCCGGCCCTACCTCACGGCTCTCGCAGGCGTCACCCCGCAATCTTCCGGATGACGCGCCCGACCACGCTCCGGATACGTTCCGCAGCGTCCGGCCGCGCCTTCCACGTTCGGTCGGCGCGACCGTTCCGTACCGGTCCGAGGACCGCCACCGACGACACGAGGAGGAGTTCCGATGAGCGGAAAGGCTCTGCTCCGGACGCTCGCCGTGACGGGCCTGCTGCTCGTTACGGCCTGCTCCGCCGCCGGCTGGCCGACCGAGGACGCCGGCGGCCGGCTGCGCACCGGGCTGACCGATGCGGAGCGCGAGCTCCTCGGCGAGGCCGAGCAACAGCTGATCACCAGCTGCATGCGGGACCAGGGCTTCCAGTACGGGCTCGACCCGGACGGGCCGCGCAGCGAGGCACCCGAACGCCGCTTCGGCCTGGACGACGTCGCCTGGGCACGCCGGCACGGTTACGGTCTGGCCGAGGCGGCCGGGGCCGGCGGCCAGGGCGAGAAGGCCGCGGCCGAGCGCGGTCCGCAGGCGCGCTACCTCGCCTCCCTCCCACAGCAGCGGCAGGCTGAGTTCGACCGTGCCCTGAACGGCACCGACCGCGCCGCGATCGTCGTCCCGGTGCCCGGCCGCGGAGAGATCTTCACCAGCGCCGACGGCTGCCAGGCCGATGCCCGACGACACCTCTACGGCGATCTGCGCAAGTGGACCGAGGCCAAGGTGGCCGTGGTGAACCTGGAGTACGTCACCTACGACGACGTGGTGGCGGAACCGCGGTACACCAAGGCGCTGGCCGACTGGCAGACCTGCATGAAGTCACGAGGACTGGCCTACCCGAGCACTTCCGAGGCCATCGGCGCCGTGGCGAAGGAGAACCGCTCGCGCACCGCCGAGAAGGCGTGGAAGCACGAGGTGACCGTCGCCGTCGCCGACGCCGAGTGCAATCGCGAGGCCGGACTGGCCAGGATCGGCGCCCGCCTGCAACGGGAGCATGTGCGGGACACCGCGCGTCACGAGTTCGCACGCCAGACCCGCCACTACACCCAGGCGGTCACGACCGCGCTCGGCCGGGCCCGCTCCGTCGTCGGCTCCGGCTGAGGCCGCACCTCCCCACCGAACCCGCACGCCCGGCCCCTGTCGACCCGGGCGTGGGCCCCCGGCGCCTGCCGGAGGGAATCCACCAGAAGGAGAACACGCCATGCGCACCACCAAGCGCGCCCTGCTGGGGCTGGCTCTGGCCGCCGCCATGATCCCGGTCGCCGCGACCAGCGCCCAGGCCGGAGGCACGAACCCCACCTACAAGAAGGTGAACCCCGGCAACTGCCCAGCTGAGTACCTGTGCGCCTACAAGGACATCAACTACGGCACTGGCGGCATCGCCATCGCCAAATTCAAGTACGACAACAAGGTCTGGTCGGACACGAGCCAGGGGTTCATCGTCGGCAAGGACTCGTCCTGGTACAACAACGGCATCGGCACCTCGGGCAGCTCCGTGATGGTCTTCACGGGCAACGGTTACACCGGCAACTCCTTCTGCCTGGACAAGGGCTGGGGCAACACCTGGGACTCGGTGGCGAACGACAAGGGCCACTCCAACCTGTGGATCTCCGGCAGCTGCTGACCCGTCCTCTCCGCTGATCCGTCACCGCCGCTCGCGCCGGCCCACCACCGGCGCGAGCGGCGGCACCGTGTCGTGCGGCGCGCGGCCTGCGGCCGTCTCCGAGGGGAGTGTCCAATCAACGGCCCTGTCTCACTTTCGGCTCTGTCCCGTAATCGGTGGTAGCGCTGTGTAGTGATCACTGGAGGAGGAAGCGGTGGCGGAGCAGGGGGAGGCCGGCGCGGCCGTGCATCTGCCTCGTGATCCGCTTGGTTCGCGTGTTGACGCCCTCAGTGCGTCCGTTGTGGTACGGGAGAGTGAGTCCGGCGTCGACGGCGGCGCGGTCGAGTTCGAGGCCGTTCGCGAAGGAGTGCAGGCGGGGCAGGTCGGCGGCGCGGACCGTGGTGATCCAGCCGCTGAGCTTGGCGTCGTTGCCCTCCGCTGGGGTCAGTAGCTGAGCGAACTCGCCGGTGAGGCGCGCGAGTTCGCTTAGCTCGTGGCAGGCCTCGGCGAGTTCCCGCAGTAGCGCGGTGTCCTTGTCGTGCAGGTTCTCGGGGCGGGTGAGCAGGAGGCAGGCTCATTCGAGCAGGCCGCGTGGGCGGCCAGGCCGTCCAGCAGCGTGCCCTTGCCATCCAGCTCACCGGTGTCCTGGAGGCCCCGATGCTGCTGTATCTTTCCATGCCCGCCCCGGCCGAACGGACCGCCCCCCGGGCCCCGACCACGCTCTGGCCGGGAAGTGACCGGACCCGCACCCGGCACGGGCCGCTCAGCGGCTTTCGCCCCCCGCCTCGGCGTGCTTTTCACACGTGGGCAGTGAGGTGGGCTCGTGTCTGGTGCGGACGGCCGGGAACCAGGCGTATCCGGACGGCTCCTCGGTGACCCGCACCCGGTACCAGCGCGCGGTGCCTACGCCAGTCTCGTCGGCCACCCAGTCCCCGTCGTACACCACGCACTCGGCCTGCAATACATCCCCGTGCCATATCCGCCGCTCGGAGACATTGCCTGCCTGGTACTTCTTGTGCGGGTCCAGGGCCAGGCCCAGGCTGCAGGCGCGCAGCCGCTCGGTCTGCTTCCGGCACGGCGCCTCGATGTTGTAGATGGTGATCCGCGCCGTGGTGTCGGCGTTCGCGGGGTTGCCTCCGCCCGCTCCGAAGAACCACCACCAGCCTCCGGCGGTTCCGGCAGCCAGGATGGCGGTGGCCACCCCCGCGAAGACGGTACGCCGCCAGGGCCGAGTCCGTCGATGCCGGGTGACTGCGTCGGACAACTTGCGGGCCAGGAGCAGCAGTTGGTCGGCGGTGGCTGAGGAACGGTCCGCGTGGTCGCGAGCAAGGCAACGGGTGACGAAGTCCTGCCCGGCCGCGTCGAGGGCGGGGTGCAGGCGCAGGGGGGCTCTTCCGCTGGCGTACTCCTGGGCCGCGGCCGTGCGTGCCCCGGCGGTGGACCCGGGGAAGGGGAGGGCTCCCCCGGTGAGGATCTGGTGCACGGTGACGCCCAGCGCCCAGATGTCGGCTGTGGAGCGTACCGGGACCCCACGCTCGCCGAGCCCTTCCTGCCAGCGCTCCGGCGGCAGATAGTCCGGCGATCCGAAGGGGGGCGCGTAGCCGTGGGTGCCGTGCACCCGTGAGACCAGGCCGAAATCGGCGAGTCGGACAGAACCGTCGGGCATGATCAGCACGTTGGCGGGCTTGAGATCGCCGTGCACCCAGCCCTCCGTGTGGAGGTGGGCGAGGCCTTCGCAGATCTGGGTGATCACCCGGGTGGCGTCCGTGAGCGGCTCGGCATCCGTCGCCGCGTCGAGCCGGTCCTGCAGACTGCCTGCGGCGCGTTCCATGACGAGGACCACGGCGCCGTCCAGTTCGGGCCGCTCCTCGTCGGTCACCGCTAAGGTCTCCAAGACCTGGATGAGCCGGCTGTGGTCAGCGTTGCGACTGAATTCGGCCTCGCGTCGGGCCAGTTCCTGCAACTGGCGGGAGCGGCCCGGTCCCAGTGCGTTCGTGGCCACGAACTTCAGGGCCACCTCGGCCGGTGGCGACCCGGCCGTCCCGCCACCGGGCTCGGTGTCGGAGGCCCGTCGTGCGGCGTAGACGCTGCCCCAGTTGCCCGATGCCAAGGGGGAGACCACTTCCCAGGGCCCCACCCGGTAGCCCATCGGTACTGCGACCGCCCAGTCGTAGCCCGCTCCGGTGTTGCGCAGCCCGGCGGTCATGCGCGGACCTTCGCCGCGACGGCCTGGGCGGTGGACGGGACTCCCGCCGTGGGGGCGACCCGCGGGGGCGAAGAGGGCAAGTGGGCCAGCATCGTCTCCAACCCATTCTCCGTTCGTTCCTGTTCCTGGCACATACTCGGCCACACGCGCCAGGAACGGCCGCCGCAGGTGCACAGGACGTTCACATCGGCGGACGGATCCTTCCACATATCGCCGCGTTCAATCGTCGTGCACACTTCAGGAGCACTGCTTGGTGACGCCTCGTCGCCCCTGAGGTAGATCCCGCTGACGTAACCGACTCCGACCGCGTTCAGCGGGAGGCGGACCCATTTGTTGTTGGTGATGCCCTCGGCGGTCACGGTCTGGCCGGTCACCCAGCTCCAGCCACGAACAGCGGGGCAACCTGCTGCAGCTCGTCGGCGTGGGGCCTGAGCAGGGACCTCGTCGCCCTCGGTCTGTGCGTCTGTGCAGGGGGCATGATGTTTCTTCAGAAATCGCGTAGGTCCATCATGATCTATGTGGATCCATCGCTCCCGTCTGCCGGGCTGACCTGCGGCAACGGGAGATGAAAGCCAGGACGAACCCGCGGGATGTCGCGCACCCGAACTGGACAACCCGTGAACGACCGGCACCCGGCCGCCCGGCGCAGCCCCGCCTGCCCCCCGCTTTGAGTGGCATCTCCCAGACGCACCCGGCCGTGCAGGTGCCGGTGCAGGCGGCGAGGATCCCGTGCGGCGGCGGCCGTGATCGATTCCTCACGGGAAATTGCGCGGCAGGACATAGATGTGAGGCCCTGTGACCGTCTGAGTGGTGCAGGAGTTCGACAGATGCATCACTGAGGCTCGCAGGAGGAATCGGATGGAGACCAGGCGCGGATGGAAGCGGCTCGCCACGATGGGCGCCGCGGCCGTGGTGCTGGCGGGCGGCGCCGGGGCGGCTGTGGCCGTGGAGCGGACGGCCGGGCATGCCACCCGGGTGCCGGCGACGGTGGACGCGGTGGCACCGGCGAAGGCCCCGGGCCATGCGGCGACGGCCCCGGGGCCGCGGATCGTGCGGCCGTACCAGCCAGTGAGTATCGGGCAGGGCGCCGTTATGGCCCTGCTGCCTGAGGGACGGCAGAACCATGTCGTGGCCTGGACGGACGTTCGTGAGGCGGTCGAGCAGGCCCGGGGGATGGTGGGCGATGACATCCGGCCCGAGAGCCTCAGCGGCGGCATCGCCGTCGACGGGGCCGACGTGCTGTACACCGGTGCGTGGCGCACGAGCACCCCGCCCGCCCGGATCGCCGTTCGCACGGCTGACGGCACCGAACGGGACGCGGGCGTGCTGAGCCTGCCCGGCAGACCGGGCTGGGGGACCTACTACCTCGACGCCACCGGCGCCGGGACCCCGCGGGGAGCTGTCACGATCACCGCATACGGCCCTGATGGCGCGGTACTGGCGACCCTGGCGTACGAGTCGTCCCCGGCCGGACGCTGACCGCAACCGCAGCCCCCTAGCCGGAGCCTTCCGTGTTGCCCCGGTGCACCCCCGCACCGGGGCAACACGGCGGACGGGGACGGGACGCGGCGAACAGAGGACCCGAGTGAAGACCGACGCGGAAGTGGAGTTCAAGGCGTTCGTGGTCAGCCGCTGGCCCAGGATGCTCAGGACCGCTCACCTCCTCACCGGACACCACCACGACGCGGAGGACCTGGTGCAGACAGCCCTGACGAAGGCGTATGCCCGATGGGAGCGGGTGAGGCGCAGCGACGACCCCGACGCCTACGTCTGGCGCATCATGATCAACACCAACCGGGACCGGCTACGCGTGCCACGGGCCCGCGAGTGGCTGACCAACCGCTTCCCCGAGGCGGCCGCCCCGGAAGGGACCGACTCGATCACCGAGCGCTCCGCGCTCATGGCGGCCCTGGCCCGACTGCCACAGCGACAGCGGGCGGTCGTCGTCCTGCGCTACCTGGAGGACCGCAGTGAGAGCGAGGTCGCCGCGATCCTGGGAACCCGGGTGGGCACGGTGCGCAGCCACGCCGCTCGTGCCCTGCGCAAGCTCCGCGCCGAGCCGGCCGTGACCGGATGCGACCGCGGCCTCGTCCCTCCGGAGCCGAGCGAGACTGCGCGGGAGGAGGTCCGGAATTGAACGAGGACGACATGCGGCTCGCCCAGGCGCTCCACCGCGCGGCCGACGCCTTCCCGGTGAGCCCGGCCCCCGTCGACGAAGTGGTGCGCCGGGGCCGGGTCCTGAGCCGTCGCCGCCGCACCCTGGCGGGCGGCGCCGGGGCCGCCGCGCTGCTGGCGGCCACGACCCTCGGGGCGCTCGCCGGGGGAGGCGCAGAGGACGGTCCCGCACCGGCGCCACCCGCCACCGCCATGCCCGGGCCGCAACCGACCGGCTCCCCACCGCAGCGGGGTGCGCAGACGGTGCGGCCCTATGAACAGGTCCCGATCGGGCACGGCCTGCGTATGGCGCTGCTGCCGGAAGGACGGCAGAACTACGTCGTCGGCCGGGGCGACCTGACCCGGTCCATCGAGCTCGCCCGGGCCCACGCGGGCGGCGACAGCCTGAAGACCGGCGGCATCAGCGCCAGCACGACCACGGTGGCGCAGGGCGTGGTGTGCACGGGAGCCTTCCGCACCCGCACCGCACCCGCCCGGGTGGTGGTGCAGGCCGATGACGGCACGCCGCACGAGGCCCAGCTGCTCGCCCTGCGGGGCGAACCGGGCTGGGGCACCTACCACGCGTTCCTCGACGGCGTGCCCCAGGACGCCACGATCACCGTCACGGCGCTTGCGCCGGACGGACACGTCCAGGCCCGGCTGCGCACTGAAACACCACGCTGAGACCGTGAGCTGCGACGAGGTCGGGGGTTGATACTGGTGGGCTCGCGTATTCAACTGTCGCCAATTCACCAGGGAATCCACCCTGTTAATGACCATGTGTGGTCGCCGGAGGCATGCTGGTTCCGGGCTCCACCGAACTCAGGTGCGAAGCGAGATGTGAGGACGCGGTGCGGTGGCAGACAGGGGTGGCGACGGAGGCGGATGTCCCAGGCCTGCGTTCGGTTACTGCGGTGCGGCCGGCAGGCTTGGGGGGACACCGAGATCGTCGATCAACTTGGAGAGCGCGAAGGGATGCAGCGGCTGACCGGCCCGTCGGCCGGGAAACAGCCAGGGCTCAAGAAGGCCCAGACCGAAGGGTCTCCGGCCTGGGCCTTCCGCGCTTGCTGGAGGGTAGATGACCCTCCCGAGGGTTACTTCACGTCGACGTAGTCTGCCGCGGAGGTGGGCCGCTGCCGGGGGGATCGGACAAAACAGCGACCACCTCGCCAGCCGGATCCGCCGAGAGATGGGCAAAGGTCCCGGAGCGGTCGCCACCGTGATCGACTCCCAGGCGGTGAAGGCTGCCGAGTCCGTCTCGAAGGCCACTCGCGGCTACGACGCGGGCAAGAAAATCAACGGCCGCAAGCGGCACCTGGTCGTCGACACTCGCGGCTTGCCGCTGCTGGTCATGGTCACCCCCGCAGACCTTCACGACAGCCAGGCAGCCAAGGAAGTGCTCTTCCGCCTCCGCTTGATGCACCCCGAGATCACGATCGTCTGGGCCGACTCCGCCTATGCCGGAAAGCTCGTGACCTGGGCCAAACGACACCTCAACCTCACGGTAAAGCCGGTCAGCCGTCCCAAGGACACCTCCCGCTTCATCGTGCTGCCGCCGCCGCTGGGTTGTCGAAAGGCCGCTCGCCTGGATGATGCACGCCCGCCGACACGCGAGGACTACGAACGGCTCGTCCAACATTCTGAAACCCTCATCACCTGGGCGGCGATCACGCTCATGACGCGACGCCTGCCCCGCAACGGCGCCCGCACAGGATGGACGAAGAAGCTGGCCGGCTGAGGCAGGCTGTCACCAGCTTCTCCTATATTTCGATGGAGAGTTGAGCCCCCAGTTCCTCGAAGCCCAATGCGGCAGCAACCCGCCGTGAGGCCCGAGGACGCGCGCGCCACTGCGGCAGCAGCCCGGCAGCGAGAGCGTGTGTGACCGCCGCCGAACCCGTCGCCCGTGCGAGTCCGCGTCCTCGCACGGCCGGCGCCGTCAGCACGCTGATGTGAGCGGTCCTCCGGGGCCAGGCCTCATATCCAGCAGCAGCCACTACCTTGCCGTGCTCGCGGACCACGAACGCGGGCGACGTGATCTCGTCCAGAGAGGCCTCTGCAGTGTCCTCGTGACCCGCAATCTTCTCCAGACTGCGCAGTGCAGGATGGTGGCCAGGCAGTTGTTCCACCGTCGATGAAGCGGCTACCGGGCGGAAGTCTTCTGGAGACACGTACGACAACACCGCAGGACCGAGCACCCTGGCCACGGGCAGCACTTCATGGACCGCAGCAGCGTCCACCGCAGCCTCTACCGGCAGCCCCGCCAGTGCGTCCCGCACGATCACGGCGGCACTTTCGCTCGGCACGGCCACGATCGCCGATCCACCGAGAGCCACCACCCCAACCCAGCCAACTGGGCACATCCATGATTCCGGGGACACAACTACCTTCACACCACCCGTCGGCGCGAACGACACTGGCACCCGGGCCAGGTCTTCCCATAGCCCCCGGGCTCTGGCCAGCAGCGGATCCGTCGGCATGGTCTCGATCCTGCCAGCCGGTTCAGGCATGAGAAACACGTACTGACTGGTGGGAAGTCAGCCGGCATCCTTGCCTCGGCGGTTCACAGCGTCGGCCGGTCCGGCCGTGTTCGCTGTTTCCCGGCGGTCGCGGTCAGTGCCTGTCGGCTCGGGCCGGCGCCATGGCTGGGACCGGGGCCGGCGGACGGGTCAAGAGACGCCGTCGAGCAGCGCCTTGCCGAGAGGGCGCAGGGAGTGCAGGACCGCGGTACCGGTCCTGTCGGTGGAGATGAGTCCGGCGTTGCGCAGTACGGTCGCGTGCTGACTGGCGCCGGCGAGGGAGATTCCGGTGCGCTCGGCGAGCATCGTGGTGGTGGCCGGGGTGCGCAGGGAGGCAAGGACGGCGGCGCGGGTGCGGCCCAGCAACGGGGCGAGGACGTCACCGCTGGCGTCCGGGCGGCCGTCGGCGGTATGCATCGGGTAGGTCAGCACGGTCGAGTCGTGCGGCCGGTACATCAGGACCGGTGCGGTGGCGAAGTAGGAGGGGATGAGCATCAGGCCCCGACCGCACAACTCGACGTCGAAGCTCGAACGTGAGGGCAGGTGCAGGGTGGGTGGCTGCCACAGCCAGCACGGGCTGAGCGTGGTCAGCAGAGCGTCTACTCCGCCGCGCAGCAGCATCTCGGCGCGCAGGGCGCGGTCGGCGGTGGCATTGGCCCGGATCTCGGGCCACAGAGGCGCCACGGACGAGCCGTAGTAGCGGTGCAGATCACCGACGAGCCTGTCCCGGGCGCCGGGAGTGCCCTCGGCGAGTTCGCGGAGCAGTCGGGCGTTTTCGGGGGAGCCGCCCCGAGGGCCGCCAGGCCGGCCGAAAGGCGGTTCGGCCCTGTGCAGTTCAGCCAGTTCGGCGGCGAGTTGCGAGGCCGGTGTCTGCCGGGTCAGTTCCAACCCGTCGGCGAAGGACGAACCCGAGGGGTGGAGCAGGAAGTCCGGCAAGAACCCCTCCCCGAGGACCAGGCCCATGAGCAGCCCGGCACGGGCTGCCAGGCTTCCGCTCATCTCCCGATGCCAGCGCGCCAGGCCGGGGCGTGACCCGTTCCCCGCGGTCGGGCTGCCGTGCAGGCGGCGCACGCTGAGCGCCGTCTCGAAGACGGCGTTGGGCACCGGCGCGAGTGTGATCTTGCACAGGTCGGCGGCAGAGAAGTGGATGCGCATCACGTCGACCGATTATCGATACGGCCCCGCCTTTCGGCCAGGCTTGAAAGGCAGCGCGGACCGGTGCCCGGCCGGGCCAGGCTTGGCTTCGTCATGACCGTTCTTCAAAAGCCCTGCGGAGGTTGTGCCATGCCTGCCACCACACGCCTGCTCTGCCTGGGAGCATCCGTCTTGCTCGCCGTGGCCGGGCAGACCGCTCACGCCGATGCCCACGGACTACCCACAACCTACGTCGTGTCCCGGGACCCCGGCATCCTGCCGGAGGGGATCACCGTGCAGCGCAACGGCACCATCTACGTCTCTTCCGACGGCACCGGTCGACTCTTCCGCGGGCGTGTCGGCAACTCGGACCTTCAACCGTTCGCGGCTCAGGGCGTCGAGGCCCGCCAGAGCACACGGGGCGTGCACACCGACAACCGGGGCAACGTCTTCTCCGTGGGCGGCACGAGCCTCACCGTGCACGACCCTCGCGGCCGACTCCTGGCAACCCGGACAGCACCGGACGGCCCGCTCGGCGCCCCGGACCTGAACGACCTCGTCATCACCAAGAACGCCGTGTACGTCACCGACTGGGCCAACCCCGTGGTTCTCCGCGCGGACCTGCGGGGCGACCGAGTCGGACCGCTCGTGCCCTGGCTCGACATCCGTTCCGCCTTCCCCCAGTTCCCGGCGCAGTACTGGCTGCTCAACGGCATCGTGGCCGACAAGGCGGGCAAGACACTGCTGGTGGCGTCCAACGGCACCGAGGCGGTCTGGCGGGTGGACACGGCTACCCGCGCGGTCGAGCAAGTGCAGCTCGGTGACGCATCCTTCGGGGCGGACGGGATGGTGCTGCACCGCCGCACCCTGTACGCGGTGCTCAACTACGGTGCGCCCAACGGGGTGTACATCGCCGAGCTGAGTGAGGATCTACGCAGCGGAGTGGTGACGCACCGGCTCACCGGCGAGCAGTTCGATCTGCCCACCACCCTTGCCCGGCATGACTGCCGGCTGTATGTGGTCAACAGCCAGCTCGACGACCGTCCGGGCACGCCCCCGTACACCGTCACGGCGATCGACGACCCCGTCTGCTCTGATGACGACGGCCGGTCCGGCACGGCCGATTAGCAGCCGGGCGGTCCGGCACCGCGAGGCAGAACGCCTTCAACCGGCTCGCCCGCTGCTACTCCACCCACGTCGTCGTCGACGCCGACTACCTCCTCTCGGTCCCCGAGAGCCTCGACGCAGCCGCCGCCCCGCTGCTCTGTGCGGGCATCACCACCTACGCCCCGCTGCGCCGCTGGGGCGCCGGCCCCGGCAAGAAGGTCGCCGTCGTCGGACTCGGCGGACTGGGACACATGGCCGTCAAGATCGCCCACGCCCTCGGCGCCGAAGTCACCGTGCTGTCGCAGTCGCTGAAGAAGCAGGAGGACGGGTTCCGCCTCGGCGCCGACCACTACCACGCCACGTCGGACCCCGACACCTTCAAGCAGCTCGCCGGCCGATTCGACCTCATCGTCAACACCGTCAGCACCGGCATCGACCTGAACGCCTATCTCGGCCTCCTCGCTGTCGACGGCACGCTCGTCAACGTCGGCGCGCCGGCCGAACCGCTCAGCCTGCACGTCATGTCGCTCATCGGCGCCCGCCGCTCCTTCGCCGGGTCGATGATCGGCGGCATCGCCCTGACCCAGGAGATGCTCGACTTCTGCGCCGAGCACAACATCGGGGCCGAGGTCGAGGTCATCTCCGCGGACAAGGTCAATGAGGCGTACGAGCGGGTGCTGGCCTCCGACGTCCGCTACCGCTTCGTCATCGACACCAGGACCCTCGCCTGAACAACCCATCACGAGCGCCCGTCCGCCTCGGTGCGGGACGGGCGCTCCTCACACTTGGATCTAGACGTCTCAAGTCCACGTCCGCGCAACTCCGAAGGCCAGCCAGGAGTCGTCGAGGCCGGTCAGCACCGCCTCCACGAACTCCCGCCGGTGATCTCCGTGATCGCGGAACCACATCCCCAGCTGGTGCTGCGCGTCCGGAAGGTCGAACCGCGTGTACTGGGCGCGCGCGGCCAGCGCGTCCTGTACGGCCTCGGTCACCGCCGACGGGATCACCGCGTCCGTGCCCGGCACGGCGAGCACCGCCCGGCCCTCGTACGCCCGCAGCGCCTCAAGCGCGGGCGTCTCACGCCAGCTGTCCGGCCGCCGGATGATCCCGCTGAACCGCCCGTTCCCGTCCTCGAAGGGCACGTCCCACGCCTCGGCGGTGTACACGGCGGGCGCGCACAGCCCCAGCGCCGCCACTCGATCCCCGTAGTGCCGGACGAGATCGGCCACCGTCTGCCCGCTCATGCTGAACCCCACAAGGACCAGCGGCCCGTCCGCCCCCGCGTACGCATCGATCACCGCGACAGCCTGCTCGAACCGTCGCCGCAGGCTCAACTCACTGAGCTTCCCTGTGCTTTCGCCGTGCCCGGAGAAGTTGAAAGCGATCCCGCGACAACCGTGGGCCACGAACTCCCGCACCAGCGGAAGCAGCCGCTCCGTGCTGCTGGTGCCTGCGCCATGCAGCACCACAGCGGTGGCCCCGGACAGATCACCGCCGTACACACCGCTGAGCCGTTCACCGTCGTGGTCGTGCGTGAAGTCGAAGAGCATGTCCCTTATTCACTCACGCCGTGGCCTCCGTCTTTCGAGAGTGTTACCGCCAGCATCCGACCCTTGGCTGTGTCAGTGCGTACGGATGCCGTTTCGAGGTCACTTCGGATGTCACTGCGGCCCTTCCTCGCGGACCGATGGTGGCCGTCGCTCGCCGCCCGCCCAGGTCGTACGTCCTCGCTTCGCTGCGGGCGCTCCACCTGGACCTGCGACTCTCCGACGGCAAGAGCCCGCAGCAGTCGAGGAAAAGACCAGAGCGGTCGCAGCCCGAGCTCGGCCAGCATGACATCCACAGTCACGTCGAAACGGC
Organism: Streptomyces sp. NPDC004721; assembly: GCF_053601495.1. NCBI lineage: Bacteria > Bacillati > Actinomycetota > Actinomycetes > Kitasatosporales > Streptomycetaceae > Streptomyces > Streptomyces sp. NPDC004721. The sequence continues at coordinate 19,942 of NZ_JBSGBZ010000082.1, forward strand.
ATCTGAAGTCGCGTGCACAGTCAGACCCTGGTCTCCGCTCTTCGAGCGGCGGCTGAGTTCGGCGGCGTACTGCGCGCGGGGGCCGCCTGCGGCGGCGGCCCAGCCGGTGGCCGCACGGCATCGTCTCCTTCCACTGCCCGGATGGGTGGCATGGTCACGTCATCACGCTACGGCGGGTCGACCTTGATCCGCTCTCCCTCCGTGCGACCGTGGGGCATGCGCGCATTTCCCCCCACCGAGCACCCCCCAATTTTCGGAGGCACGTCATGCCCGTGCACAGATCCAGAACGGCCCGCGTAGGGCGGCTGACCGTCACGGGAGCCCTGCTCGCAGCGTTCTCGGTCCTCTGCACCGCACCCTCCTCGGCCGACACCACCCCCGCCCGTGGCTCCGCCTACATGGGCATGGGCGTCCTGGCGCACGACGGCCGCAGCGGCACGCCCGCCACCAGGAAGGCCACCCAGACCGAAGGCGTCGACGTCAGCTCCTACGAGGGCAACGTCGCCTGGTCGACGCTGTGGAACAGCGGCGTGAAGTGGGCGTACACGAAGGCCACCGAGGGGACGTACTACACGAACTCCTACTTCAAGCAGCAGTACAACGGCTCGTACAACGTCGGCATGATCCGCGGCGCGTACCACTTCGCGACCCCGGACACCAGCAGCGGCGCCAAGCAGGCCAATTACTTCGTCGACCACGGCGGCGGCTGGTCCCGCAACGGCAAGACCCTGCCGGGCGTCCTCGACATCGAGTGGAACCCCTACGGCGCCACCTGCTACGGCAAGTCGGCGAGCGGGATGGTCAGCTGGATCTCCGACTTCCTCAAGACCTACAAGGCCCGCACGGGCCGGGACGCCGTGATCTACACGGCCACCAGCTGGTGGACCCAGTGCACCGGCAACTACGGCGGCTTCGCCAGCAAGAATCCCCTGTGGATCGCCCGGTACGCCTCGACCGTCGGCACGTTGCCGGCCGGCTGGGGTTACTACACGCTGTGGCAGTACACCTCGTCCGGCCCGACCGTCGGCGACCACGACAGGTTCAACGGGGCGCTGGACCGGGTGAAGGCGCTCGCCAACGGCTGATTCGTCCTTGCCGGCCCCGGTAAGACCTTCCGCGCCCCTGGTACTCCCGTTTCGTGTCCGACCCGCCTGACGCCCTGAGCGAGGGCCGCGACAAAAATCTTGCTGCGGACCGCCGGCGGCGACCAGAACCACTGGGTGCCGCCGCGGGTGGTGAAGATGGCCGTGAGGCGTAAGGGAGGGGACTTACCCTCCGCAAACGGGTCCTGTTGGCGTGACAGAAGGGCGACCGCGTCGCGGACTCGCGGCAGAACGAGTTCTCGTGGACATCGCCGGGCAAAGCAAGCAGCGCGATGCGGTCAGTATTGAGTGGCCAGCTCTGCTTGGACCCCGGTGTGGCATTCGGAAGCAACCGGCCGCTGCCAGGCAAGAGGTGGGATGGGGCCGGCCGGATTCGAACCGGCGTCCTCCCACATGCGGTGAAGGCGCGACAACCACTGCGCTACGAGCCCGATCCCGCTCGCGATCATACGAGCCACCTGCACTCCGCCGCTCTCGAATATTCGAAGGCGACGACGGATCACTCAGCGTGGCCGCGTCACAGAAGTTGAGCCAGAACCCTCAGACAGTGATACAGCCACCTGACCAGCTCCCAGCGCACTTGTGGGCCCGATGCGGCAACGTCGCTGACAGTACGCCTCGGCGCCGACCCTGGACTGGGCTCCGACCGCTTGGAGGCATCGCACCGTCATGGGGCCACCGCGGGCCGTGGGGAGACGGCTGCGCCCCCGCCGGCGCGTAGCTGCCGCAGGCCGGGTGAAGGCGTAGCGGCCGAGGAAGTTGATGTGGTCCTATGGAGCGGGCGGAGCCGGGCGCGGAGTTCGTCGTTGAAGCTCAGGGGAACTGACGGGATGTCGCACACTCAGTTCTGCTCCCATGCCAGGCGCCCGATCCACCAGATCACGGGCAGCATCGCTACCCACACCAGCGTCACCGCGACAGGGCCTCCGATCATGTCGCCGATGGCGAGGGCCGGAAAGGCGGCGATCGCGGCGGTCAGGGCCTCCTTGCCCCGCACCGTGAGCGACCTGGGGAGCTCCCGTCGGGCATGGCGCAGGGCGACGGCGCCCGCGTAGAGGCCGTAGAGGCCCACTGTGAACAGAGCAAGCGACAGCGCCATGGAAATATTCGGCTCGCTCTCCGGAGTGTCGGCGGAAGCCTGCGTCACCCCGTCCTTGCTGACCGAGGGTGCGTAGCCCCGCCAGACGCTCACGGTCACCTGGTCGCCGCGATTCAGATGCCTGAGTAGCGGGTCCGCATCTCCCATGTCGAGTTCAGCCGGGACCTGGCGGGAGCCACTGAGCTTCAGCGTGTACTCCTTGTAGTATTTTCCCGCCTCCACGATCACCGTTCCCTTCACGGTCGCCGGGAGTACGCGCAGACAGTCCTCCCCGAAACGGGGACCGGGGCCTGTCCCGTCCGGGCACGGCCTCGCAGCCCGGAACGCCCTTACGGTGTCCAGGCTCTCGGCGACCACGGCCAGACCCGCCGACCCGAACAGCACCAGCACAGCACCCAGCAGCGGCACACCCACCCCCCATATCCGGCGCCACCGGGCCCGACGGCGTACCGCGCTGGGGGACAGCGCTCCCTTGCGGCGGTTGCGGGCGGCACGTTCCCGGGCACGACGGGCAGCCCGCACCCGGGCGGCCTGCTTGCGGAGAGCACGCTTGCCGGGCGAGCCATTCGTCCCGCCCCGTGTTACTCCGGCCATCGGCACAGACCTCCATCCGCTCTCCCCCCACCTGCTGTCCGGAGATATGAAGCCATGGGAACCCGGCCCGCGCCTACTGTGCGACATCCCGTGAGTTCTCCTGAGCCCCGCTGAATCCCCAACCTCGTGGCCAGGGGGCTCGTCCTCTCTCTGGTGGCTCTTCGCGCCCTGACACAACTTCGGGATTCCTGAGGCGTTCTCACTGTTTCTGCCCGGTCGACGGTCAGGGTGAAGGTGAGGGGGCTCGGTGCTGGCTGTCGTACGGGCCCTGCGCGAGTACTGGTCGCCAGCTTCGGCGGAGGAACTGGAGCAGTTGGAGACCGATGTGCTGGCCGGCCTCGTCCTCGCGCGGGCTTCAGCGGGGCTGGCGGACGGCACGATCCGCGGGGACATCGGGTTCGATGAGAAGACCGCGATGCGCTACGCGGATTCCGCGCGAGCCTTGCTGCAGCAAGCAGCCGAACAGCAGCTCCAGTGGAAACTCCTCGAACAGCACGTCCTGTCCCCGGATCATGAACAGATGACTCCGGCCGAATCAGCAGCGAGCATTCTGCAGGACAATGCCGCCCTCTGGAGTATGGGAGAGATCCGTGCCAGCGACGTCGTCAGCGTCGCCTGTGACGCGCTCGTCGCCGGACTCGACAGCCCCGCACTGCGAATCCTCGCTGCCTGTACGCGCGCCGAGGCGGATAACGGCCTCCCAGACCTCCTCCCCCCAGCGCTCGACGAACTGGGCCTCGCCTTCTATCCAGTGGGCAGCGTTGCCGGACAGGAGGCCGCCGCACGGGCTCGCCCTCAAGAAGTTGACGGTGCCGTCGGAGAGCACCGCTCCCGAATTCGACCGTGCCGCCAAAGAACTTCGCCGCCCTGAAGTCGACGGTGCCGCCAGAGCTCCAGCCTGCGCGCGTCGAAGGTCACGCAGGATCGGGCGTTCGCCGACGACAATATCTCCTTCGCCTTCGACAGCGAGATCGCCGAGGCAACGAAGCGTCAATCTTGACTGGCGCTCGCCGAGCGAGCGCCTTGTTCCTCGAGCCAGCCGATCCGCCGCCGTCTCGCCTACGCCCTGCGCGGCCGACCGCACCAGCCCGGCCTGGACGAACAGATCGTGCGGACCGCCGTCGACGACTACACCCGCCCGGCCGGCCGACGGATGATGACCGCCGACCTCCGCGCCCTGTACCCGCGCGACACCGAGGACCAGGCCGTGCTGCGCCCGCTGACCCGCAACCGGTCCCGCCTCCCCATAGGAGCGGGCACACCTCGCCGCCGGCGCGCTGACGGCCCGGGTCCACGCGGTGCGCCGCTTGGACCGCCTGGGCTCTCGGACCCGGCCGCACACCGTCGCCGTGCCCGCCGCCCCGAGGGCCCGCCCGCGGCCGTCCCGTACGGGCCGAAAGGCGAGCCGGGGCCAGGAGCAGACGACCGATGTCGCCACGGTGGAGCAGACCCGCCGCACGTTCGAGGCCGCCGCCGGCGGCGTAGACCCAGGTCCGTCCGTTGAGATCGACGTGCCCCAGTACCCGCACCGCGACCACCGCCAGTCGCTGCTGGACGCGATCGGCAACCCCCGCCGGTACGTCTCATCGCCCGCCGCCGCAAAGCCGCCCGGGAAGAACAGTGGCGCCGTCAGGAGCGGGAAGCCGCAGCGCGGGAGGCGCGGCGGCCGGTGTGCGCGGACTGCGGCCGGAAGTTCACCGACGAAGCGGTGGAAGGCCGTCGACTCGCGGGACTAGAGCCTGCCAGCCGTTTTCGTGGAGAGCATGACGAAGTGGTTCGAGTCGGTCTGGGGCCTGCTCACCGACGAGGGGCAGTGGCCCACAGCGGATCCGCGATCACAGGACGCTCCGGCTTGATGTCGGCGAGCTTCTCCCAGAGGTTGCGGTGGCACTCCATGTGGTGTTCCGCGATCTGTCTGGTCGAGCGCGCCCGCGAGTGCAGATCCCAGCCGATGTAGCGGGCCTCGCCGTAGAGCGGCCCGAAGCCCTCGGTGTCGAGGATCCGGTAGGTGTTCTCGTGCCAGGTGACGTCCCTGTGCTCGATGCCGTACGGCGTGGAGAAAACTGTTTCCTGGTTGAGGATGTACAGCTTCCGCTCGGGTATCTGCGGCGACTCCCGGATTTCGCAGGATATGACGATTCCCGGATTCCGCTGGTGCACCCGTTCCAGCAGGTTCTTCAGTGTGATCCAGTTGTGCTTGGTGAAGTCGTCCCGCATCCGTTGCCGGTTCTCCGGGGAGTCTCGGAAGTAGAACCTCTCCGCTTCGGACTGACCGCTACGGGGCGCGGGGACAAGGCCTCCGGGCAGCCCCATCGGCAGGTTCAGATGGGCGATGATGATACACAGCTTCAGTTCGACCGTGCGTACTTCGTGATCGGCCATCTTCTCCAGCGGTACCCGCAGTGCGTCCAGCAGCGTTTGCATCGTGAATCCGGAGAAGTCGACCCGCACGAGCCGCGCCTGGAACGCCTCCCGGAACGCGGTGTGCAGTTCATCCCGGTCGGCGAAGACATGGACGCCCGACACCTCCTTCGGCTCGGACCCGCTGATGGCATCGAAGAGGATCAGGGCGATCAGCGCGGCGAACGAACCTCCCAGCAATTGCTGTCCCTTGAGTGCGTTCCCCAGCGGGTCGATGACCTCGGCGGCGACTCCGAGCAGGGCGACCAGGGCGAGCAGCCAGCGCACCACGCGAGGCTTCCACCGGCCCAGCGTGTCCTGGAGGCGTTCGAGTCGGCTCGGGCCATTGTTGCCCTCACTGCGAGATGACACACGTACCCCCGTGCGCGCCGTGGTGTGCGGGAGGGTGATGATGCCCCGTGGATCTCCTTTGCACACCAACTCGGCAGAACTGGGGGGTCAGTTGGCTTCTTCGGCCGCCAAGGACCTGGCGGCGTCGACGACCGGCGCGTGCCCTTGCACGACCCAGTCCGCGCCGTGGTCCCTCATCTCCCGGGCGCGCTCGGCCGATGGCGTGTGGCCGAGGAAGGGGGTGCCCGCCGTCTGGGCGGCCTGGAGGTCGGTGAGCTGGTCGCCGATAAGCAGGGTCTGAGTGCCCGGCAGGTCCAGGAGCCTCAGGGCGCGGCGGACGGAATACGGATCGGGCTTCATGTGCCGCAGCTCGTGCGGATCCCGCCCCACCACGGTGTCGAACTTTGATTGCAAGCTGTTGTTCTTGAGGAACTCCCAGACTGGGCCGTCGGAGTTGTTGCTGACGATCACCAGGCGCAGGCCGAGGTCGCACAGCGCGTCGACGAGGCGCAGGACGTCCGGTGCCGGAACGGCCGCCTTGACGGCGTCGTACTCGTACCGGGTGACGACGGCCTCGGCCTCAGTCAGCGCGCGGCGATCGCGGGGCGTGACGGTCGGCCGGTCGAACATGTCCCGGAGGTGCCGGAGGATGCCGTGGGAGTCGTCGCACTCCTCGACGTCGGTGTCCAGCCGGCCCCAGATACCGCGTACGACGTCCTTGATCTCGTGGGCTACGGGCGCGGTCGACTCGTCGCGGAAGAGGTCGGTGACCGGTCCGTCGAAGTCGAGCAGCACGGCACGTGCGCCGCGGAGCAGCCGCTGCAGAGCCACACGTTCGTCGAGTGTGCCGGCCATCGGTCTCCTCCCGTCACCCCTGGCTAGTGTGGACCACGGCGGGCCGTGCGGCCAGCACTGCAGGCCATGTCGCAATCCGGACGCAGCCAGATACGTGGAGGACAAGTGTGCGTTCAGTCGCCGTCCAGGGCGACCGAGTTCGATGGTCCGAAGACATCTGGCGCGAAGCACATGGCAGGCACGCGATGTGGCCGAGCAGAGGCACACGTCCGTGGAAGAGGTACGACCCGGCCGTGCGCACGGCTGGGAGGACAATCTGAAATTCACCGGCGCGGGGGCCTTCCCCCGTGATGGTGGACACGCGTTCGTGTGTCATGCGGCCAGCGTGAGCTTAGCCGTGTGGTGTCGGTGTTCGTATTCGTTGGGGCTGAGGTGGCCGTTGGCTGAGTGCCGGCGACGGGTGTTGTAGCGGGTCAGCCAGGCGAAGACGGCCTGTCGGCAGGAGGCCGCATCGCCGTAGTCGCGGGCGTCCTGGAGGGTCTCGCGCTTCAGGGACGCGTGGAAGCTTTCGCAGGCCGCGTTGTCCGCGCTGGTGCCGACGGCGCCCATCGACCGGGTGACCCCGAGCTGATTGCAGAGATC
>NZ_JBSGBZ010000083.1:0-26726 GCF_053601495.1 Streptomyces sp. NPDC004721
GTGAGTTACTGCCCCTCGCTGTTCGGGTTCCGGGAGTCGGTCGCGGTGTACGGCTCCAGCTCGTCGGGCCGGAAGTAGTGGAAGCGGCCGTACCAGGTGTGCAGTTCGGCCGCGGGGTCGTCGTCGAGGGTGACGGCGAGGTGCACGCTGCCGTCCACGTCGTGGAAGACCGCGGCCACCCGCGCGGTCCGTCCGGCCAGGAACATGTCCTGGGCGTCGGCACCCCGGCCCCGCGGACGCAGCCGGACACGGCTGCCGCCTGCCACGGGAACGCCGTCGACGAGCACCGTCTCGGTGGTGGGGGAGAGGCCGTCGTCACCGCCCTCCTGCCACCAGGCGGGCCGCTCCGCGGCAAGGCCCCCCGGGGTGGCGGTGGCGGTGGCGGAGGGCGCGGCGGGTGCCAGCGAGCGGATGGCGCCGTGCAGCCGGGAGAGGACCTCCGGCGGCATGCTGTCCACCCGGTCCAGGATCTCGGCCGCCCGCGGATCGGTGGCGCGCGCCTCGCGCTTCTCCTCGTCCGTCAGGAGCATCGTCCGCAGCGTCAGGATCTCGTCGATCTCCGCCGCGTCGTGCAGGTCGCCCGGACTCTCGGGCGCGACCTGGGGACGGTCGGGCAGGATGATCGGCGCGGAGAGCAGTACGGGTCCGGTGCCGCCGTCCGGCGACTGGGCGTGGCGCGCGGCGCCGGTGCCGCCGTCGGTGGCGGGCGGTTCGCCGCCGAGGACGGGGAAGGTGAACGCGTTGCGGCAGTCGCGGACGTGCTCCAGCAGGTCCGCGGGCGGGTCGGTCAGCGAGACGAACTCCACGTCCGTGCCGCCGACGAGGGTGTGCGTGGCGATGAGCGCCTGGCGCAGTGCCGCGTCACGCGGGGCCCGCGGGTCCGCCGCGTGCCCGGTGTTCTCGGTGCGCACGCGCAGCCGGACCAGTCCGTCCGCGACGCGTTCGGCCGTGAGCGTGGTGTCCGCCCGGATCTCCGCGCGCCGCCGTACGATCCGCCCGGCGCCCCCGGGCAGCGACTCGCTCTCCTCGCCGCCCGCCGTTCCCACCGGGGCGGTGCACTCCCGCCGCAGCAGGTCCTCCAGCGGCACGACGAGGTCGGTCTCGCGCGGCACCGCCTCGTCGAAGGTCAGGTGCGTCGTGCCGTCGCCGGTCCGCAGCGACTCCACGGGGTGGTGCCCGCCGTCCGGGCCGGTCTCCTCCACCTGCTTGTGCTGCGTCTGGAGGTAACGCACCCTGATCCACAGCACGGCGTCGGGCCCGTGGACCCGCAGCAGGCACTCGGTTTGCTGGTACCAGGAGTCGGCGGAGCCGGACACGCCGACCGTGACGGGCCCGTCGTGCTCCACCCAGTCGCGCGGCAGCAGCACCCCGAACTGCCACCGGACGCGGTTCTTGGGGGAGGAGCGGCGGTACGGATAGAGCAGGTAGCCCTCGTAGAGGACGGCGTCGGCGACCGCGCCCACCTGCTCGAAGGGCCGCCCGCCGGAGCCGACCGGCACGGCACCGTCGCCGCCCGCGGCACCCTCGACCACAGCATCCGGCATCTGGCTCTCCTCCGACTCGCAGGTTCGCCATGCCTTCCACCACGCACCCACCGCTCACGCGCCCTCTCCCCCTCCTGCCCAGCGCTGTTGGGCCGTCCGGGGGAGCGGCGGATGCCCGGACGTGCGCTCAGTCCGGCAGGCGTGGCACGCGCAGGGCCAGCAGGGCCACGTCGTCGTCGTAGCCGTCCTGGCGGCCGAGCAGCGCGTCGCACAGCGCGTCCAGCGGGGCGGAGGCCAGGGCGGCGGCATGGTCCGCCAGATCCCGCAGGCCGGCGTCGATGTCCCGGTCGCGGCGCTCGATCAGGCCGTCGGTGAACAGCAGCAGGGTGCTCTCCGGGGGCAGCGACCGCCAGTGGTCGGGACGGGGCAGGCCCGGTTCGACGCCGACCGGGATGCCGTGCGTGTCGGGAGCGAGGCAGTGCGCCGTGCCCTCGGCGGTGATCAGCAGCGGCGGCGGATGCCCGGCGTTGGTCCAGCGCAGGGCGTACCCGGCGTCCGGTTCCCGCTCGATGCGGGCCAGGATCAGGGTGGCGGCGGGCGGATCGGTGAGCGCGGTCAGCGCCCGGTCGAGCCTGTTCACGATCATGCTGGGCGGCCCGCACCGGTCGAAGGCCAGGGCCCGCAGCATGTTGCGGATCTGCCCCATCATCGGGGCCGCCTCCACGTCGTGGCCGGTCACGTCACCGACGACGACGAGGACCGCCCCGTCGGGCAGTCCGAGGGCGTCGTACCAGTCACCACCGAGTTGGGGAAGCTCGGACGCCGGCTCGTAGCGGGCCTCCACCCGCAGCGGGGACAGGTCGGGCAGCACCGGCAGCAGACGGCGCTGGAACTGTTCGGCGGCCTGCTTGAGCCGCCCGTACAGGCGGGAGTTCTCGATGCTGACACTCGCGGCGCTGGCCAGTGCGGTCAGCAGGGTCTCGTCGGCGTCGGCGAACGGCGTGCCGTCCTCCTTGTCCGCCAGGTAGAGGTTGCCGTAGACGGTGTCGCGCACGGTCAGCGGGACCCCGAGCAGCGTGGTCATGACCGGGTGGCCGTCCGGGAAGCCGACCGAGTGGGGATCGGCGGCGATGTCGTCGACCCGCAGCGCCTTGGGCTCCTCGATCAGCCGGCCCAGCAGCCCGTGGCTCTGCGGGAGCCCGGATTCGGCCAGCAGCCGCTCGCCGTCGACGCCGACGGTGATCAGGTCGACGATCTCCCCGCCCTCGCCGAGCACGCCGAGGGCGCCGTAGCGCGCGGCGACGAGGTCGGTGCCCGCCTGCACCAGGTGCCGCAGTACGGTGCGGGTGTCCATGTCGGCGCTGATGGCCACGACCGCGTCCAGCAGGCGGTGCAGCCTGCGGCGGTCCAGACTGAGCTGCCGGATCTGGGCTGTGAGCTCCTCGAAGGCCTCACCACCCGGTGTCCGGCCGCTTCCCTGGGCCGCGGCGTCCCCGTGGCCGGTCGCCTCTTCCGGCTCCGGCCGCCATGGATCGTCCGACATGGGGCACCTCCCGGCGGGGCCGGTGCTCGTCCTCACCGTCCGGGCCCGGCACGGCCACCTTACGCCGGGTGGGAGGGGGGTGGCTTCCGCCCGCCCGCCACGAGCCGGAGGGGGAAAGCCCGAAGGCGGCGGCGCACCGGCGTACGCTACGGAACTGCCCAGCTCAGCTCCCCTCGTGAGGAAGAGTCACAGCGATGCAGAAGATCTCCCTCGACGCCCTCGCACGCGAGCACCTCGAACGGGCCGAGGCGTCCTCGGCCGGCCGCAGCGCGGAGACCGTCTACGGCGGCCACGAGCACGTACTGCGCCAGACCCTCATCACCCTGCGGGCCGGCGCGGCCCTGGCCGAGCACGACAACCCGGGCGAGGCGACCGTGCTGGTGCTGCGCGGACGGGTGGTGCTGCGCAGCGGCGACACGTCGTGGGAGGGCATGGCGGGGGACCTGCTCATCGTGCCGCAGGCCCGGCACAGCCTGGAGGCCCTGGAGGACGCCGCGGCCCTGCTGACGGTGACCAAGACGTCCTGACCGCGGCGGTCGCCCGCCGGTGATTGACCCCGGCGGTCGCCCGCCGCGCTCAGAGGATGGCCGCGCTCCACCAGTCTCGGCTCGGCGGCGCCGGGCCGAGACTGGAGCCGAACCCCACACCTCCCATTATTATTACGAATAACACATGTAATAATTGAGGAATCGTCGGGGTGTCGGCGTGGGCGACGAGCCAGAGCGAGAAGGGGACAGCCGTGGCACAGTCCTTCGAGGTCCACATCCGCAACACCACGACCGGCTCGGCCGGCCTGGCCGAGGCCGCGATCCTGGCCGCGCGGCACCGCCTGCTCACCGCGCTGCGGTCCAAGACGGCGCTGCTGACCGAACTCCGTCTGGGCCGCGCCGACCGGGAGCGGGCACGGGCGGCCCTGACCGACTTCTGCACCGGCGAGGTGCGCCGCCACCTGGCCGCGACCGACCAGGCGCTGTACGCACCGGCCGCGGGTGCGGCGGAGACCCGGTTGCTGATCAGGGCTCTACGGGCCACGGCGGCCGCTGTCGCCGCCCGGATCGACGCGCTCGCCTCGGCCGACGACGCGGACTCCGCGGCCGGTGCCGCCCGGGACGTCGCGAGCCTCCTCACCGTCCATCTGGCCGTCGAACAGGACGTGCTGCTGCGTGCGCTCGCCCTCCTGCCCGGCGCCGACCTGCCGATCCTGACCGCGGACTTCGAGACCCTGCTCGAGGGCGGCCGGCTCGACCGGCCCGCCGTCGTCGACGTCACCTCGATCCCGCACGGCAGGCGCCACCCGCGCATCTTCGCCCGCTTCGCCCGCCTGGGGCCCGGCGAAGCGTTCACCCTGGTCAACAACCACGACCCCAAGCCGCTGCGCCGCGAGTTCGAAGCCACCCATCCCGGCGTGTTCACCTGGGACTACCTCGAATCCGGACCCACGCGATGGCAGGTCCGCATCGGCCGGAGGGCTCCCGGGGCCTGACCCCCCGTCCGCCGCTGGGCCCCGCGGCTCCCAGCGGCCGGGGCACGGGCGAGCACCCGTACCCCGGCCGGGACGTATAGACCGTGGCCGCTCCGGGTACCCGAGCGGCGGCCGCGAGGAGATGAGGAGCGCGCGATGGCTCCCGCGAAGCAGAGGACGGCGGCGTCCGCACACACCGGACGACGGACGCCGGTCCGTGCCACCAAGCGGTACGACGCGGTGCCCGAACCCGACGGCGAACCCGACCTGCTCGGTCAGTACCTGCGCCAGATCGGGGCGACACCGCTGCTCGACGCGGAGGGCGAGGTACGGCTCGCCCAGCGCATCGAGGCCGGTCTGCACGCCGCGGCGGAACTGCGGCAGGCCGATGAGGACGGTCAGGAACTCGCGCCGGAGCGCCGGCGGGAACTGGAGGCCGCCACGCGGGACGGCCAGGAGGCCAAGGACCACATGGTGCGGGCCAACCTCCGGCTGGTCGTGGCGATGGCCAAACGCCACGCCCACCGCGGGCTGCCGCTGCTCGACGTCATCCAGGAGGGCAACCTGGGGCTCATCCGGGCCGTGGAGAAGTTCGACCACACCAAGGGGTTCAAGTTCTCCACCTACGCCACCTGGTGGATCCGCCAGGCGATGGAGCGCGGCCTCGCCACGCACGCGCGTTCCGTGCGGCTGCCGATGCACGTCGTGGAGCAGTTGCAGAAGCTCGCCAAGATCGAACGCAAGTTGCAGCTCAACCTCGAACACGAGCCGACCGTCGAGGAGGTCGCCCGCGAGAGCGGCCTCGCCGAGGACAGGGTCGTGTGGCTGCGCCGGGTCGGCCGGCAGGTGATCAGCCTGGACATGCCGGTGGACGACACCGGCGAGACGGTGGTCGGCGATCTCATCTCCGACACGGAGGTGCTGCAGGCCCCCGAGGTCGCCGAGTACCAGGCGCTGGCCGAGGAACTGCGGGAGGCCGTCGACACACTGGCGCCGCGCGAGGCCCTGATCCTCAGCCTGCGGTACGGCCTGCACGACGGGCACCAGCGCACCCTGAAGGAGGTCGCCCAGCACGTGGGCCTGACCCGTGAGCGCGTGCGCCAGCTGGAGAAGCAGTCACTGGCCCAGCTGAGGGAACAGGAGCCGGGCGAACGGCTCCTGGCGTGGGCAGGCTGACGCCCCCGCGCAGAACGGTGCGCCCGGCACGATCACCGGGCGCACGGCTCCACTCCGACCGCCGCCGACCGCGGCGACGGCCGTCACCAGCGGTACCAGCGGCCCCTCCGGCCGCCGCCCGCGGGCCGTACGACGAAACCGAGCAGCCACAGCACGAGCACGATGATCGCGATCCACCACAGCGCCTTCAGGGCGAACCCGATGCCGAAGAGGATCAGGGCGAGCAGGAGAACCAGTAGCAAGGGAACCATGAGTATCGACCTCCGGACACATCGAATGCCCTGCTTACGCAGGAAAACACGCCGGGAACTCCCGTGTTTCCGCACCTGAGGCAGGGGAACCCGGGGATGCTGCCCGTGTCCCGGCCGGCGCCGGTCGGGGCGCGGTCGGACGCGGTGGTGCGGGGGAGCCGTCCGGCGGCGTGGCGTTCCGCGAGGTGCGCACCGTGCGGTGAGGGTGTCCGGCATCGTGTCGGCTCGGGTACGCAGATCCGGAGGCAGAGGTGACGGTGCGTCGTATCGGTCTGGTCGTCCACGGCGGGCGCGGTGAGGCCACGGCTGCCGCCCGCATCGTGCGCGAGTGGTGCGACGAGCACGGTGTGGGGTGCGCGGACATCGATGTGTGGCACGACGGAGGGCGGCGCAGCTCCCGGGAGGAGGTCGAGGCCGCGGGCGACCCGGACCTCATCGTCACCCTGGGCGGCGACGGCACGTTCCTGCGTGGTGCCCGGCTGGCCGCCGTGAACGACGCCCTGGTCCTGGGCGTCGACCTCGGCCGGGTGGGTTTCCTGACGGAGGTGCCCGTCACGGTCGTACGTGCCGCGCTGGACGCCGTCGTCGCGGAGCGCCTCACGGTGGAGAGCCGGATGATGCTCACCCTGCGCGCCTCGCGCCGCCTGGAGGTGCCCGCCGACATCGAGGAGCTGATGCGCTACGGCCGCCGCCCGCTGCTGCCGCCACCGCGTGTCCGCGCCGACTGCCAGGCGGGCGGCGACTGGGGCATCGCGATGAACGTCACCGCGCTGAACGACGTCGTGGTGGAGAAGCTGGCCCGGGACCGGCAGGTGTCCGTCGGCGTCTACCTCGCGGGCCGGCTCCTGGCGTCCTATTCGGCCGACGCGCTGCTGGTCGCCACCCCCACCGGCTCCACGGCCTACAGCTTCGCCGCCGGGGGCCCGGTGGTCTCTCCTCGCGCGGACGCCCTCGTCTTCACGCCGGTCGCCCCGCACATGGCGTTCAACCGCTCGGTCGTGGCCGCGCCGGACGAGCCGGTCGGCATGCGCGTCCTGGAACGTTCGGGCCAGGCCGCCGTCAGCATCGACGGCCAGCTGCGCGGTGTGCTCGACCCCGGCGACTGGATCGGCGTCTACGCCTCCCCGCGCCGGCTGCGGGCCGTCCGGCTGGGCCCCATGGACTTCTACGGCCGTCTGCGCGACCGCATGAACCTCACCGACGCCCCGGCCGCGGTCGCCGACGGCACCCCGGCCCCCCTGTGGCCGGTGACGTCGCCCCGGCCGGCGGACCTCGACCACCTGGCCCTGCCGGCCCGCCCCGGCGACGCCTCACAGGTCCCGTGACCCCGCGGTGAACCGGCCCCCGCGGGCCTGCCCGAGCCGGCCGGCGACCTCGTCCGCGCACGGGCGCCGACCGGTACGAGCCCGCAGGGTGCTTGCCGGTCGGCGGGGCACGTTGGGGCGGCCATGATGCCGTCGGGTCGACGGGATCGGCGTGGTCAGGCCCCTCTGGGTGTGCGGGTGGGTTGGGTGGCAGGCGCGTGCGTGGTGTGCCGGGCTTGCGGGTCGGCCGGGAGTGTTTCGGCGTGGCCGTGATGCCGTCGGGTCGACCGGATCGGCGCGGGCAGGCCGGTCAGGGCGTGCGCGGCTCGCGTGCGCACGCGCGATGTGCCGGGCTGCGGGTCGGCCGGGGTATGTCGGGGCGGTCGCGATGGCGTCGGGTTGACGGGATCGGCGTGGTCAGGCCGGTCTGGGTGTGTGGGTGGGTTGGTTGGCGTGCGGCCGCGTCGTGTGCCGGGCTTGCCGGTTGGCGGGGGTATGTCGGGGCGGCCGCGGCGTCGCCGGTGTCAATCAGACCCGCACAGGCGCCGACCGGCACCGGAACCGTGCGCCCCTGGCGGCGGAGCCGGCCCGTGCCGAGGCGTGCCCGAGGGGCCGTTCACTGGCGGTCGGCCCCGGTCACGCCCCGTGTCGCTGCTCAGGGGCGGGCTCATTGGGGAGACGGTGGGCGGCCAGGGCGGCGAGGTCGTCGTCGAGGCTTCCGCCGCTGTAGGCGAGCAGGTCCGCGTGCAGGTGCTTCAGGAGCTCGCCGGGCTGAAGGCCGGCCCAGGGCCGGACGCGCTCGGCGAGCGGGTAGAAGGCGCCGGCGGGGTCGCGCGTCTCGGTGACACCGTCGGTGTACAGCAGCAACTTGTCGCCGGGCCGGAAGGGCGCGACGTCCACGCGGTACCCGCCGCCGAGCAGTCCCGCGAGGTTGATGGGCGGCGAGGGCTCGGTCGCCTCCAGCTCGGTGACCCCGCTTCCGCTGACGAGGAGCGGAGGCGGGTGGCCGCAGTTGACGAGACGCACGACGTGCTCGTCGTCGGGGATCTCCGCGAACACCGCCGTCACGAAGCGCTCGGCCGCCTCGGCCCCGGGCAGTTGCGCGGCGTAGCGGCTCATGCTGCGCTCCATGCGCCGGGCCAGAGCCGCCAGATCGGGCTCGTCGGGCGCGGCCTCGCGGAAGGCTCCGAGCATCGTCGCGGCCGTCTCCACGGCGACCAGGCCCTTGCCGCGGACGTCGCCGATGAGCAGACGCACTCCGTGCGCGGTCGCCACCGCCTCGTACAGATCGCCGCCGATCTGCGCCTCGGCCGCCGCGGAGAGGTACAAGGTCTCCACGGAGACCTGGCCGAGACGGTGGGGGACCGGGCGCAGTAAAACGCGCTGCGCGGTCTCCGCCACGGAACGCACCCTGGCGAGGGTGTGCTCCCGGCGCGCACGGTGCGCCGCGAGGATCGTGCCGAGGATGCCCACCACGAAGGTGCAGACGTAGTTGGCCACGTAGTGGCGGTCCCACAGATTGCCCACCGTACGGCCCGCGCAGCACGGGGTGCCGGCCAGGATGCCCTCCAGAACGACGGCGAACACCGTGACGGCGGCGACCACGCCGGGGCCGTACCCGAAGGCGGCCACCAGCGGCAGGGCGGTGAGCACGAAGCTCACCGGCCACAGTGCCGGGGTGACCGGTTCGACGGCGAGGACCACCACGACGTAGAAGACCGGCAGCCAGCGCAGCCACAGGGGCTGGGCGGGCAACAGCGACTGCGTCCTCGGTGTCCTGGGCGCGCGCGGCGTACCGGTGCCCTCGCCCGTGCCGCGGCCGGGTCGCCTCACCGCTCGTCCCGGCGGCACCCGGGAGGCGGCGGGAGCGTGGCGGGTCCGGGCGGGCGCACGGCGCTGCGGCCCGGCTCCGGGCGACGGTCCTCGCGGAAACACTCAGGCGGCCTGTTCACAGGTACTCCCGGCGGGCTTGATCAAGACCACCAGCGTGCTGCGTCGCACCGCCACCGCCTCGGCATTGCTCCAGGCAAGGGCATGTCAGCCAGGCCGGAGGCCGCCGTGGACGGGGCACGACCGGGGCGCCGCGTGAGGCGCGCCCCGGTCGTGCGTGAAGTGCCCTGGCCCGGTTCAGGACGCGGTGCAGGTTCCGAGCGTCGGTGTGGAGTTGTTGCCGTTCTTCACCGCGGTGAAGCCGAAGCTGGTCGAGGCGCCCGCCGCGAGACTGCCGTTGTAGGAGGCGGCGCGCACGGTCATGACGTTGCCGCTGCTGTCCCAGCTGGGGGTGCCGTTCCACAGGCTGGCGACCTTCTGCGGCGGGGCGAAGGTGAGCGTCACGGTCCAGCCGTTGATCGGGGCGGAGCCCGCCCTCACGACGACCTCGCCGTTGTAGCCGTCGTTCCAGTCCGAGGTCCTGGTGAAGGAGACCGTGCAGGAGCCGTTGCCGCCCGGGTTGCCGCCGCCACCGTCCCCGCCCCCGCCGGTGCCCGAGCCGCCGAGCGCGGCGAGGGCCGCGTCGTAGGCGGGCTTCTTGCCGTAGTTGGAGTCGAACAGCAGGGGAGTGCCGCTGCTGCGCCAGGAGTACTTGTCGGTGATCCCCCAGACGGTGAGGCCCGTGCAACGGGTCACCGCCAGGCAGGCCTTGACGACGTTCGAGTAGTTGTTGGCCTGGGCGGTGCCGGAGCCCTCGATGTCGAGTTCGGTGATCTGCACGTCCACCCCGAGGTCGGCGAAGCGCTGCAGATTGGCCTGGTAGTCGGAGGGAACGGGGGAGGCGCTGTTGAAGTGGGACTGGAAGCCCACGCAGTCGATCGGCACGCCACGGGACTTGAAGTCCTTGACCATGGCGTAGACCGCGTTGCTCTTCGCGTTGACGCCGTCGGTGTTGTAGTCGTTGTAGCAGAGCTTGGCGCTCGCGTCGACGCTGCGGGCCGTGCGGAAGGCCTCCTCGATGAAGCCGCTGCCGAGCTTGTCCGCGAACGGGGAGCTGCGCAGGGCCCCGCTGGAGCCGTCCTGGTACGCCTCGTTGACCACGTCCCAGGCGTAGATCTTGCCCTTGTAGTGCTGCATGACCTGGGTGATGTGGTTGTTCATCGCCGAGCGCAGGTCGGTGGCGCCCAGGCCGGAGACCCAGGAGGGGAGCTGGGAGTGCCACACCAGCGTGTGCCCGCGGACCTTCATGTTCTGGGCCTGGGCGTGGCTGACGATCTGGTCGGCGTTGCCGAAGGTGAAGGTGTTGCGGGAGCCCTCGGTGGCGTCCCACTTCATCTCGTTCTCGGGGGTGACCTGGTTGAACTCGCGGTCGAGGGTGCCGGCGTAGGCCGATTCGCCGAGGTGGTTCGCGGCGACGGCGGCACCGAAGTAACGGCCCTTTCCGGCCGCGGCCGACCCCAGTGTGTCGGCGGCCGCGGCGGTGTGGGACAGGGCCGTGACGGTGGAAGCGGCGAGCAGGACGGCCGTGAACGCCTGCGCCGCCCGTCTGGGCATGGGCATGCCATCTCCGTTTCTCGAAAGTTTCGCTGTCAAGGTCGAATGTGACGCGCAGGCTACGAACAGAACGGGAGCCGGTCAACGGTTCGCGCATACCGCACTGAGGGATGGCCGAAGCTCGACCTCCCGCTGTCCTTTGGTGAGTTGCAAGCGATCCCAGTGGTTGACGCGACTGTGCGACACCTCTAGCGTGACGCGGCGCCTTCCCGAAATCGGCCCGAAAGTTTCGAAGCAAAGGACGCCGACATGCCCCGAACCCGAAGAAGGCCCGGACTCCGCACCGTGCTGACGGCCCTGCTCGCGGGTGTGACGCCCCTGCTCGCGGCACTCCTGCTGGCTGTGCCGAGCGCCCAGGCGGCCTCCCTGACGGAGGTGACCGGGTTCGGTACGAACCCGAGCAACCTGCGCATGTACGTGTACCGCCCGGACAGCGCGCCGGCCCGGCCCGCGGTGCTCGTGGCCGTGCACTACTGCACCGGCTCCGGGCCCGCGTTCTACTCGGGCACCGAGTTCGCGTCGCTGGCCGACCGGTACGGCTTTATCGTCATCTACCCCTCGGCCACACGCAGCGGCGGCTGCTTCGACGTGTCCTCGCCGCAGGCGCTCAAGCGCGGCGGCGGGAGCGACCCGGTCGGCATCATGTCGATGGTCACCTACGCCCAGCAGCGCTACGGGGCCGACCCGGCGCGCGTCTTCGTCGCCGGCGCCTCCTCGGGGGCGATGATGACGAACGTCCTGCTCGGTGACTACCCCGACGTGTTCAAGGCCGGCGCCGCCTTCATGGGTGTGCCCTTCGGCTGCTTCGCCACCGCCGACGGCTCCGAGTGGAACAGCGCCTGCGCGAACGGCACCGTGATCAGGACACCCCAGCAGTGGGGCGACCTGGCCCGCGGCGCCTACCCCGGCCACAACGGCCCCCGGCCGCGCATGCAGGTGTGGCACGGCACCGAGGACACCACCCTGCGCTACCCGAACTTCGGTGAAGAGATCAAGCAGTGGACCGACGTCCTGGGCGTGAGCCAGACCCCCGCCTTCACCGATCACCCGCAGTCCACCTGGACCCGTACGCGCTACGGCGGCACCGGCACCCAGGCGCCCGTCGAGGCCGTCAGCATCCAGGGCACCGGGCACACCCTGCCGACCTCGGGCATGGCCGCCCGTGCCATCTCCTTCTTCGGGCTGGACTCCACGACCACACCGCCGCCGACCGACCCGCCCACCACCCCGCCGGCGGGCGCCTGCCGGGTGGCGTACACGACCAGCGCCTGGAACACCGGGCTCACCGCGTCCATCACGGTGACCAACACCGGCACCGCGCCGATCGACGGATGGGCGCTGGCCTTCACCCTGCCGGCCGGACAGACCATCACCTCCGGCTGGAACGCCACCGTCTCCCCGACCAGCGGCGCCGTCACCGCCCGCAACGTCGCCTACAACTCCACCCTGGCCCCCGGAGCCTCCACCACCCTGGGCTTCCAGGCCAACCACACCGGAAACACCGGTAATCCGGCCTCCTTCACCCTCAACGGAGCTGCCTGCCAGATGAGTTGAGAGACCGGTCGTCCACCTCGCCGAGCGGGCGGACACCACCGCCCCACGGACGCGCCCCGGCGCCTCGAAACGGCCCACGAAAGGGCCGTAGGGGCAGCCGGGGCGCGGGGCGGCCGGACTCCACGGAGTCCGGCCGCCCCGTCCACGAACCCTTCGGTGCGGGTCAGCCGAGCTTTCCGGTGCGGGCGGACTGCCACAGGTCGACGCCGCCGTCGGTGGCGTGCTCGTCGATCTCGGCCAGCTCCTCGGCGCTGAAGTCCATGCGGTCCAGTGCGGCCACGTTCTGCTCCAGCTGCTCCACCCGGGAGGCACCGATCACCAGGGAGGTGACGCGCTCGTCGCGCAGCGCCCAGGCGAGCGCCATCTGGGCGAGGGTCTGCCCGCGGCGGGCCGCGATGTCGTTCAGGGCCCGCAGCCTGCGCAGCATGTCCTCGGACAGCCAGGCGGTGTCGAAGGAGGTGCCCTGCGCGGCCCGCGAGTCCTCCGGCACGCCGTCGAGGTAGCGCCCGGTCAGCAGCCCCTGGGCCAGTGCGGTGAAACCGATGACGCCGAAGCCCTCCTCCTCCGCGGTCTCGAGCAGCCCCTCGGTCTCGATCCAGCGGTTGACCATGCTGTACGAGGGCTGGTGGATGAGCATCGGGGTGCCCAGCTCACGCAGGATGGCGGCGGCCTGCCGGCTGCGCTCGGCGTCATAGGAGGAGATGCCGACGTACAGGGCCTTGCCCTGGCGGACGGCCGTGTCCAGCGCGCCCATCGTCTCCTCCAGCGGCGTGCTCGCGTCCAGCCGGTGGGAGTAGAAGATGTCGACGTAGTCCAGGCCCATGCGCTTCAGGGACTGGTCCAGCGAGGCGAGCAGGTACTTGCGGGAACCGCCGCCCTGGCCGTAGGGGCCGGGCCACATGTCCCAGCCCGCCTTGGTGGAGATCACCATCTCGTCCCGGTACGGCGCGAGGTCCTGCTTCATCAGGCGCCCGAAGTTGATCTCCGCCGAGCCGTAGGGCGGGCCGTAGTTGTTCGCCAGGTCGTGATGGGTGATGCCCAGGTCGAAGGCGCGCAGGGCGATCTCGCGCTGGGTCTCGAAGGGCCGGTCGTCGCCGAAGTTGTGCCAGTAGCCCAGGGACAGGACGGGCAGGTCGAGCCCCGAGCGGCCGGTGCGCCGGTAGCGCATGGTGCCGTCGTAACGCTCAGGATCCGCGGCGTAGGTCATCGGGTGGTCTCCGGGTGGTGCGATGAAGGGGCGTCTCCTCGGGATCGAGGTGACGCCCCCACCTTGCTCCAGCATGATCCTGAAGTCCAACCGCTGCGTTCCATCGGACTCAGCGCCGGCGCTTCTGAATCGAGCGTGCGGGGCCGCGGCTCAGGAGGCGCGGGGCGGCGCGGTGAGGTGCTCGCCGAGCTGCTCCACGAGCTCGCTCATCGTGTGCCCGACGAGCCCGGCGTCGGCGTCCTCGGTGGTGATCACCGCCAGATGCGCGCCCTCGCCGGCCTCGACGATGAACAGCACCCCTCCGTAGAACTCGGTCATCGCCGAGCGGACGCCGCCGGTGCCGTCGCCGAACTCGACGGACGCGCCGTGCGACAGCGACTGGATGCCCGCGGCGATCGCGGCGAGCTGGTCGGCCTGGTCGGGGGTGAGCTCCGGCGTGCGGCACAGCTTCAGTCCGTCCCGGGACAGCACCAGCGCGTGCAGCGTGCCCGGGGTCCGCTCCAGCAGGCCCTCCAGGAGCCAGGTGAGCTTCTCGTCGGCGGTGGTCTGGCCGGTCATGAGGTGGTTCGCCTTCCAGGTGCTCGTACGGGTCGGAGCGCGGGGAGCCGGCCTGCGTCGGCGGGGTGGCGGCGTCGAGCGCGGTCCGCCGCCTCGGGACCGGCTTGGGCACGGCCGGTGACGCGTGTTGCCCAACTGCCGGTCACTATACGAGGCTTGGTGATCATCTTGGCAAGCCCTGGGGTGAATATCCCCGATGGCACCGTTCAGTTGGGGGCCTGGGCCTGGATCATCCGGCCGAAGCGGTGAGCGGTGGGCGAGGCCGGGACGCGGCGGATCGCGATCAGGGCCACGTCGTCGTCGAGGCGCCCGCCGGTGTGGGCGAGCAGGTCGCGCTGGACGTGGTGGAGCAGGGACTCCGGGGAACCGTCGGCCCAGTGGGCCGTCCGCTCGACCAGCGGGTAGAAGACGCCGCGGCCGTTGCGGGCCTCGACGGCCCCGTCCGTGTAGAGCAGCAGGGTGTCGCCGAGACGGAAGGGCAGTACGTCGACGACGGAGCCGTTGGGGTCGGTCAGGCCGACCCCGAGTGGCGGGGCGGGAGTGAGGTCCGGCATCGTCACCGATCTGTCCGGTCTCAGCAGCAGCGGTGCCACATGGCCGCAGCTGGTCAGCCGTACGACCGGCTCGTCGTCCGGTATCTCCAGCAGCAGAGCGGTGACGAAGCGCTCCCCGGCCTCCTCCTCCGGTTCGAAGTCGGAGAGGTAGCGGGTGATGCTCCGCTCCAGGGAGGCGGCGAGCGAGGGCAGGGCGGCGTGGTGGTGAGCGGCCTCGCGGAAGGCGCCGAGCAGCAGGGCCGCCTCACCGATGGCGGGCAGCCCCTTGCCACGTACGTCGCCGATCATCACCCGGGCACCGCTGTCGGTGCGGGCGGCCGCGTAGAGATCGCCGCCGATCGACGCCTCGTCCTCGGCGGCCAGGTAGAGAGAGGCGAGCTGGAGCGGGCCGATCCGGGTCGGCAGGGGCCACAACAGCACCCGCTGCGCGGCTTCGGCGACCGACCGGACCTGGGCCAGCTCGCGCGCGCGGCGGTCGCGCACCGCGCACAGGGCCACGACCAGCAAGGAGAGCACCCCGAGGGCGATCATCTGCACGAACACTTCCCGCGACGGCAGGATGCCCAGCCGCCAGCCCGCGAACCCCTGGGCCGCCACCGCGGCGGCACCGATGACCCCTGTGATCCACGGTCCCGCGAACCAGGCGGTGATCGCCGGGGCTATCACGAGCAGCGGGCCGAGCACGATGTCGGAAGGGGCCACGATGTCGGACACGGTGATGAGGACGATGAGCGCGACCGGGATCAGCAACAGTATGTGACCCGGCTGCCGCCCCTGCGCCCGGTCGGCGAAACGCCCCTGCCAGGAACTCACGCCTACCACAGTGCACCGCTGCGGCACGGGGTGCGAGCCCAGCCACCCGGTTCACGGGCCGGGGACGACCCCTCGGCCGGCTGCCGCGGACGCGTCCCGCCGCCGCACGGCCGGGCGGCGGGGCCGCGAAGGCAAAAGCCCCGGGATGTCCCTGGCGCCGGGCGCCTGTTCGGGTGGCACCCGCCGCCCGGCGGCAAGGGACCGCGCACCACCCCCGCATGGGCGGGCGTTCCGTCCCGGCGCCGGGGATGTGGGTCCGGGGCGGTCTTTCGCGCTCGTGCTCCTCGTCGCCACGGCCTCGCCGGCCGGGTCGGCGCCGAGGCGTCCGCCGTCCGCTTGGTCGGCCACCGTGCCGGTACCCGGCGGCCATTGCCCGCCGCGCCCACGGCCGGACAGGCCGCGCGGGCCCATGGAGGCCGGACCCTGCCCCGCAGGGTGAGGCGGACGGCCCTGGCACCTGCGGTCGCGACGTGGGCCGGAAGGGCCGGGCGGGAGTGGACGACGGCGGCCACGGCGGCGTTTCGCGCGGCCGGACGCGCGATGCCCGTGGCGACCGCAGGTGCGCCCGCCGCACCGGTGACCGGTCGGCGCGACCGCTCCGGTGGCCGACCGCTCACCCGGCCCCGGTCCGGAAGGAGGCGTCGCCGCTCCGTTCACCATGCCATCGCGTCCAGCAGTGCCTCCGGGTCCGGCTCCGGGTGGCCGTCCAGGCTCAGCTCCGCCCAGATGACCTTGCCCTGCGGCACATAACGCGTGCCCCACCGCTCCGCGAACTGCGAGACCAGGAACAGGCCGCGGCCGCCCTCGTCGGTGATCGCCGCGTGCCTGAGGTGCGGCGAGGTGCTGCTGCCGTCCGAGACCTCGCAGATCAGCGTGCGCCCGAGCAGGATCCTGACCCGGACCGGCTCGGCGCCGTAGCGGATGGCGTTGGTCAGCAACTCGCTGATCACCAGTTCCGTGGCGAAGCAGGACTCCTCCAGCCCCCATTCGTGCAGCCTGCGGGTCACCTCGCCGCGCACCCGGGAGACCGCCTCCACGTCGAACGGCACGTCCCAGACCGCCACCCGCGACGGATCGAGCAGCCGCGTCCGGGCGACGAGCAGAGCCACGTCGTCGATCGGATGCTCCGGCAGCATGACCTCCATCAGCGCCTGGCAGGTCTCCTCCGGCGTACGGTCCGCGGGCGCGGCGGTCTCGGCGAGCATCGACAGCCCCTCGTCGATGTCCCGCCCGCGGTCCTCGATCAGACCGTCGGTGAACAGGACGAGCCGGCTGCCCTCCGGCAGGCTCAGCTCACCCGTCTCGAACGGATGTCCGCCCACCCCCAGCGGCGGTGCCAGGGGAAGGTCCGGGAAGGTCACCCGGCCCATGGGATCCACCACGGCCGGTACGACGTGCCCCGCGCGGGAGATGGCGCAGTGCCCGCCCACCGGGTCGTAGATGGCGTACAGGCAGGTGGCGCCCGTGACCGCGGACACCTCGCCGTCCGCGCTCGCCGTCTGGGTGTCCAGCCGCATCACCATCTCGTCCAGATGGCCGAGCAGTTCGTCGGGAGGCAGGTCCAGGGACGAGAAGTTCAGCACCGCCGTGCGCAGCCGGCCCATCGTCACCGCCGCGTGCAGCCCGTGCCCCACGACGTCGCCGACCACCAGCGCCACCCGGAAGCCGGGCAGGGGAATGACGTCGAACCAGTCGCCGCCCACACCGGACTGGGCCGGCAGATAACGCCACGCCACCTCCAGCGCGTCCTGGTCGGGCAGGTCCCTGGGGAGCAGACTGCGCTGCAGCGTCACCGCCATCGCGTGCTCGCGGGAGTAGCGGCGCGCGTTGTCGATCGCCACCGCCGCACGGGCCACCAGCTCCTCGGTGACCGCGACGTCCTCCTCCTCGAACCGGGCCGAGCCGGCATCCCGCCAGAAGTTGACCATGCCGAGGAGCACGCCCCGTGCCCTGAGGGGCACGGTGATCAGCGAATGGATGCCGTGGTCGAGCACCCGGACCGCGCCCTGGGGGTCCCGGGACCGCCAGTCCTGCGCGCGGCGCAGATCCGGTACCAGCACCGCCTCGCCGCGCCGCAGCGCCGCCCCCATCGACGTGTCGGCCACCACGAACTCGATGAGGTCGCCCACCGGCTGGAGCGGGCTGTGCGTGTCCGCCTCGTACAGCGCGGTGCGGCGCATCCGGTGCGTCGATCCGGTGGGCTCCTCGCCGCGCAGCACGGACTCCAGCAGCTCCACGGTGACGATGTCCGCCACCCGCGGGACCGCCACCTCGGCCAGCTCCTGAGCGGTACGCCGTACGTCCAGCGTCGTACCGATCCGCACCCCGGCCTCGTACAGCAGCGTCAGACGTTCCCGGGCCAGCTCGGCCCGGCCCGACAGGGCGCGCAGTTCGGTGGTGTCACGGAAGCTGGCCACCAGGCCCGGAGCGTTGTCGTACGGGGCGGTGCGCCGGGTGTTGACCGCCAGCAGCCGGTCCCCGGCCGGGAACACCGCGTCGGACGCGACCTGGCCCGACTTCAGCAGCCGCGTCAGCTCCGGCCCCAGGCCCAGGTCCGTGACCTGCCGCTGGTCGGCGTCGCGGGGGAGGTCCAGCAGCCGGCGCGCCTCGTCGTTGGCGAGCAGGAGCCGTCCGTCGGCGTCGATGATCAGCACGCCCTCACGCACCGCGTGGAGAACGGCGTCGTGGTGCTCGTACATGCGGGTCATCTCGATCGGGCCGAGACCGCGGGTCTGGCGGCGCAGCCGCCGGCTGACGAGGAAGGTGCCGCCGGTCGCGAGCACCACGGCCAGCGCCGCCGCGTCCAGCACCATCGGTATCTGCTGGTCCAGCAGGTGCCCCAGGGTCTGGTACTCGATTCCCGCGGTGACGATGCCGATCACGTGCCGGCCGGCGCCCACCACGGGCACCACCGCGCGTACGGAGTCGGTGGGGCTGCCGTGGAACGTCTCGGTGAAGGTCTTGCCCGCGATGGCCCGGCCGATCTCCTGCGCCGGGGTGCCGATCAGCCGCGGTTCCGGGTCGGTGAGCCGCACGCCCCGCTTGTTCAGCACGGAGATGTAGTCGACACCGGAACTCATCTGCGCCTTCTCCGCCGGGACCTTCAGCAGCGCCGACGGATCGGGCGACTGGAGGGCCACTGCCGTTCCGGGTGCCTGCGCGAACGCCTCGGCGACGGCCAGGGAGCGTGCCTTTGCGGTGTTCTCCCCGTCGTACCGCCGCTGGAGCACCACGGCGGTGGCGGCCGCGGCGACCAGCACGAGTATGACGATCACCTGCAACAGGAAGACCTGCGCGGCCACCGTGCCGGGCCGCCAGATCGGTGGAAAACGAAACCCGGTGGCGCTCCGGGCCGTCCAGGTCACCGGTCGGCGGCGGGCCTCATCGTCCGCCCGCCGCTCATCGAACGGCGGTTGCGCTGCCCTCCGGGGCTGGCGGGAACAACCGACCACGTCATCATTTCTAACACCGCGCTTCCCTGCCGGGCGACCGGTATGTCCGATCAATCCCATTGTGGATCGGTGGTTTCGTCTAGATTTAGGCGGGCAAGGGCTGCTCCGTCCAGATCGTCTTGCCGGAGCCGGTGTACCGGGTGCCCCAGCGCTGGGCGAGCTGGGCGACCAGGAACAGGCCCCGTCCGCCCTCGTCGGTGCTGCGCGCGCGCCGCAGGTGCGGGGAGGTGTGGCCGCCGTCGGAGACCTCGCAGATCAGGGTGCGCTCGTTGATGAGCCGCAGATTGATCGGCCCCTGGGCGTGCCGGATGGCGTTGGTGACCAGTTCGCTGACGATCAGCTCGGTGGTGAAGGCCAGCTCCTCGAGATTCCACCGGGACAGCCGGTCGCTCACGTCGTCGCGCACCACGCGCACGGCCGACGGGTCGGCGGGTACGTGCCAGGACGCCACGCGGTCGGGGCTGAGGACACGTGTTCTGGCGACGAGGAAGGCGACGTCGTCCCGCGGCCGGTCCGACAGCAGGGCGCGGACCATGATGTCGCAGATCTCCTCCAGCGGCCGGTCGGGGTGGGCCAGGGCGAAGCACAGCCGTTCGATGCCGACGTCGACGTCCTGGTCCGACGCCTGGATCAGCCCGTCGGTGTAGAGGGCGACGACGCTTCCCTCCTCCAACGGGATCTCGGCCGACTCGAACGGCAGGCCGCCCAGCCCCAGGGGCGGGCCGGCGGGGATGTCGGGGAACTCCACGGGCTCGGTCAGGTGCGCGACGGCCGGGGTGGGATGTCCGGCGCGGGCCACGGCCATCGTCCGGGCGATGGGGTCGTAGATGGCGTACACGCAGGTCGCGCCGGCCGCGGCCGGGCCCTCGGCGGCCGCCTCGGCCTCGTCCGACAGACGCATCACCAGGTCGTTCACGTGCGCCAGCAGTTCGTCCGGGGACTGGTCCAGGTCGGCCAGCGTCTGCACGGCGGCGCGCAGCCGTCCCATGCTGGCCGCGGCGTGCAGGCCGTGCCCGATCACGTCGCCCACCACGAGCGCGACCCGGGCACCGGAGAGCGGGATGACGTCGAACCAGTCCCCGCCCACCCCCGACTCCGCGTCGGCGGGGAGGTAGCGGTGGGCGACCTCGACGGCGTTGTGCGGGGGCAGGTTGGGCGGCAGCAGGCTGGTCTGGAGGGTGAGCGCGGCCTGGTGCTCGCGGGCGAAGCGCCGGGCGTTGTCCACGCACACGGCGGCCCGTGCCACGAGATCCTCGATCAGGAGCTGGTCGTCCTCGGTGAAGGGATCGGGGTTCTCCCAGCGCAGCAGGGTCACCACGCCCATCGTGACGCCGCGGGCCCGCAGCGGCAGCACCAGGTGCGTGTGCACGCCGAACCGGTTGATCCCGGTCCACCGCACCGGGTCGTCGGGGAGCCAGGGCGTCCCCGGGCCGAGGGCCTCACGGCTGGGTTCTCCGGTGGCCAGGCAGCGGTTCTGCAGGGACCCCGGCGGGTAACGGATGGGTTCGCCGACCTCGGCGATCACCTTGGGCAGGCTCGGGTGGATCGACAGATGGGCCGCCCGGCGCAGCGTGACGGGGCCGCCCGGCGAGCGGGTGGGCGGGCGATTCCCCGTGGTCGCGACGTCCAGGAGGTCGATGGCCACGAAGTCGGCGAGCTGCGGGACGGCGACCTCCGCGAACTCGTGGACCGTCCGGTCCAGATCCAGTGTGGTTCCGATGTGTTCGCTGGCGGCGTTCAGCAGCACCAGCCGCTCGCGGGTCGGGTCCTGGACGGTGACGTCCCGGGCGGCGTAGCAGATCCCGAGCGTGTGGCCCGCGTCGTCGTGCAGCGGGAAGAAGGAGCGCGGCCGGGTGCGCTCGCGGCCGAGCCGGCCCGTCCTGCCGTGCCGGGGCGGCGCGTGGGTGACGGTGACCTGGGGCTGCCCGGAGGCCAGCGTCCGCCGGACGTGCCGGGTCACGACCGGCGACGACCTGCCCGCGCCGGTTCCGGTCGGGGCGGTTCCGGTCGTGTCGGCACCGGCGGGGGCGGCGGTGGCTTGGGTTTCGGGAGGGGTGCCGGCCGGGACGCCTGCCCCGAGGACCAGCCAGTCGCGGCGGCCGTCGGCGGCGATCAGCGGGCACACGCGCACCGTGAGCCGCACCGCGTGGCCCGCGCGGTGGCGGACCGTGACCACCGCGTTCCCGGCGCGGGCGCTCCGGCGCAGCCGGGACATCGCGGCGGTCGGGTCGCGGCTGCGCAGCAGCGCCCGCGCGGGATGCCGTACGACGTCGGCGGCGGAGTAGCCGAGCAGGTCCTGGGCCCCCTGGCTCCAGTAGGTGATCAGCCCGTCGGCGTTGACGACCGCTACCGCCGTGGTCGTGATGAGCGGATCGCCCGGACCGCTGCCGCTCACGCCGTTGACGCCCATGCCTTCACCCTCATCCACGGGCAGGACCCCTACCGGCCATGTTGCCATCGGGGGCGGTGTCCTGCCGCCCGGAAAATGGGCGGCGCGGGCAGGTGGGCAACGCGGGCGGGACGGGCAGAGCGGGCGGGTCCGTCGGTGGGGGCCGGCTACGCCCCCGCGGCCAGTGCCTTCAGCGGCTCGTCGGTCAGCCGGTACACCGTCCACTCGTCCTGCGGGCGTGCCCCCAGGGCCTCGTAGAAGCCGATCGCCGGCCGGTTCCAGTTCAGGACCGACCACTCCAGGCGTTCGTACCCTCGCTCGACGCATACCCGGGCCAGCTCCGTCAGCAGTGCCCGGCCGTGCCCGCCGCCGCGGGCCTCCGGGCGGACGTAGAGGTCCTCCAGGTAGATGCCGTGCACGCCCCGCCAGGTGGAGAAGTTGAGGAACCACAGGGCGAAGCCCACCGCTTCGCCGTCCTCGTCCTGCGCGATGTGCGCGAACGCCGCGGGGTGCTCGCCGAACAGTGCCTCGGCGAGCTGCTCCGGCGTCGCCCGTACCTCGTCCAGGGCCTTCTCGTACTCGGCCAGTTCGCGGATCAGGGCGTCGATGACGGGGACGTCGGCGGGGGTCGCGGTGCGGATCATGGGGCGCAGTCTCACACACCGCGTCCCGCTGACGGACAGCGGGTGCGGATCAGACCGCGGGCGCCGGGTAGGTCGGGTACTCCACCCCGGAGACGTACTGGACGACGCGGATGACCTGGCAGGAGTAGCCGAACTCGTTGTCGTACCACAGGTAGAGGATCGCGTTGTCGCCCTCGACCTTGGTGGCGCCGGCGTCCACGATCGAGGCGTGGCGCGAGCCGATGAAGTCGTTGGAGACCGCGTCGGGGGCGCTGGTGAAGTCGATCTGGCGCTTGAGCGGCGAGGTCAGCGACACATTGCGGAGGTAGTCGAGGACCTCCTCGCGGGAGGTCTCGCGCGCCAGCTGCAGGTTGAGGATCGCGATCGAGACGTCCGGCACGGGGACGCGGATCGAGCTGCCGGTGATCTTGGCCTTCAGATCGGGCAGCGCCTTGGCCACGGCGGAGGCCGCGCCGGTCTCGGTGATGACCATGTTGAGCGGCGCGGAGCGGCCGCGGCGGTCGGCCTTGTGGTAGTTGTCCAGCAGGTTCTGGTCGTTGGTGAACGAGTGGACGGTCTCCACATGGCCGCGCAGCACGCCGTACTCGTCGTCCATCGCCTTCAGCGGCGGGACGATCGCGTTGGTGGTGCAGGAGGCGCAGGACAGGATCTGCTCGTCCGGCTTGATGGTGTCGTGGTTGACGCCGTGGACGATGTTGGGGACGTCGCCCTTGCCCGGCGCGGTCAGCACGACCTTGTCGATGCCGGGGCGCAGGTGCTTGGACAGGCCCTCGCGGTCGCGCCACTTGCCGGTGTTGTCGATGAGGATGGCGTCCTTGATGCCGTACGCCGTGTAGTCCACCGACGTCGGGTCGTCGGCGTAGATCACCTTGATCTCGTTGCCGTTGGCGACGATCGTGCTGTTCGCCTCGTCGACGGTGATGGTGCCCTGGAACTGGCCGTGGATGGAGTCGCGGCGCAGCAGCGAGGCGCGCTTGATGATGTCCTGCTCGCCGCCTCCGCGCACGACGATGGCGCGCAGTCGCAGGCCGTTGCCGGAGCCGGACTTCTCGATGAGCAGGCGGGCCACGAGCCGGCCGATGCGGCCGAAGCCGTAGAGGACGACGTCGCGCCCCTGGCGGCACTCGATCTTGTTGGCGCCGGTGGCGCCGGCGACGGCCTCGGCGGTGAACTCCTCCACCGACAGGCCGCGGTCGTCCTCGCGGTACGTCGCGGCCAGCATGCCGATGTCTATCTGGGAGGGCCCGAGGTCGAGCGTGGTCAGGGCCCGCAGGAAGGGGAGCGTCTCGGTGACGGACAGCTCCTGACCGGCGATCTGGCGGGCGAACCGGTGGGTCTTGAGGATGCTCACCACCGACTTGTTCACCAGGGAGCGGCTGTGGAGGAGGACGGTGACGTCCCGCTCCCGGTGCAGCTTCCCGATCATCGGGATCATCGACTCCGCGATCTCTTCGCGGTGCTTCCAGTTGGTGAACGAGTCGTCGTTGACAGTCACAGATCTATCTTTCGAGCTAGGCGGCGCTCATATGCTAACCCCATGGGATGTTGATCATGGCAGTGGGCCGTACCCGCTGTCGTGCGGGGTACGGCCCACGGTCGGGATTCCTCTGTGGTCGGGGGATGCGGGCCCTCCGTTGTGGCCGGTGGGAGCCGGTGTCCCTACGTCACCGGTGGGTGTGGCGGGTGGGTCCGGTCACTGGCGGGTGCGGCGGGTGAGTCCGACGGTCAGCCCCATGGCGGCGAGCCCCAGCAGGGCTGTGATCGCGCCCAGCCAGCAGTTGTTCCAGATGACGCCGGCGCGGGAGCCGTGGGCCGCGGGCACGACCCAGGGAGAGATGAGCAGCCACACGCCGAGCGGGGCGAGGATCCAAGCCAGGCGGAACATGCGCTCGGGGGCCAGGGTGAGGCCGAGGCCGACCAGGGCGACCGTGATGCCGATGATCAGATTGTTGACGGTGAGGCTGGGCTGGGCGGCGAAGTGCACCACCCAGGGGGAAATCGCGGCGTAGACACCGGCCAGGACGATCAGCCCCTCGATGATGATCGCCCGGTTGCTGGCGGCCGTCCGCTCGAGGCGCTCCCGCATCTCGGCGATCTCCGGGTGCGAGCTCATTCCGGTGGAGTGCTGCGGATACGACATCACTGCCGTCTCCTCTCCATGAGGTTGCCAGTGTGGAGTTTCTCCTATAGAGCGATTTCCCCCTTATGGGGCGTTTATATGCGTTTGCCCGCCTTCTTGCGGTGAGTTACGTCACACTGCACGCCCTGTGCGGGAAGCGCGGAGCCGTCTGTCAATCTTGTCGGGTGTGCGTCAAGACGACGCCGATGACGTGCAGGGATGATCCGGGGAGGGCGAGTGACGGGGCCAGAGGTACCCGACGAATATCTGACGGGGTACGCGCAGATCCTGGCCGATGTCTGTGCCACAGGACGCCGCCTGACCCGGGACGAGCTGGACCTGCTGCGCGCCCACGGGGAGCGGGCGGCGGAGGACGGCCACGGGCTGCGCAGGCTCGTCCGCCGGCACCTATCCGAGGCGAGGGCCTTCGCGCCCGCGCTGGCGTCCGCCGGCGTCGAACAGGTCCTCACCGCGGTGGAGCAGGCCATCGACGCGTTCGCCGAGGGCCACGACCGTGCGCAGAAGCTCGCCATGCGCAAGGAGGAGGCCGCCCGCCGGGAGTTCATCGACGACCTGCTGTACGGCCGCAGCGACCTCGGGCGGCTGGGCGAACGCGCGGAACGCTACGGACTGCTGTTCTCCCGCGCCCACGCGGTGGCCGTGGCCCAGGGCGGGGAGCCCGTCGACGACACGCACCCGGCCGCCCGGTACGTCGAGACCGAGGTGGTCGCCCGGTTCGGTGACCGGCGGATCCTGCTCACCACCAAGGACGGCCGGCTCATCTGCATCGCCCCGGGCGACCAGGACGACGTCCTGGCGTTCTTCGCCAAGCAGGCGTACGCCTCCACCGACGGCGGCCGGGTCGCCATCGGACGCCCCCACCCGGGCGCCGGGGGAGTGGTCCACTCCTACGAGGAGGCCCTCAACGCCCTGGAGCTCGCCGACCGGCTGGACCTCCAGCAGCCCGTCCTGCGGTCCGCCGACCTCCTCGTGTATCCCGTCCTGACCCGCGACCGGCAGGCCATGGCCGATCTGGTCCGCGACACGCTGGGCCCGCTGACGACCGCCCGCGGCGGCGCCCAGCCGCTCCTTGACACCCTGACCGCCTACTTCGACGCCGGCTGCACGGCCGCGGAAGCGGCCCGCCGACTCAACCTCAGCGTGCGCGCCTTCACCTACCGCCTGGAGCGCATCCACAAGCTGACCGGAGCCGACCCGGCCGACCCCGTGCACCGCTACACCCTCCAGACCGCCGTGATCGGCGCCCGCCTCCTCGGCTGGCCCACCGCCGAGCTCTGACGGGCCGCGGCCGAGGAGTGCCACCCGCCCGGCGGCGGCGTTCACTCCACTGCCCGTCCACAACGAGCGGTGCTCCCGGACCGGTGTGAGCCTGGTGAAGGGATTCGGCGGGTACGTCGCGCCGCCGTGGCCCGGAGGGCCACGCGTTCTCCCCGGCCGGTCCGGCCGGTACCGCGACGCCCGTCCCGGCATGCCGCGGCCTCCGGGCCGCCGCCTGCGACCGACTCCCCCACCGACTCCATGGGAGGCCGACGACATGACGACCCAAGGCGGCACCGCTGAAGTCAGCCGGGAGCCCGCGACGCCCCAAGAGCGTGCGGGTTTCGAGGAGATCACCATCCTCTGGATCTCCGAGGGCATGAGCTGCGACGGCGACACCGTCTCGCTGACCGCTGCCGACCAGCCCTCCATCGAGGACGTAGTGCTGGGGCTCATCCCCGGTCTGCCGAAGGTGAATCTGGTCAACAAGGTGCTCTCGCCGAGCCTGGGCGGCGAGGACTTCCTCGCTCCCTACCGGGCCGCGGCACGTGGTGAGCTGACCCCGTTCATTCTCGTCATCGAGGGTTCGGTCCCGAACCAGCGGATCATCGACGGGGACGGCTACTGGACGTCGTTCGGCAACGACCCGGACACCGGGGAGCCGCAGACGCTGAACTGGTGGATCGACCAACTCGCCCCCCGGGCCTGGGCCGTGGTCGCGGCCGGCACCTGCGCCACCTACGGTGGCATCCACGCGATGGCGGGGAACCCGACGGGCTGCATGGGGCTGGCCGACTACCTGGGCTGGGACTTCAAGGCGGAGAGCGGCCTGCCGGTGGTGAACGTGCCCGGCTGCCCGATCCAGCCGGAGAACTTCATGGAGACCCTGATCTGGGTGCTCTACCACGCGGCGGGGACGGCGCCGGCGCCGCCGCTGGACCACATGCTGCGCCCGCAGTGGCTGTTCGGAAAGACGGTGCACGAGGGCTGCGACCGGGGCTCGTACTACGAGCAGGCGAGCTTCGCCATGGACTACAACTCTCCCAAGTGCCTGGTGAAGACGGGCTGCTGGGGTCCGGTCGTGAACTGCAACGTGCCCAAGCGCGGCTGGATGGCGGGCATCGGCGGCTGCCCCAACGTCGGCGGTATCTGCATCGGCTGCACCATGCCGGGCTTCCCCGACGCGTTCATGCCGTTCATGGACGAGCCGCCCGGCGGCACCCTGTCGTCGATGCTGGTCAAACCCTACGGGGCGGTCATCCGGCGACTGCGCGGCCTGACGAACGACATGGTGAACCACGAGCCCAAGTGGCGCCACAACAAACGCAAACTGACCAGCGGTTTCGACCCGCGCTGGCGTCCCTGAGGGCGCGGGCGGCGCACATCCCGCCGCCGCGCCGACCGGCGGCAAGCACGCTCTCCCAGCCCGCAGCGAGGAACGAGGTTCAGACCGAG
>NZ_JBSGBZ010000084.1:0-25904 GCF_053601495.1 Streptomyces sp. NPDC004721
CGCCAACTTCGCCCGAGCACGGTTCACTTCATGTGCGTCCACAACGTCCAACATGCCCCAAACAGGGCCGAGAAGACCTAACGGAGCCCTACTAGGCGGTGGAAGCCGTCATGCAGTGTCTCGACTGGATGCGCCATAGTCAGGCACACCCCGGCTTCCGTGTGATCAGCTACCGCTCTGAATTCGAAAGGCAGCTTCGAACGGATCGTCTTATTTGGTCTGCCCGGTCACGAAGGCCAGGTTGGCCAGGCTGTTCCACTCCTCCTTCGCGTAGGCAGACTGAACACGGGCGTGCGGGAACACATGGTGGAACTCGGTCTTGGCTCCGCTGCTCATCGGCTGGTCGCTGATGGCGATAGGCATCCGGAACCTGTTCATCCCCCGCGCCCCTGCGCGTCCGCCGGTTTGGCGCCGAGGGCGCGGGAGATGCCGCGCGCGGCCGTGCGCACCACGGGGAGGTGCGACCGGGCGGCGGCGTCGTTGGGTACGACCACGCCGACGGCCGCGACGACGTCGCCCGAGCCGTCGCGCACGGGGGCCGCGATGCCGAGGGCGTAGGCATAACCGTCCTGCTTGCTGTCCCGGTTGGTGGTGACGGCGACCGACGTGCCGCGGAAGACGTTGTTCTCGACCAGCATCTGGGCGCCCATGCGCGAGTGCACGGCGGTCTCGGCGCCCACGACGTAGTTGTCGTAGAAGTGCCCCGTGCCGAAACGCAGGCTCGGGATGCGGGAGTTGACGTTGTTGAACCAGTTGTGGTGGTACGTCACCCGCAGATGCCCGGTGTCCTCGCTCGCGTTGTTGTCGCTGTGGCCGACCAGCGAGCCCTTGTAGTGGTTCTTGAAGGTGTTCCAGGACACCGTGACGTAGTCGGAGGCGTGCGAGACGTCGAGCAGGCCGTCGTAGTAGTCCTTGCCGTGGTCGCGGTCGGAGGACACGGAGTTGTGGTCGATCCAGACCTTGGTCGAGCCCTGGACGGTGATCGCGTCCGTGCCGACGGCCTTGCTGATCTGGAGGTTGCGCACGACGACGTTGCTGACGTTCTTCAGCCGCAGCCCGCCGCCGGTGAACCCGGACGACGAACCGACGCCCAGCACCGTGGTGTTGGAGCCGACGTCGACCTGACCGCTCAGTGAGATCAGACCGCTCACCTTGATCACCTTGGCGGTGTTGCCGGTCACGGCCGACTTGAAGGCGCTGAGCGTCGAGACGGTCACCGCCGAGGCGCTGCCGCCGCCGGTCGTGCCGGCGCCGAAACCGACCGGTGAGCTCTCGGCGGCCCCGGCCTGCTGCGGCAGGGCGAGCGCCGCGAGGGTCGCGGCGGCGGCGACGGCCGCCGCCAGTGCCGACCTGGGCGCGTGTGGACGTGAGAGGCGAGTTCGCATGCGGATGCTGTCCCTTCGGAAGGACTGGGTGGGGGGTCGTATACGAGACCGCGTGAGGTCGTATACGTGAATGGCGAACATCATGTGGAACGACTCGCGTGAGCAGTGTGGCTCAGAGGGCCTGAAGTAGCGCCTGCCGGTCACACTGTTGAACGGACCGTAGAGTGCAAGCGCTTTCTAGTCAACGATTCGGGCAGGTCACATCCGGCCACTCGCGGGTGGATGGTGAAAGGGTGCCGACGCCGGGTGTGGGAGCGCTTCCATGGCGGCCATGTCCATGCCACCATGCAGCAGCGGCAGCCCACCGGGAGCAGTTCCGCGCGCCTCGAGCCGCCGCCCGCACCCGTCCGATCGCACTCCCGCACATCCAACGGAGGACGCAAGTGACGCCCGGAAGAACGCGCCCCGCCAGAACCAGCCGTGCCGACCTGATCGGCGTGTGCGTCCTGGTGCTGGCCCTCGTCGTCACCGTCTCGGCCGTCACCGCCCTGGTGCGTGGGCCGGACCGCGTGACCGCCGCCGACCGGCCGCCGGCCGCGGCCGCACGGCACTGGGTGAACACCTGGACGGCGATGCCGCAGCTCACCGACCCCGGCAACCTGCCGCCGGCGCCCTTCACCGGCGACCGTGCCGTCCTCGTCGACACCACCGTGCGGCAGACGCTGCGCGTCTCCACCGGCGGCCACCGCATCCGGCTGCGCTTCTCCAACGCCTTCGGTGACACCCCGCTGCCCCTGACCGCCGTGACGGTGGCACTGCCGCGCGACGGCGCGGCAGGCGTCAGCGCCGTCGAGCCGCGAACGACCCGGAAAGTGACGTTCTCCGGGCGGGCGTCGACGACCGTGCCCACCGGGGCCCAGGTCGTCTCCGACCCGCTGGACCTCGACCTGCGCGCCGCGTCCACCCTCACCGTGACGGCGTACCTGGCCGAGGGCCAGCCCTCCCTCGCGCTCACCTCCCACCCGGGCTCGCGCACGACGTCGTACCTCGTCCACGGCGACCACACCCGGGACGCCGATCTGGCCGGGGCGACCCCGGTCGACCACTGGTACCTGATCAGCGACGTCGAGGTGGAGGCCAAGGCCTCGACCGAGGTCGTGGCGATACTCGGCGACTCGCTCACCGACGGGCGCGGCTCCACCACCAACGCCAACGACCGCTGGCCCGACCAGCTCTACGACCGGCTCCGCTCCCGCCCCGCCACCGCGGACCTCGCCGTCCTGAACCAGGCCGCCGGGGGCAACCGCGTCCTGAACGACGGCCTCGGCCCCAACGTCCTCGCCCGCCTCGACCGCGACATCCTCGCGCGCAGCGGCGTCGCCTGGCTGATCGTCTTCGAGGGCGTCAACGACATCGGCACCGCCGACGCCACCCCGGCCGCCCAGCGCCGGGTCACCGAGGACCTGATCGCCGCCTACCAGCAGATCGTGGTGCGCGCCCACGCCCAGGGCATCCGCGTCTGCGGCGCCACCCTGCTGCCGTTCGGCGGCAACGACTCCTACGACGACCTGGAGAAGTCCCGCCAGGCGGTCAACGCCTGGATCCGGGCGAGCGGGCACTTCGACGCGCTCATCGACTTCGACCGCGCGGTCCGCGACCCCGGGCAGCCGAGCCGGCTGCGGCCCGACCTCCATGCCGGGGACTGGCTGCACCTCAACCCGCGGGGCTACGGGCTCCTCGCCGGCGCGGTCCCCGCGGGACTCTTCCGCCACTCCTGAGGCGGGGGACGGACGGCTCCGCCGTCGGGCTGCCGGGCGCCGGCCCTTGGGGTGGGCGCCTGTCGGCCCTTCGGGTGGGGGCTCGGTGCGGCGGGTGCACCTGTGCGGGTGGGGTCTTTACCGCTTCCGCGGGGCCTCTGTTTCTGGTGCGGGGGTGGGGCCGCCCGGCCGTTGGGCTGTTGGGTGTCGGCCTTTCGGGCGGGGTGTCTGTCGGCCTTCGGGCGGGTGCTCGGCGCCGCTGGTGTACCCGTAGCCGCAGGGTCCGGGAGCGTGCCGGGTGCCCCATTCTCGAGCGGTTCCGCTGGTTCCGGCACAGGGGTGGGCCGTCTCCGAATGGCATCCCGCCGGTGCTGCGGGCAGGGTGTCGGTCGGCGTTCCGGCCGCGACGTGGACCGTGGTGGACGGCGGAGCCCGGTGGCGCGGACGAGAGCGGTGGCGTTGTCTGGGAGAGACGGGGTGACCAGCACGGTTGTGGGCACCCGGTGGCCACGAGGAGTCGATCTCACCCCAGGCGAGGAGAGTCATGGCTGAGCGGAAGTCGTCGTCTGCCCTTGCGGCGCCGCTGCACGGTGCGGCTTCGGTGCTGCGGAAGGTGCCCGGCGCCGAGGCGGTGGGCCGGGCCGCGCAGGGGACGCTGGACAAGGTCGGCGCGGTCTCGCCGCGCGGGCGGCGGCTCGCGGTGTACACGGGAGCCGGAGTGCTCGGTGTCGCCGGAGTCGTGGAGTGGCCGGTGGCGCTCACCGGCGCGGCCGTGGTCTGGCTCACCCAGCCCCGCCCCGAGCGGCCCGCCGCCGGCGAGGAGCAGGCACAGGCACCGGAGCTGCCACCGGCCACCACCGCGGCGCGCAAGCCCGGGAAGAAGCGCGGCACGGCTGCCCGGGAGACCGAGCAGGGCGCCGGTACCGGCATCAAGAAGCAGGCGTCCGCGCCGGACACGGACACCGGGCCCGACGAACCGGCGAAGACCAAAGCGTCCGGGGCCGGCCGAGGCAAGTCCTCGAAGGGGCAGGCATCGGCCGCCGGACCCCTCGGCCCGACGGCGCGGCCCGACCGCACCTCCCTCTGAGGACGCGCCATGGTGCTAGGACTGCTGACTGCGCCGTCGGCCGCTGCCCGGCTGGTCACCCGGACGGCCGCCCCTGCGGTCGGGGCCGCCGCGGGAGCGGTGGCCGGAACGGCACGGGCCGGCGTACGCGGCGTGGACGCCGCCACGCGGGTCGTGCGTGTCGCCCGCAACGCCCTGCCCGGCACGGACCACCTCTGGCAGTCCGGCACCCGGGCGCATCTGTCACTGCGCTCCCTGGACCCGGAGAGGGTGCTGCGCGCGGGCGGGAAGGAACATCTGGCCCGGCACATCGCCGCGACACTCGCCGAGCGGCCCGACGTGCTCTTCGCATGCTGGGACGAGGGTCTCGGACGGCTGGTCGTCGCCGTGACGGAGGAGGAGGTCGCCGACGAGGTCGTGGACCACGCCGCCGACCTGGCGGCCCGGCACGGGCTCGTCCTGGACGGCGACGATCCGGAGGAGATCACACATCCGGGGGACCCGGCCGGGGTGCGGGCGGCCGCGGCCACGTTCGCCGCCGACGTGGTGGGCGTCGGCGTCGCACTGACCTCCTACGCGTTGCGCCTGCCGCCCTCGCCGCGCATGGTGACCGCCGCGGTGACGCTGCTGCGGG
This sequence comes from Streptomyces sp. NPDC004721, assembly GCF_053601495.1. Taxonomy (NCBI): domain Bacteria; kingdom Bacillati; phylum Actinomycetota; class Actinomycetes; order Kitasatosporales; family Streptomycetaceae; genus Streptomyces; species Streptomyces sp. NPDC004721. Next base: position 4,783 of record NZ_JBSGBZ010000084.1, read on the forward strand.
AGAACCCGCGCTTCCGTGCCGCACTGGGCTCCCGGATGGGCAGGTACCGTATGGACCTCCTGCTCGCCTGCGCGAACGCGGCCGCCCACGGCAGCGGCCAGACCCCCACCGCGCTGGTCCTGGACGGCGCTCTGCGCGCCTCCCAACTGGCCGACACGGTGGCCCGCACGGCCGCCTTCGACGCGTTCCACGACCAGCTGTGCGCACCCGGCCGCGTCAGCGTCGCCGCGGACGACACCCCGCGCCCGCCGCTGCGCATCACACCGGCCCAGGAGTACGCCAACCACGCCTCCGCCGGCAGTCTGGTGGGCGCGGCGCTGACCATGCTGGTCAAGCGCAACGGGGCCGAGGCGGCCGAGGCGGTGCTCGCCGGTTCGCCCAAGGCCGCGCGCTACGGTCCCGCCGTCTTCCACGCCGTGCTCGGCACCCTGCTCGCCCGGACCGGCGTGCTGGTCCGGGCCCCGGAACGGCTGCGGCAACTGGAGATGGCCGGCACCGTCGTCCTGCACTCGAGCGCGTTGCGCACCGAGGAGGGGGAGGCGGACCCGTGGGCCGAACCGGTCCTGGACGCGGCCCGCCGGGCCGGACTGCGGGTGGTCCTGGTGGACGATCCGGCCCTGGAGGACCTGACCGGCCTCGCCGACGAGGTCGTGGACGCCCGGCGGCCCCTGGACGACGTGGTGTACGGGCTGCGCGGCGAGGAGGGCACGGTGCTCACCGTCGCCCGGATGCGCTCCGCCGACGACCACGACGTCCTGGCCGGACTGCGCGGCAGCGACCTCGCCGTCGCCCTCGTGGACGGCGACGCCGCCGTCGTCTGGGGCGCGGACATCCTCGCCCTGCACGGACTCTCCGACGTGTGGCGGGTGCTGACGGCCGTCCCGTCGGCCCGGAGGACCGGCCACCGGGCGCAGACCCTGGCCCGGTCCGGCGCCGCGCTGTCCGGGCTGCTCGTGGCCATCGGCGAGTCCAAGCGCGGCCGCGGCCGCCGTGCCATGCTGCCCGGATTGCGGCACGCACCGGTCGACGCCGCCGCCGCCGTCGCCCTGCTGTCCGGGACGCGCGCCGCCTTCGCCGTGGCGGCGGTGCATGCCCCGCACCCGCGACCGCGCGTGCACTGGCACGAACTCGACGCGAAGGAGGCCCAGGAACGGCTGGACCAGGAAGCGCCGGGCCGGCTCACCCCGTTCGAGTGGGCCGCCGCCCAGGCCCGCAAGGCGGTCGCCGCCATCGTCCGGAACCCCGTCCTCGCCCCGGTCCGCTGGACGTACGAGCTGGGGCAGGCCGTGCGCGGCGAACTGCGGGACCCTCTTACCCCGGTCCTGGCCGTCGGCTCGGCGGCCTCGGCGATCCTCGGCTCCGTGGTGGACGCCCTCCTCGTGGTCGGCGCCCTCGACCTCAACGCCCTGGTCGGCGGCTTCCAGCGGCTGCGCGCCGAGCGTGCCCTGTCCGGCCTGATCGCCGAGCAGAAGCGCAAGGCGCGCATCGCGCCCCCGGACGCGCAGGCCCCGGCCGGCGCCACCGTCACGGTCGACGCCGGGAAGCTCAAGCCGGGCGACGTGATCGAGCTGAAGGGCGACGAGGTGGTGCCCGCCGACGCCCGGCTGCTGTGGGAGGACGGCCTGGAGGTCGACGAGTCCGCGCTGACCGGGGAGTCCCTTCCGGTGGAGAAGCAGACCGATCCGACCCCGCACGCCGCGGTCGCGGACCGCAGCTGCATGGTCTTCGAGGGCACCACCGTGGTGGCGGGGGAGGCCCGGGCCGTCGTGGTCGACACCGGCGAGAGCACCGAGGCCGCCCGCGCCGTGCACCTCGCCGCCCGCACACCCCCGTCCGCGGGCGTGCAGGCCAGGCTCCAGGAACTCACCCGCAAGGCACTGCCGCTGACGCTGGCGGGCGGCGCCGCGGTGACCGGTATCGCGCTGCTGCGCGGCACCTCCGTCCGCGAGGCGGTCAGCGGCGGTGTGGCCGTCGCCGTGGCCGCCGTCCCGGAGGGACTGCCCCTGGTCGCCACCGTGGCGCAGCTGGCGGCGGCCCGGCGGCTCAGCCGCGACGGCGTCCTGGTCCGCACCCCGCGCGCGCTGGAGGCGCTGGGCCGGATGGACACCATCTGCTTCGACAAGACCGGCACTCTCACCGAGAACCGGCTGCGCGTGGTGCGGGCGTCCGACGCCGACGGTGAGGTCCACGTGGTGGGCGACGAGGCCTCCGCACGGACACTGCGGTCCGCGGCGCGGGCGTGTCCGCGTCTCAACGGCGACTCGGACCGGCCGGTGCACGCCACCGACGAGGCCGTCCTCGACGCGGCCGGTCCCGACCCGGACTGGGCCGAGCTGGAGGACCTCGGCTTCGAGGCCGCGCGCGGATACGCGGCCGCCGTCGGCCGGGTCGCGAACGGCCCCCGCCTGCTGGTCGTCAAGGGCGCCCCCGAGACGGTGCTGCCCGCCTGCCCCGCCCTCCCGGCCCACGCCATCGACACCTCGCACGCCCTGGCCGGCGACGGACTGCGGGTGCTGGCGGTGGCGCAGCGGCGGCTCGACGAGCACGAGAGCGAGGAGGACGCACTCGAACGGACGCTTGAGGGCCTGGAGTTCATCGGGCTGCTGGCGCTGTCGGACGTGCCGCGCGACACGTCCATGGCGCTCGTGAGCGGGCTGTACGAAGAGGGCGTACGGCCGGTCATGCTCACCGGCGACCACCCGCAGACCGCCCGTGCCATCGCCACCGAGCTGGGCTGGCCCAAGGACACCACCGTGGTCACCGGAGACGAACTCGCCGCCGCGGACAGGTCGGCCCGCGCCCGGATGCTGCGCGACGCCGGCGTGGTCGCCCGGGTGGCGCCCGAGCAGAAGCTCCAGGTCATCGAGGCGCTGCGGGACGCCGGCCGGGTGGTCGGCATGGTCGGCGACGGTGCCAACGACGCCGCGGCGATCCGCGCCGCCGACATCGGCGTGGGCATCAACGCCCGCGGTTCCGCGGCCGCGCGCAACGCCGCCGACATCGTCCTGACCGACGACGACCTGACGGTCCTGATCGACGCGATCGGCGAGGGCCGCGCCCTGTGGCACAGCGTCGCCGACGCCATCGCCATCCTGATCGGCGGCAACGCGGGCGAGATCGGCTTCGGTCTGTTCGGCACGCTGCTGTCGGGCACCGCGCCGCTGTCCACCCGGCAGATGCTCATGGTGAACCTGTTCACGGACCTGTTCCCGGCGATGGCCGTGGCGGTGACCCCGAAGGAGGACCCCGAGCAGGCGCGGTCGGCGACGCCGGAGGACGCGGCGGGCTCCGTCCTGGGCGAGGGACTGATCCGGCAGATCCGCCACCGTGCCCTGACCACCTGTCTGGGTGCGGTCACGGCCTGGATGATCGGCCGCTGGACACCGGGCACCGCCCGCCGCTCCAGCACCATGGCCCTGTGCGGTGTGGTCGGAACCCAGCTGGTCCAGACCCTGCTCGACCGCCGGGGCAGCACGCTGGTGCGGGTGACGTCCCTGGGCTCCGCCCTCACCCTCGCCGCCCTGATCCAGACCCCCGGCGTCAGCCGGGCCCTGGGCTGCACCCCGCTCGGTCCGGTGGCCTGGGCCGGCGTCGCCGCGGCGATCACCCTGGCCCTGGCCGGTCAGCGGGTCCTGCCCCAACTGGAGGAGACCGTCGTACGGCTGCTGCCGGAGAGCGGTCCCGCGGTCGTCCGAGAGCTGACGGCCGGAGGATGACAGCCAGAGGTCCGGCCCCGCCAGAGCCTGGCGGGGCCGGACCGGTTCATGGATTCCCGCGGGCACGTACCGGGGCGACCGCGCTGCCTTGGGGGCCCCTAGACCTGGGAGACCGCGGTGCCGGCCGCCGACCGCAGGGACTCCCAGTCCGGCAGCTTGACCACGCTGCGCCCCAGGGAGACGCCGAGTTCCGCCTCGGCCCGCTCGATGGCCTGCCAGCCCGCCCACCGCACGGGCTCGACACCCTCGGCTCGCAGCACCGGGAGGCTGTCGTCCGGCACCTGCCTGCCCACGAGCCCGGGCGCGTCCTGGAGCAGCGAGGCCACCGTCTCCTTCGCGCACGGCCGGTTGGTGCCGATGACGCCCGTGGGACCCCGCTTGATCCAGCCGGCCACGTACTCGCCCGGCGCGACGGCGCCGTCGCGCAGCACGCGCCCGTCCCGGTGCGGCACCGTGCCGGTGCCCGCGTCGAACGGCAGCCCGTCCAGCGGCACTCCGCGGTAGCCCACCGACCGCAGCACCAGCTGGGCCGCGATGTCCTCGTACCGACCCGTTCCGACGACGCCGCCGTGCCCGTCCGGCGCCGTGCGCTCCAGTCGCACCGTGCCCACGCGGCCGCCGTCGGCGAGCAGTTCGACGGGGCGCAGGAAGAAGCGCAGCCGGATCCGGCGGCTGCCGCCCTTCGGCGGCGTCGCGGCCCAGCCGCGCAGGACCTCGATGTTCCGGCGCTGGGCGGCCGTCAGCGCCGAGGGATCAGCGCAGGCTGGGTCCAGCGCCAGCTCCTCGGGGTCGACGACGACGTCGGTGTCCGGCAGGGCGCCCAGCTCGCGCAGCTCCTTGGTCGTGAAGCGGGCCTGCGACGGGCCGCGCCGGCCCACCATGTGGATCTCGGTTACCCGGCTCGCGGTGAGCGCGGCGAGCGCGGCCTCGGGCATGTCGGTGGGGCTCAGCTCGGCCGCTCCGCGCGCCAGGATGCGCGTGACGTCCACGGCGACGTTGCCCACGCCGACGACGACGGCCGACCGCGCGCCGCGCACGAAACCGCTGTCCTCGGAGTCGGGGTGGGCGCTGTACCAGGAGACGAACTCGGTCGCCGACCAGCTGCCCGGCAGGTCCTCGCCCGGGATGTGCAGACGGCGGTCGGTGGCGGCGCCCACGCAGTAGACCACCGCGTGGTACAGCTCGCGCAGCCGCGCGGCGGGCAGTCCGCCGGGGCCGCCGACCTGGACGCCGCCCAGGAACCGGACCCGCTCGTGCTCCAGGACCGTCCGCAGATTGTTCTGCAGCGACTTGATCTTCTCGTGGTCCGGCGCCACGCCGTAGCGCACGAGCCCGTACGGGCACGGCAGCCGGTCGAGGACGTCGACGCGCACCGAGGGGTCCTGCTGGACCAGGCCCTGAGCGGTGTAGCACCCGCTCGGCCCCGAGCCGATGACGGCGACACGCAGCACGGCGGAACTCCTTACCCCGATGGATCGCACATGGACCGCAGGAGATCGCTGATGGCTCCAGCATGGCACCAAGCGGACCGCCGGGGGAGGCCGCGCGGGACCGCCCGCGTGTCGCGGCCCGGATCTGTATGCCGGCCGTCGGGCTACCGCTCCGGCGGGGGCGCCGGGATCCGGCCGGTCGCGAAGAAGCGGGACAGGTCCGTGTCGCAGGAGCCGCCGGGCGGCTGCGCCTCCGGAGGCGCTCCCATGTCCCAGTCGAGCCGGTAGCGCTCGAACAGCTCGGCCCGCAGCACCGGCACCGCCATCGGCGCCCCGGGCACCAGCGCGGCGTAGACGGCGCCCATGAGCAGGGCGCGCAGCATCGGGTAGTCGGCGTCGACGTCCTGCGAACCGCGCCGGGCCACCGTGTCCCGCAGCAGCTCGGAGAGGCGCTGCTGCTCCGGGCACTGCACGAAGCCCTCCTCGTGCAGGATCCCCGCCATGTGCTGGCGCATCAGCACCGGCCGGTCCCGGGCCAGACCCAGGATCGCGTCGACGGCCCGAGCCAGCCGCTCCCGGCCGTCCTCGGTGTGCGGCTCGCGCTCCAGCGCCTCCTGGAGCGTGCGGTGCATCAGCCGGTGCACGGCGGACTGCACCAGCTGGCGCTTGCCGGGGAAGTAGTAGGAGACCAGTCCGCGTGCCGACCCCGCGCGGTCGGCGATGGCGCCGAGCGTCGTCGCGTCGTACCCGTGCTCGCCGACCAGCTCGACCGCCGCCTGGAGGAGCCGCTCCCGGGAACGCCGTCGCAACTCTTCATTGACCGAGGCGCTTCGCGGGGACATGCTGTGACTCCTGCGTTGACTGGCTGCCAGCCAACTATACTCAGCACAAGCGGACCGGCCCCGGCAGGGGTCCGTCGTGCTGCCGTCCGTCTCGGGCGAAACGGGGGATCGTCCGAGGCGGGCGGACTTTCGCGTACCCGGTGCCGTCAAGGGGCTGCCGCCCAGGCTGGGTGGGCGTGCCGGCGGCGCGGCCGTGCGGTGGCGGCTCAGTCCGTCCGGTCGAGCAGGCCGAGGACCGGCAGCAGCGCGTCCGGCCGCCGAGTGACCGGCAGGTGGTCCACGAAGTGCACGCCGCAGCCCAGGGCGGCCGCACCGCCGTCCGCGTGGCGGCTGTCGCCGACCATCAGCACGTCCTTCGGGTCGGCGCCGAGCGCCGCGCAGGCGAGAGCGAACAGGCGCGGGTCCGGCTTCTGGACGCCGTGCTCGTACGACAGCACGTAGGCGTCCACGTACGCGTCGAGGCCGTGGGCGCGGAACACCGGGCGCAGGTCCCAGCCGATGTTGCTCACCACGCCCACGCCGACCCCGCGCTCGTGCAGCGTGCGCAGCACCTCGGCCGCGTCCGGGTAGGGGGCCCAGGCCGCGGGTGTCATGTGCCGCTCGTACAGCGCGTCGTGCAACGCCGGGTCGGGCAGCGGCACTTGACGGGACAGGGTGGTGTAGGCGGAACGGTGGAGTTCGGCGCTGCGGTCCCGGATCTCCCACAGCCCGGCCACCTCGTCGGGCAGCCGCGACGGCGGCGCCCCGCCCGGCAGCGCCCCGGCCTCCTCCAGTGCGCGTGCCGTCCGGACCAACTCCGGTTCCTCAAAGGTGAGTTCAGCATCGTCCAGGACGGCTCTCAGCCAGGACCCGCAGGACTCGACGCGGAAGAGGGTCCCGGAGAAGTCGAAGAGCACGGCAGCCATGGGCCGATGATGGCCCAACCCCGGGCGCCCCGGCCACCGGATGCCGGTCACGGACGGGGGCCGTTCCTAGCCCAGCGCCCTCAACCCGGGTATCACCGCCACCAGGACCGGTATCACCGGGACGAGGGAGGCGACCGCCGTCAGGCGCAGTCTGCGGGCGGCCGGGAGGCGGTTCGGGGGAGTGAGGAGGCGGTGCACGCGCTGAGGGACGTGCGCCTGGGCGGCGGGGCACGGGCCGAACACGCCGCGGTGCTCGTTGAGCCCGACCAGGGCGAGGGCGGTCGTCAGGCGGCCGAAGCGGCGTGACGCCATGTCGTCGGCGGCGAGTTCGACCAGGCGGTGCATCTCGTCGCGGAACGCGGCGAACACCGGCACCTGCGGAAAGCCGCCGGCGAGCGCCGCGGAGCAGTGCAGCAGCCAGTCGTGCCGGGCCCGCGCGTGGCCCTGCTCGTGCGCGAGGACGGCGTCCAGCTGCCGCCCCTTCAGCTTGCGCAACGCGGCCGTGGTGATGACCAGTCGGGGCGACGGGCCGGGCAGCCACCAGGCGTCCGGCTGCTCGCCCTCCAGCACCACGAGCCGGTCGGTGCCGGACTCCTCGCCGGGCAGCAGCGGGGCGCGGACGAGGAGTTCGGCGCGGCGCAGCCTGCGTCGCGCCCGGGCTCGTACCACCTCGCGGAGCAGCATGGCCGCGCTCCACGCTGCGCCGCACGCGAGCGCCACCGCGGTCGTCGGCGCCCAGGCGTCGGCCGTGCCGAGTGCGTACGCCTCCACCACCGAACGCGGAGCCGGGGCGAACACATGGCCGCGCACCGCCTGCCAGGCGGCCGCCGCGCTGAGCGTCATCGACAGCGCGCAGCACAACAGGACCGCGGCGACCACGCACTGCCACACCCACAGCGCGAGCACCGGTTCACGGTCCGGCCAGTCGGCCCGGGCGAGCAGCCGAGGGGCGGCGACGGCGGTCAGGGCGCCGAGCAGCAGCAGGACCGCGGGGACCATCATGCGAGCCACCCTATGAGGGGGCGACAGCCCCGTGGGCACGGCTCCTCGGCAAAGTGACGCAGACCACGGCGCCCTGGCACCGACCTCGCCGTCCCGGCGTTCACGCCGGACCTGTGACAGCGGCGCGGAGCGCCACCGCGTCCGGATTCCGGGGCGCCCTGACAGCCTGCCCGGCGGAGCAGGCCGAACGCGAACACGTGTACTGGTGTTCGCCGATCGGGGTGATCGCATCGGAAGAGGGGTGCGGGTGTTCGGGTGTCGTGCGTACGGTCGCATGGTGGTGCCGGGTGATCGGGACAAGTGCCGGGGGGTGGGTGTGGCGGGGGTGGACATGCCCGGTACCCCACCCATATCCGGCTCATCGTGCTCCTGACGTTCGTGTTCGTGCTGTTCGTGCCACGGACGACCTCGCCGGCATTGCTCTACACAGCGACTTGTTCGCACTTCCTAATCGGCGGCCGAGTCGTCGTGAGGCGCCGGGCGGCCAAGCCTCCAGAGCCATGGAACGGCAGCAGCCTGATAGCCACACCCAGCACCTCTGGGCGACCCAACCCTACGAATGGCTCGATCAACCCGAACAAGAAGGTAGAGCAGCCTGAGCCAGGAATCCCCTCCCTCAGGGGGGAGCAGTCAAATGGTCAGCAGCATCGCCACCATCGCGATCCCCATCGACAGCCGGCACGCCCGTGCCAGCTCCGGCCGGTCGCCCCACCCCGTGGCGCCGCGCGCGCCGCTCCCCACCACCGCCCCGGCGGGGACCAGCCGGACGCCGGACAGCAGGACGTATCCGGCGAAGTACAGCAGCAGCGCGCCGGTGAGCGGCGGCACTCCGGTCCCGCCGTGGTGATGGGAGCCGGGCGAGACGGCCATCACCACGCACATGTAGACCATGGCCGCCGCGCCCACCAGGTGGTGCAGATGGTGCGGGCTCGTCCGCGCCGACCACAGCGAATGCAGCGCGGTCGCGCCGAAGACCACCCCATAGGCAGACCAGGCCCACACCGGTGGTGTGAACACCGCTGCCGGGACGGCCATGGCGGCCATGCCGAAGCCCATGACCGCCTCGCCGCCCGCGGCACGGCGCTGGTCCTCGACGGTGCTGCGCATCCGCAGCAGGCAGTACACCCCGGTCGCCGCGCACAGCGCGACCAGCAGCCAGCCGGGCGAAGTCGATCCGTGCACCCCCCACCTCCCCGTTCGACGGATCACGGCCGCCGCCGGACGGCCGGTCGGTCAAGCGATGCCCGGGGCACGCGGTGCGCACACGAGCGCAAGGAGGTATACGGGGCGCGTTCGGGGAAGCGCGGCACGTCACGAGCCGGGGGCGGTACGACGACCAATATGTTTCACAAGTAAAACACCTGTTAAGCTTGTCGGTATGAGCAGTGTGCCCCCCACCCCCAGCCGGATCGCCCGGCATCTTCCGCTCACCGGCGTGCTGCGGCTCGGCCGCCCCTCGGACATCTGGTTCAAGCCCGCCCTGAGCGTCCTCGTCTCGGTCGCCGTGCCCAACCTCACCCTGCTCGTCCTCGGCCGGCTCGACCTGGCCATGTACACGATGGCGGGCTCGCTGTGCGCCCTGTACGCGCACAACCGCCCCTACGCCGCCAGGGCCCGCGCGCTGGCCTGGGTGGTCCTCGGCATGATCGGCGGTCTCGCCATCGCCCTGGTCACCGCCTCGCTCACCACCGACCCGGTCGTCCTGGTCACCATCGGCGCCCTGATGGCCGCCGTGCAGAAGGCGCTCTGCGACGCCACACGCATCGGACCGCCCGGCAACGTCGTCCTCACCTTCATCAGCTCCGCCTCCCTGTTCGCCCCGCAGACCCTCGGTCAGATCCCGGCCCACCTGGCGCTCGCCCTCGCCGCGGCTGCCTGGGCCTGGCTGGTCGGCATGGCTCCCGGGCTGCTGCGCCCGCACGGCCCGGAGCGCCGCGCCACCGCGCAGGCGCTGAACGCGGCCGCCGCCCACGCGGCCACCGGCGGCACCGGCGAAGGCCACGCCCGGACCCGCGCCGCCGCGGCCGCCGCCGTCCAGGCCGCCTGGCAGACGCTGCTGTCCACCGGCGCCCGCACCGCTCCCCGGCGCGCTCTTGAACGGCTCGTCGTGCGCGCCGAGGTCGCGCTCGCCGCCCCCGCGGACACGGACCCCGAGAGGCTGCGCACCTGGGCCCGCCGACTGTGCGGGACCGGCCCGATCCCCGAGGCCGGCGAGACGGCGGCGGACGCCGACGAACTGCTCGGCGTGGACGCCGAGGCCACCGCCCCCCACCGGCCCTGGTGGACCCGGCTCGGCCCGCTCACCCCGATCGTGGTGCGCACCGCGCTGGGCTGCGCCCTCGCCGGCTACGCCTCCCTCGCGCTCGGCGTCGGCCGCCCCTACTGGGCCCTGGTCACCGCCGCCTCCCTCTACCAGGCCAACATGACCCTGACCTGGAAGCGGGGCATCCAGCGCGTCGTCGGCAACCTAGTCGGCGTCCTCGTGTTCGCCGCCGTCGCCCCGCTCGCGCACGCCAGTGACCTGGCCCTCGTCCTGCTCTGCATGGCCTTCAACTTCGGCGCCGAGGCGCTGATGGGCCGCAACTACTGGCTCGGCAGCATCTGCGTGACCCCGCTGGCGCTGCTCATCATCGAGTTCGCCGGGCACCACGAGACGGGCGAGTTGATCACCGAGCGGGCCGTGGACACCCTGGTCGGCGCGCTGGTCGGCTTCGTGGCCGCCGTCGCCGTCACCAATCGCCGGGCCGGCGACCGCATCGAGCACGCCCTGGCCGCCGTCGACCGGGCCCGCGAAGGGGCCGCCCGCCTGCTCGCCGAGGAGCGGACCGCGCCCACCGCCCTGGAGTCCGCCCGCCGGAGCCTGACCGCCGCGGTGGCCGACCTGCGCGCCACCGCCGACGCCGCGTCCGGCGAGTGGTGGCAACGCGCCCTGCCCCAGGAGCGGGTCGTGTTCACCGAGCAGTCCGCACACCGTACGCTCGCCGCGACGGTACGACGCCAGGGCCTGCACGCCCCGGCGAGCACGGGCGAGACGACGGAGGACGTACGGCCATGACGGCGAGGAACGGACGGCCGCCCCACGAGGGGGCGGCGACCGGGGACGCGGCGCACGAGCGGACCCGGCCCACGGGGACCGAGCCGGGCGACGACACCGTCGCCGGCGTGGTCCGCCAGTGGCGGGCCGTCCACCCCGACCTGGACACCGCGCCGATGGAGATCATCGGCCGGATCAACCGCTGCGCCGCCCTCCTCCAGCAGGCCGAGGACGCGCCGCTGCGCCGGGCGGGTCTCAGCCGGCCCGAGTTCGACCTGCTCGGGGCCCTGCGACGGACCGGGGACGAGCTCACCCCGAGCGAACTGACCCGCGAGACGTTCTCCTCGGGGGCCGCCGTCACCAAACGCCTGAAGCAGCTGACCGAACGCGGACTGGTGGAGCGCCGCGGCGACACCCGCGACCGCCGGGTCGCCCACGTGCGCCTCACAGAAGCCGGACGGGACCTCGTCGACGGCGTCCTGCCGGAACAGCTCGCCTACGAACGGGCCGTCCTGTCCGGCCTGGCCAGGCGGGAACGGGACGGACTGGCCGCCCTCCTGGGCGAGCTGCTCGGCCGGCTGGAGGGCCGCCCGGGCGCCCTGCGCCTCTGAGTCGGAGGTCCGCCCCGGGTCCACGACCGTCTCGTGGACCCGGGCGGACCGTCGCGGGGTCTCGCCTCACCTGGGCGGACCTCGGCCTTCCTGGACGGACCTCAGCTCTCCTGGGCGGACCGGTAGATGCCGAAGGTCGCGCCTTGGGGGTCCCGCAGGACCGCGATGCGGGGGCCGTCCTCCGGGAGCGAGGTGGGTTCCAGCAGGGCCTTGGCGCCGGCCCGTACCGCGATGTCCGTGGTCGCGTCGACGTCCTCGACCGCGAAGTACGGCAGCCAGTGCGGCGGCACATCGGCCGGGAAGCGGTCGTGCATCGCGGTCACGCCGCCGAAGTCCTCGCCGTGCAGACCCCACTGCGTGTACCACTCCGAGGCGTTGACGCTCCAGCCGAACACGCTCGTGTAGAAGTCCCTGGCCCGCTTGGGGTTGCGGGTGACGAGTTCCACCCAGCCGAGCGAGCCGGGCCGGTTGAACACCCCGGCACCGGAGAACTCCCGCGCCTGCCACATCTGGAAGGCCGCGCCCGACGGGTCCAGTGCGACGGTGAAGCGACCCTCGTCGTAGATGTCCCGCGGGCCGTGGATCACCGTCCCGCCGGCCTCCACCACCTTGTTCGCCGCGGCGTCCGCGTCGGCGACGGCGAACGAGACGTTCCACGCGACCGGCTGCGACCTCTGGTACAGGGGCGTGATCGCGGCGACCGGCGCGTCTCCGAGGTGAGCAAGGGTGTAGTCACCCGAGACCAGCCGGGGGTCGCTCCGCATCCGCCAGCCGAACACCTCCGTGTAGAACCGTGTGGCGGCCTCCAGATCGCTGGTGCCCAGCTCCGCCCAGCAAGGTCCGCCGACCACCGGCTTGTCGAACTCCATGGCACTCCTCCGGGAAGGCTCACCCCCACTCACCAGCACGCTAGCCCCGGCCGCCGACGCGGGCCAGCGGGAGCCACCGCGCCCGCCCGCGCCCGGATCCGGCTCAGATCGCCGCCCGGTAACGCAGCGGGTGCTCCGCCGGCACCTCGACAAGGACGATGGGCGTGCCGTCCGGATCGGCGATCCACATCTCGATCAGACCCCACGGCTCGCGCACCGGCTCACGCGTGATCTCGACGCCCTTCACCCGCAGCTCCTCGTGGGCCGCCGCCACGTCCTCGACCTGGAGCCACAGCCGCACGGAGGGGGACAGCGGGCCGTCGGAGCGCCCGGAGAGCTCCAGGAAACCGCCACCGAGGAAGTAGACGGTGCCCCGCTCCGGCCCCGCGCCGAACTCGCGGTAGACGGCGAGGCCGAGCCGCTCGCCGTAGAAGACACGGGAGCGCTCGGGGTCCGTGGGCCGGACCAGTGTCCGGCTGCTGAGTACGTGCACCATGCACCCGGACCCTAGTGCCTCTCGTTTGGATCATGCCGGGCTCGCGGGCCCTGGCACCGTTCCCCCAAGCTCTTCGAGCAGGGGGTACCCCCAGCCGCGTTGTCGTCGGTTGGCAGGGCTTCGCCCTGCCGCCCTCCTCCGCGTTGCGATCCTCCCCCACTGCCTGAACGGCGTGGGAGGTGCCCCCATCACCAGACCCCGCTCCCTGATCCGGGCTGACCCAAACGAAAGACCCTAGTGGCAGGATGGCGCTCGACCGCGCCCGAACCGAAAGGCTCGCCCCATGAAGACCGCCGCCAGCGGACTGACCTTCCGTGACGCCCGCGACGCCGATGCCGACACGCTGGTGCGCCTGATCGAGTCCGCGTACCGCGGGGACTCCAGCCGGGTCGGCTGGACCACCGAGGCGGACATCCTCCAGGGGCAGCGGACGGACCCCGAAGGCGTGCTGGAGGTGATCAAGTCGCCCGGCAGCAGGCTGCTGACGGTCGAGCGGGACGGCCGCGTGGTCGCCTGCTGCCAACTCGAGCATCAGGGGGACCACGCCTACTTCGGCATGTTCGCCGTCAGCCCCGCACTTCAGGGTGCGGGCCTGGGCAAGGTGGTCATCGCGGAGGCCGAGCGTCAGGCCCGGGAGGACTGGAGCGCCAGGGAGATGCACATGACCGTGATCTCCGTGCGCGAGGACCTGATCGCCTGGTACGAGCGCCGCGGCTACCGCCGTACGGGAAGGATGACCCCCTTCCCGTACGGCGACGAGCGGTTCGGCATTCCGCAGCGCGACGACCTGGAGTTCGAGCTGCTGGTCAAGGAACTCGCCTAGGCATCCTAGCCCAGGGGATCAGGCGGTGAAGCGGCCCGTGAGCTTGATCTCCGGGTAGTCGGTGGTCGCCCCGTCCAGCTCCAGGGCGCGGACCAGGCGCAGATGGTCCAGGGTGTTGACGACCCAGCCGATGATCCGCAGGTCCGCCTTGCGCGCGTGCTCGACGATCTCGAGGGTCAGCCGGCGGATGTTGAGGCAGACGGTCGCGGCGCCGGCGGCGGTGGCGCGTTCGACGACCTCGGAGCCGTAGCGGCTGGCCACGAGCGCGGTGCGCACCCCCGGCACCAGTCGGGCGACCTCGGCGATCGCCTCGTCGTGGAACGAGGACACCTCCACGCGGGAGACCAGGTCCCGCTCGTGCAGGATCTCGGCCAGCGCGCGGGCCGCGGCCACGTCCTTGATCTCGGCCTGGAGCGGTGCCCGCACCGCGTCGAGGACCTCTTCGAAGACCGGGATCCGCTCGCCGCGGCCGGCGTCCAGGGAGCGCAGCTCGGCGAGTGTCTTGTCGGCGATCGCGCCGCTGCCGTCGGTGGTGCGGTCCACCTTGTCGTCGTGCATGACGACGAGGGCGCCGTCCTTGCTCAGGTGCAGATCGAGTTCGATGACGTCCAGGCCGGCCTGCTGGGCGGCGACGAAGGAACGGAGGGTGTTCTCGGGCTCGACTCCCATGACTCCGCGGTGACCGATGGTAAGGAAGTTCAAAGTTCAACTCGCTTCCGTCGACGGCGGCTCTGCGCGGCGCGGAGCGAACGGACCCCGTCGTCCGCGCGGTAGTGACGCAGCCTAATGGCCCACACGCTGGTTGAACCCCCGCGTACACGCCGCAGTGGGGTGACGGCCCGCAGGACGGGGCCGGATCCGTCGCGGCGGTCACTCCGGCGTGGGCGAGTCCCCGGTGCATTGACCGCCGGGCCGTGAGGCCTTCACACGGTCGCCAACGGCCGGAAACCGCCCCCGGAGAGACGTGGCGTCCGTCACCCGACCGGCCACCGAGTCTGGCCCCGTCCGGGTGTACGGCAGGAAAATAGCCGGTGACCATGGCCGCGCGCAGAATAATTTCCCGAGGGTCCCCTTGCTGGGAGAAACCCTGTATGTATACGGTCTCCTTACGCGAGGTTGTCCCGTGGAGGATGAGACATGACGGAAATTCTTGTGCAGGTGGGTGCGGAGGAGAAGGTTCCTCCGGTGGCCAGGGTGGTTGAGCACCCGGCGTGGCCCGTGCTCAAGGATGCCGTGGAGCGAATCCGGCCATGGCAGTCGAAGGACGGCTCGATCGACTTCACGGCCGACGGCGCCCCCGGCCGCGCGGACGCCGACGCCGTCGTGCGCCGTGTGATCGACGCCGTCGAGGAGCTGTCCCCGCTGCTGCCGCACGACGCCGTCTACCACGAGGCGCTCGTGCGGGATCTGCGCCGCTGGGCCGAGGGCGGCTTCGAGGTGCCGGACTTCCTGGACTCGCTGCTGGCCTTCCAGCCCGCCGCGAACCGTGCGGACGGCCTCCAGCACATGGTCGTCTTCCCCATGTACACGCAGAACGGCAACCCGGACCGCAACCTCGAGGCGGTCGTGCTGCGCATGGTCTGGCCGGAGTGGCTGGCCGAACTGGAGCGCACCCGCTACGACAACCCGCTGTTCTGCGGCATCACCTTCGAGGACTTCACGGGCGGCTACGACACCAACTCCGCCGTCCTCTTCCCGGAGACCATCGCCGTGCGCGAGGCGCCGGAACGGTTCTCCTGGGGCGGCATCTTCTGCGACCGCGAGGCCGCCCGCTTCCGCCGCGTCACCGCCGCCGCCGTCGACCTCCTGGGCCTCGAACTGCCCGAGGACATCGCCGCCATGGTCCACGACCAGAAGCGCAGCGAGGAGGCCTTCGTGCTGTGGGACATGGTCCACGACCGCACCCACAGCCACGGCGACCTGCCGTTCGACCCGTTCATGATCAAGCAGCGACAGCCGTTCTGGATGTACGGCCTGGAGGAGCTGCGCTGCGACCTCACCGCCTTCAAGGAGGCCGTGAAGCTCCAGGCCGACGGTGTCGCGCAGGCCCGTGACGTGCAGTACGCGGTGCTGTTCGACCGCATGTTCCGCTTCCCGGTCACCGGCGAGCGCGTGCGCAACTACGACGGCCTCGGCGGTCAGCTGCTCTTCGCCTACCTGCACAAGCACGACGTGGTGCGCTGGACCGACAACAAGCTGACCATCGACTGGGAGCGCGCCCCGCAGGTCACCAACCAGCTGTGCGCCGAGATCGAGAAGCTCTACCGCGACGGCATCGACCGCCCCAAGCTGGTCCACTGGTTCGCCGGCTACGAACTGGTCTCCACCTACCTCGCTCCGCACCCGGGCTCCAAGTGGGCCAAGGGGCCCGAGGCCCTGGACCTGACCCAGCCCCCGCGCAAGCTCGTGGATGACGTGCTTCCGGACGAGTTTCCGCTCAGCATGTTCTACGAGGCACTGTCCAAGAGGCTGAAGAATGTGATCGCCTCGACCAAGGGCATCACGGCGGACAGCACCGAGCGGGTCGCCGCGTGAGCGGCCGCGAATCCGAGAACACTGCGCAGGAGGCGAGGAACATGGTGGGCAACGGGGCTCTCAGCGGTGCGGTGATCGCGGTGGCCGGCGCGGGCGGACCGGCCGGCCGGGCGGCGCTGCGCAGGCTCGCCGAGGCGGGGGCGACCGTCGTCGGCGCGGACAACGACCCGGAGCGGCTGTCGCAGGCCGTGGACGCCGCCCGGTACGCCTCCGGCGGCGCCCGCGTCACCGGGGACACCGTCGACCTGCTCGACCTCCAGTCCACCCGCGACTGGGCCGCGCACATCGAGAAGGACTTCGGCCGGATCGACGGCCTGGTCCACCTCGTGGGCGGCTGGCGCGGCAGCGAGACCTTCACCAAGACCAGCCTGGACGACTGGGACTTCCTGGAGCTGCTGCTCATCCGCACCGTGCAGCACACCTCCCTGGCCTTCCACGAGGCGCTGCAGCGCAGCGAGCGCGGCCGGTACCTCCTGATCAGCGCGGCCGGCGCCAGCAAGCCCACCGCGGGCAACGCTGCGTACTCCGCCGCCAAGGCGGCCGCCGAGGCGTGGACGCTGGCCATGGCCGACTACTTCCGCAAGGCAGGGAAGGCCGAGGGCGCCGAAGGGCCGACGTCCGCGGCTGCGATCCTGGTGGTGAAGGCGTTGGTGCACGACGCGATGCGCGCCGAGCGCCCCAACGCGAAGTTCGCGGGCTTCACGGACGTCAAGGACCTGGCCGAGGCCATCGTCGACGTGTGGAGCAAGCCCGCCGCGGAAGTGAACGGAAACCGTCTGTGGCTGACCGACAAGCCGTGAACCCTCCCAGGACCGACGCGCGTCGCCATCACGACCCCGAGGTCCGCGGGTTCGCCAGCGACAACTACGCCGGGGTCCACCCGGAGGTGCTCGCCGCCCTGGCCGTGGCCAACGGCGGGCACCAGGTCGCGTACGGCGAGGACGACTACACCGAGAACCTCCAGCGGATCGTCCGCAGCCACTTCGGTGCCACCGCGGAGGCGTTCCCGGTGTTCAACGGAACCGGCGCGAACGTCGTGGCGCTCCAGGCGGTCACCGACCGCTGGGGCGCGGTGATCTGCGCGGAGAGCGCGCACATCAACGTCGACGAGGGCGGCGCCCCCGAGCGCATGGGCGGCCTGAAGCTGCTCACCGTGCCCACGCCCGACGGCAAGCTCACCCCCGAGCTGATCGACCGGCAGGCATACGGCTGGGAGGACGAGCACCGGGCGATGCCGCAGGCCGTCTCGATCACCCAGAGCACCGAACTCGGCACCCTCTACACGCCCGAGGAGATCCGCGCCATCTGCGAGCACGCGCACGCGCGGGGCATGAAGGTGCACCTGGACGGCTCCCGCATCGCCAACGCGGCCGCCTCCCTGAACGTGCCGATGCGGACGTTCACCAACGCCGTCGGCGTCGACATCCTCTCCCTGGGCGGGACGAAGAACGGCGCGATGTTCGGCGAGGCGGTCGTGGTCCTCAACCAGGACGCCGTCCGCCGGATGAAGCACATCCGCAAGATGAGCATGCAGCTCGCCTCCAAGATGCGTTTCGTGTCGGTGCAGTTGGAGGCGCTGCTCGCCAAGGACCTGTGGCTGCGCAACGCCCGGCACGCCAACGAGATGGCCCAGCGGCTCGCGGAGGGCGTGCGCGCCGTGCACGGCGTGGAGATCCTCTACCCGGTGCAGGCCAACGGCGTCTTCGCCAAGCTCCCGCACGACGTGAGCGAGCGCCTGCAGAGGCGGTTCCGCTTCTACTTCTGGGACGAGGCGGAGGGCGTCGTGCGCTGGATGTGCGCCTTCGACACCACCGAGGACGACGTGGACACGTTCGTGGCCGCGCTGAAGGAGGAGATGGCGCGCTAGCCCGGGCACGCCGACCGGATCGGTCGGATCTGCATAGTTATGCGATTACTCGAAAAGTCATTGACGATCGAGTGGTCGCGTTCCTATGCTCTGCGGGCATGGAGCTGATCCAGAACACCCCCGACCTGTCTGCGTATTTGGCCGCCGACGAGGTGATCGACCATGAGCACCCGATGGTCCGCGAGACGGCTGCGCGCCTCGCCGAGGGGGTGGCGGACTCGTATGCCTATGCGCGGTCCGCGTACGAGTTCGTGCGCGACGGCATCCCGCACTCGCAGGACGCGGGTGACCCGCGCGTCACCTGGCGCGCCTCCGACGTCCTCCGGCTGCGCACCGGCATCTGCTACGCCAAGGCCCATGCCCTGGCGGCGCTGCTGCGGGCCGAGGACATCCCGACGGCGCTGTGCTATCAGCGGCTGACGCACGACGAGGGCGGCGGGCACGTGGTGCACGGACTGGTTGCCGTCCGGTTCAACGGAGCCTGGCACCGGCAGGACCCGCGCGGCAACAAGCCGGGCGTCGACGCCCGGTTCTCCCTCGCCGGTGAGCGCCTGGCCTTCGTACCGGACCCGAAGTCCAACGAGATGGACTATCCGGTGCTGTACGCTGAACCCCACCCGGCCGTGCTGGCCGCCCTCACGGCCGCTCCGGACCGGCCGCGGCTGTGGAAGACGCTCCCTGCCGCACTCTGACCGCGAGGCGGGCGAACATGGCACTGACGCTGACCGTCTCCGACGAGGTGCGCGCACTCGCGCCCGGCTTCGCCCACGTGGCCGTCGAGGCCCACGGGCTGGTGGGCGGACCGAGCACCGAGGCCTCCTCGGCGCTCCTGGACGACGCCGCACGCCGTCTGGCGGCACGCCTGGACGGGCGCGTCCCGCACGAGGACCCGCACATGGCCGCCTGGCGCGAGACGTACACGGCGTTCGGCTCCAAGCCCTCCCGTACCCGCAACTCGGCGGAGGCGCTGGCCCGCCGGGCGCTGACCGGCGCCGGACTGCCCCGCATCAACCTGCTCGTCGACCTCTACAACGCCATCAGCGTCGCCCGTCTCATCCCCGTCGGAGGCGAGGACCTCGACCGGATCGTGGGTGGCATGCGCCTGGTGCGCGCTAGTGGCGAGGAGGACTTCGTGACCGTCGCGGGCGGCGAGGAGACCGTCGAACACCCGGACGCGGGCGAGGTGGTGTGGTGC
The DNA here is from genome assembly GCF_053601495.1 of Streptomyces sp. NPDC004721. Classification (NCBI taxonomy): domain Bacteria; kingdom Bacillati; phylum Actinomycetota; class Actinomycetes; order Kitasatosporales; family Streptomycetaceae; genus Streptomyces; species Streptomyces sp. NPDC004721. The sequence continues at coordinate 24,108 of NZ_JBSGBZ010000084.1, forward strand.
GACGACGCCGGCGTGACCTGCCGCCGCTGGAACTGGCGCCAGGGCCCGCGCACCCGCCTCACCGAGCAGACCGCGTCGGGCATCTTCCTGCTGGAGAGCCTGGCCCCGATGCCGGTTGCCGAGGCGGAGGCGGCGGCGGCCGAACTCGCCGAACTGCTGGAGAAGTTCAGCCCGGGAGCCGAGGTCACCGTACGGCCGTCCGCGTCCTAGGCACAGGCCTGTCCGCCGCCTTCCCGGCCTGTCGTGCGGCTCCGGCCGGGGTTTGAACTGCTGCCGCTTGACGGCGGTTGGGTGTGTTCTGGCGTGCGTGAGTGAACTTCGCAGCGGTGGTGCGCGGCGTGGGGAGGTGGTGGGCGGCAGGGCGACGGGAGTTCTGGTTTCGAATGCGTGACCTTCGGTCGGGGTGGTCGTTGGATGCGGTGACGGATTGGTCGGCGTCGGGCGGGGGTGGGCATTGGGCGGGTTGCGTGGGGTGGCGGCGTCGTTCGTGGTGCCCGGCCCGTCCGGGGTGGTGATCCGCGCCGCTCTCAAGGGCCTGACCCGGCAGGACGAGACGGTCTTGCGTCAGGGCGGCGCTCTGCTCGGTTCGCTGGCCTCCCGCGACCTGAAGGCGCGCTGCGCGGCGGGCCTGGCGCATGACAGCGAGCAATGGGCGCGGCGGAAGCGGGCGCTGACCGGGCCCTCGTCCTCGCGGTGGGCGGGAAGTATCACCAAGTCCACGCACGATCAGTGGGCGCTGGCCCGGCGCGGTCAACTCGCCCACATTCAGAGCCTGCGGGCAGGTGTCGAAACGATCAGGCACCGGCTCGCGCGGGCCGTCGGAGCGAAGGGTGCCAAGGGGGCGCCGGGCGGTTACCGCTCCCGGCGGGAGTGGTTTGCCAAGTCCCGTCGCCTGTACGTGCTCCAGGACCGGCTGGAGGAGGTGCGGGCCGACTCGGAGGCCGGGCGGGTGCGGGTGGTGCGCGGGGGTAAGAAGCTGGCGCGTGCCCGGCACCACCTGAACGCCGCCGGGCTTTCGGAGGCGCAGTGGCGGCTGCGGTGGCAGGCCGAGCGCTGGTTTCTCCAGGCCGATGGCGAGTCCGGCAAGCGGTACGGCAACAAGACGATCCGCATCACACCAGGCGGTGAGGTGAGCATCAAACTCCCGGCGCCACTGGCCGGGCTGGCCGACGCGCCCCACGGCCGGTACGTGCTCGCCTGCCGGATCGTCTTCCGCCACCGGGAAGAAGAGTGGGCCGACCGCATCGCCGCCCATCGTGCGGTGGCCTACCGCATTAACTACGACACGGACCGGAACCGCTGGTACGTGACCGCCTCCTGGCAGATCCCGCAGGTCAGGACGGTGCCGCTGGAAGCGGCTCGTGCGGGTGGGCTGGTCGGGGTGGACATGAACGCCGACCACCTGGCCGCCTGGCGCCTGGATGAGCACGGCAACCCCGTCGGCGCGCCCCGCAGATTCGGCTACCGGCTGACCGGCAGCGCGCAGCATCGGGACGCGCAGGTGCGGCACGCCCTGATCCGCCTGCTGCACTGGACGGCGCGGCGCGGTCTGGCCCTCGCGATCGAGGACCTGGACTTCGCCGCGGACAAGACCCGGGAGAAGCACGGCCGCCGCAAGCGGTTCCGCAAGCTGATCTCCGGCCTGCCCACCGCCCGCCTGCGCGCACGGCTCGTGTCCATGGCTGCCGAGCTCGGCGTCACCGTCGTCGCCGTCGACCCGGCCTACACCAGCCGCTGGGGCGCTCAGCACTGGCAGCGACCCCTGAACACGAACAGGCGTAGGACCACCCGTCACGA
>NZ_JBSGBZ010000085.1:0-23624 GCF_053601495.1 Streptomyces sp. NPDC004721
AAACTCCCTGCCCGAACGGCCAGATCATCTCGGCCACCGCCAGCGGCAACCCCGAAACGATCACCCCGGAACCAAGCCGGTGGATTCGGGCTGAGACCGACCACTCCGAACTGAAGGTGATCAAGTGACCTCCCCGTTTGTCGACGTCCGCGCCCGCCGCCCGAAGCAGCACGAACCCCTCATGATCGAGTTGCAGGACGAGGCAGGCTTTGCCACCTATCGCGACATCCTGCTCTTCGCCGCTGCGGTGGGGTTCTGTCACAACCGTCATGCTTCGTTCATGGAAGCCTTCGGTGACCCCATCCGCTACGAGACGCTGACCGCCCCTGCCTTCAGCGAGGCCCTGATCAACATGATCGCAGCCAACGTGGTCACCGACGATCCGGAAATCATGGACGCGGCGCGCATCGAACAGCGGATCAACATCTTCGAGGAGTACGCCAACGGCGGTCTCGAGTTCATACAGGAGCAGATCAACATTCGACATCAGCCGGCCGCACGCGTCGTCATCGACCTGGTAGCCGAGGCCTTCAGCGAAAGCGGTGGAGCCAAGCCGGCGTCGGTTGAGGAGCTGCTGAATGGATGGGTAGGGGCTTCAGAGTGAGGCGATGACCCAGCAGTGTCGCGCGGAACACCCGTCAACCGCCGTGCCAGCTGCAGTCAGTCGCGACAGCGACCTTCGACGGTCGACACCGTACGTGACGATCGCGGCCCAAGATCAGCTTTTGGGCGGAGTAGTTGCAAAGTGCCCACGTGCTTCGACGGATCGCAACTACGGCCAGCTTGCGGGCGGGACCAGCAATGTACTGGTCTCGCTCGGGTGGGTCGCGTCCTTGCTGCGGTGGAAAGGAGGTACGTGCGTAAGTTCCGTACAGAACCTGCCAAGTTCGTAAATCTCACGCTCGTGTCCTATCGAGGATCCCCGACCGAGGCCATCCGTGCCGAGATCGACGCCCTGTGCACCGGTGACCGCGACCTGGTCGAGATCCTGGAGGACGTCGCCCGGCTCGGGCCCGCCTGATCAATCAGACCGCTATGGAAGCAGAGGTCGACGCGTTCCTCGGCCGCCGCTACCAGCAGGACGCCGCCACCGTGGACGCGGCCGGTCAGGTCGCCGCCCGTGCCGGCCACCGTAACGGGCACTGCCCGACCACCATGGCCGGTCTGGGTGACCTGCCACGCTGACCGGCCAGCCGGCCCCGGACCTCGGCCACCTGCCGGCGCAGGTCCGGGAACGCCTGGCGAGCGAGGTCCAGGTACTTGATCCGTACCTCAATGGTCTGAGTGCTCCGGTGACTGCGGCGGCGCTACCGCGGTGCAGAAGCTGTAAGCCGCGGCAAGGTGTTGCACAGGGGCGAAACGCTCAACCCATCGGCCATTTGAGTGGCCGTGGCGATACCATTCGCGTGCGAGACGAACGCGGGACTTGCGCATCGCCTTGCAGTCCCCTCAGGAGGTGCCGACGATGGTCTTGCCACTCGTCCCGCTCGTCATCATCATCGGCAGCGGTGTCACGGGAGGCGGCGGCGCGGTGGCGGGCGCCGTGGGTGGCGTGCAGATCAAGCGTGCTCAAACGCAGATCCGACATCACACGACACGCTACGAGAATCGCCACACCACTCACCTTGCAAAGGTCGACCGAGCGAACGCAGCGCTGCAGTCGCTTGGTCGAATGCAGGAACGAGCACAGCGCGATGTCATCTTCCGGATGCGAGACTTCCTCGAGCGCCATGCCAAGCAGGTTCGAGCGCATGAGCACCTGATCCTCAACGGAGTCGACGACTCAAACATCACCCAAGTCGTAGGGATGGCGAAGCTCGATCCGGATGTCGCGGGTTGGGTCCGAGGCGTCGTCGGCTCAGTCATAGTCGGCGGCGCAACTCCGGCGGTCCTGCGTAAGGCCGTAAAGCAACTGGCAAAGGCCAGCACTGGCAAGCCGATCGCGAACCTCCGTGGAGCAGCGGCAGAGCGTGCAACGCGTGCATTCTTCGGCGGCGGAAGCCTCGCTTCTGGCGGCGGTGGGATGACGCTCGGAGCGACGGTCCTCAAAGTCTCAGCCGCTGGCCCCAGCGTCCTCATCGCAGGCCTCACGATGAAGAATCAAGGAACCAAGGCACGAACCGAGGCTCACAACCTCCGGACAGCAGTCGACGTCGCCATCGCGCAACTCGACGTTCGCGACCAACGCCTCCGTGGAGTGAGGAAGCGAGCGCATGAACTGGACGACATCCTCACTCGGCTGGTTTCACAGGCAACAAATGCCCTCGACCTGCTCGAATCCGAACCTTTCGACATCGACGCTCACGGCAAGCGACTCCAAGCGGCTCTGGTCCTGGTCAAGTCGGTGCGGGATGTAGCCACCGCACCCGTCGCTGACGAACACGGCAACCTCGATACAAACACCGAGCAACTCATCTTCAACTACCGCGACGCGCGCAAGGAGACGCCGGATGCCTGATCAGAAGGGCTTGCCCAAGGGCACCCCCCTGCCTGCGAAGGCAACCGAGCTAGTGGTCGGGGCGGCAGGAAGGCTCAGCGCGGCAGACGCGCTCAACGCACTCAACCAACTCGTCAGTGCTACGCGCGAATCGATCCAGATCCACGAAACGGAGAGCACAAAGCGCGAAAAGCTCAGGACGTACCGGGAGACTGAGGTCGCGCGAATCAAGGCGTCCGAGAAGACTCTGCGGGACTACTTCGACCGCGTCTTCGAAGAGCGGCGCAAGACGCACAAGCGACTATTTGACGGCCTTGACTGGGCACTTGAATCTGGCGACGTCGCAGCGATGCAGACCGTCGTCGGGGGAATCGTCGAAGTGGCACGCACATCGCCTCTTGCCATGATTGGCAACCTCGGCGAACTCAGGAGCGCCATGGACGACCCCAACACCGTGTTCGAGTTCTAGCGCGATGTGCCCACACCCCGAAACGCCCGCTCATCGGCAGAAGCGGATGCACCACACGGTCGATGTCGGGTTGCTGGTAACGCAACGTCACGACGGGCCGTGCCGCCACCGAGGGCTCCCGGCAAGCGGCCCGTCATGCGGCCTGGACGGCTCCCCGGGCGCGGGCCAGGCTCTGGTCGCCGACCTGGACGACACCATCGGATCACCTCCGCTCGTGCGGGTGGGGGACAGCCGCCGGGAATCGGTCGTCTTGCGCTGGCCGGGGCCGGTGCACGATCGGAGCAGAGCTGTGGATTTTGTCACCCCACAACTGGTGGGCGCGGGAGTGCACGGTGTAGCCGTGTCCGCTGCTGTCGAAGTCCCCGCTGGTTTCCTGCTGTTCGCCTAGTGCTGTCCACACCAGGCGCTTTCCGATCTTGGACAGGCGCTGATTCAGCCACTCCTGACGTACCAGCAGCGCGGACGGCCCGGTCCGCTTGAAGTGGTCGGCGATGAGGGCGGCCAGGTATGCGAGGGCGATCCACTGGTACTTCTTGCCGAGGCGCTCCGCCCACAGCGGCCGGTCCCGGCCGCTTCCGAACTGGACCGTCATGCGCTGGTCGTAGTCGTCGAAGGCGGTCCCGTCGAATCCGAGCTCCTGGATCTTCTTCAAGATCCAGTCCTGGCAGTGCCGGACGTTCACGCCCGCGAGCTGGTCCAGGGGGCCCTACCCCGTGTAGGCCTCCACCGCCCGTGCGAGCGGCTCGGCCGCCGCGTCCAGGGCACGCGACAGCTCCTCAGTCACAGCATCGGCGTCGACACCGTTGGCTGCGGCGCCGCCTGGTCTTTGGAAGGCCAGCGCGCCAACTCATCAGCCAGGTCGTCGGCCATTGACCGGTGCAGCGCCACCGACGCCGGTGTCGACCCGAAGTCGTCCAGGGCCTGGGCCAGGGGGACTTCGACGGTCAGCTCCGGGTGGTAGCGCGGCCCGGCATCGACAGTCGCCTGCCGCAGATGCCGCGCGAACCACTCCGGGCCCAGGTACAGCGTGTCGAACCAAAAGGACCGTAGCCCTCCCGACGGGTCGGCGGCGACCAACCGGCCCAGCAGCTCCGACTCGCCCCAGAAGACGAACTCCACCGTGCGGCCCTCCGCAGACGCCAACTCCCGCCAGCGCTCGACCGCATCGTCCCACTGAGACTGCTGCGAGGTGGCAGGTGTGATTCCGTCTCCCTTGGTCCTCCCCGTCGCTCCCGTCAGCGTGATCGGGGCGCACACCACCATGCGCACCAAGGTGGGGTGGACATTCAAGGCCGTTCGGACCGACTTTTCGACCTGTGCGACGTCGAGCTTCTGAAAGAACTTGGCCTGGAAACCGATCTTCGTACCATCCGTAAGCTCCCAATAGGCCTCGACGCCTCCATCGCCCCCGGCCCCTTCGACGCGGACGAACCGGCCTCCTTCCGCAGGGACGTCCTGGCGCGCCAACTGGCAGCAGAACTCCTCGAACCCGTGCCGCTGGTCCCCACGCAACGCGCGGATCGCGAAAAGGTCAACTTCGGTCACAACCATCCCGTCCGGCCACCCGGCGAGTGGCCTCAGCCCTGCGGCACGCCTGCTACCTGCGAAACAACCGCCGATCGTACCGTCGCACCGGGCCCGCACTACCCGCCCCGAGTCCACGCACCCGCCTGGATCGTTGCCCGTCTGTCTATGCTCGGCACCGTGTTGTCATACCGGCCACCCGGGCCAAGGTCCGACTCCAGAGAGCGTCGGTGTCCCGCCGGAGACGGTCCACCGATCCGTCGGAACCCGACTGAGCATGGGCGTCTCCCAGGTCGGCCGCGGAGTTGCCGCCGACGTCCTGACCGAGGCCGGCCACCGCCAGGGCCCAGACGAGGCGGCTGCCGCGTCGGCGTTCGCAATCCAGCAGGGTGGTGCGGATGGCCTCCTTGGTGTCCGCGTCGTCGACCCCGCCCATGAGCGTGGCGATGGGCTGATCACCGTCCGGACCCCCGATCACCGACGCGCATAAGGCGCCGCCATACGCGTTGCCCCTACCGCCGTTGGGTATCGCCAGCAGCCCCAGCACCGCGGCCGCGCTGATGGTCTGCGGGGGAGTGGCAGGTGGACCTCGTCGTCTGAGTGTCAGTGGCGCAGGTGCGATGAGCTTGTCGTTGACGTTGACGGGTGGTGCTCACCCATTGCTGGCATGAGTGACGAAGGACCATGTCATTCTCACGCCGACCACCAGGGGCGTTCTCAAGCTCCCCGGCAGAGCCGCTCACCGGCTGTGAATGCCCTCTCTAACGTCCCCCGCAGGCCGAGGCTCTGCCCTTCCTGGTACGCCCGCTTGTACTCGCTCTCACCCAGCAGTCTGCGCGCGCTCTGGAGTCCGCGCTCACGATGAGCGGTCAAGAGCGCGAAACCGAAGAGGCGAGGAGCACCGGACGGATGCCACACACGGTCCACCGCTCCCAGCACGACTGCCGCTGAGCGCGGGTCGCCACAGGAGGAGAGCACCCAGGCTAGGGTCTCGCTGAGGGCCGCTTCTCCCAAGTGCTCGTCGATCTCTCTCATGTGCCGGAGAGCGCGCTTGAGGGGCTCCAGTGCAAGCTCGGGCCGCCCCGCCTCGCTGTGGTTGACAGCTAGGGCCCACAAGAGATAGCACCGATGCCACACCTCGCCCCGGGCCTCGGACATCTTCAGCGCCTGTTCGAGCAAGGCGGTGGAGCGGGCGTGATCGCCCTGCATCACGGCGGCGAAGCCGAGCTGAGCGACGCACTGTTCCCGAGTCAACAGTGCGTCGGACCACTGGCCGGTCGCCAGAGAGGCCTCTGTGTACTTCACGGCGGTCTCCGTTTCTCCGGCAAACAGCGCCGGAAGAGCGCGCAACTGCAGGAATGCTGCCGTGAGTTCCTCGGGGGTTGACTGGTCCGCCAAGCCGCTCGCCACGGTGCCGGACCCGGTGCCGTTCGCGGCAGGCATGTCGGCCAATGCCCCTTCACCCCGGGTGATCACCTCCTGGGCGCTGTCGTAGTCTCCCTGGAGAAGCAACAGGAACCCAGCCACCCACGCAGCCTGGCACCAGAGGACGGTGGTTTCGGGGGAGGGAGGTCGAGGGTGCCGTTCGAGAATCCTTCGCATCCACCCCGCGCCCTCGCCCACATTGGCCGAAGTCAGACAGTGCAGCCAGAAGCCGAGACACGCGTGTAGCAAGGTCTCCGCAGGTTCACCGGGCGGCGGAGGCGAGGTGACGATCTGCCGTAGGTTCGCGTGCTCCACGCGCAGCCGGCGTAGCCACGATGCCTGTGCGGACGAGCCGTACGAGAGCCCCGCCCGCGCGGCGAGCCGGAGATACCAAGCACGGTGCCGACGCAGGGCCAATTGCGCCCGCCCGCTCTCCATGAGGCGTTCCTGCCCGTAGGCGCGAACGGTCTCAAGCATGTACAGACGGGTGCGGCCATCCGTCTCGATACGGGTTAGAAGTGACTTGTCCATGAGCCCGGCCAGGGCCTCGAATGCCCCACCCGCCGCGGTGGCCTCGGGGGCGGCACCCTGCCCGGCGGGCGCGCAGAGCTGCTCCGCATCGGTCAGCAGCACCCCACCGGTACACAACGACAGCTGCTCCCAGGCCGTCCGCTCGGTTTCGGTGCACAACTCGTAGCTCCAGTCGAAGAGCGCACGCAGCGCCCGGTGGCGAGGGGGTGCGGTGCGTTCTCCGGCACCGGGGCCCAGCAGGCGGAACCTGTGATCGAGCCGCTCCAGAAGCTCCTCGGGAGCCAAAGTGCGCAGCCGTCGGGCGGCGATCTCCAGGGCGAGAGGCAGACCGTCCAGCCTTCGGCACACCTGGGCGACAACGTGCCGGTTCGCATCGGTCACCCGGAAATCGGGGGAGGCGGCCTCGGCCCGGTCGGCGAAGAGCGTCATGGCCGGCGAGTCCACGCCGCCTTCTCCCGCGGCGCGCTCTTCTCCGGCGTGCGTCTCGTACGGTGACTCGTTCTGGGGCAGGGGAGGAAGGCCCAGCGGTCTCACCTGCAGCACATGCTCGGCACCGAGGTCGAGGGGCTGCCTGCTGGTCGCGAGGACACGCAGCTCTGGCAACAGCGGCAACAGGCCCTGAATGGTGCGGGCGCATCCGCCGAGCACATGCTCGCAGTTGTCGAAGAGAAGGAGAACGCTCCGTCTGCGCAGCGCCTCGGCGAGTGCGGACAAGGGGTCCTGCCCAGCCCTGGCGTGCACCCCGACGGCGGAGGCGACCGCTTCTGGGACAGCATGGTCGCTGCTGAGTTCAGCAAGTTCCGCGCAGTAGGTGCCGTCCGTGAACCGTTCGCTTACCTCATGGACGATGCGCCTGGCCAGCCGCGTCTTCCCCACACCGCCCATGCCGACCAGCGTGACCAGCCGACAGCGCTCCAACAGGGCGGTGGCCTCGGTGAGTTCGGTCTCGCGGCCCACGAAGCTGGTGGCTTCCACGCCACCGAAGCTCTGCAGGGTGAACGTGCCGACATCCCGCGCATCCTCGAGTCGGTACAGGTCCTGCCGTACGCGCTCCCAACACTCCTCCCACCACCGCGGATCTCCACCGCACGCACGAACGTACGCGAGGAGGACTTCGCGGCTGGGGAGCCGCTGGCCGGCTGCCGCCTGAGACAGTGCACTTTGCGAGAAATGGGTCGAGGCGGCCATCTGCGCGTAGGTGAGCCGAGCCCTCCTACGGAGTGCGCGCAGGTCTAACGCGAAGCGCTCCAGGGGACCTGCCTCCGGATCCAGTGGCTGTTCCGGACGGCCTGGCCTGCCTGCCAACTAGGTCTACCTCCCCGGATGTTCCGATTGATTCGTTGATTATGGCTGCTCTCCCTGCCTGGTGAACAACCTTCGCTGCCCCGATGCTCGGGTTGACGCAGCTGCGTAACAAGGCAGTAGCAACTGCAGGCTGGAGTTGGCGTTCAACGTCTGTGTCCGCACCCAGATACACGCTTTCGCGGATCAGGCGGCTCGCGCGCTTCGTCGAAGGTAGGCAACTGTCTGTAGCTCCTCGTAGCGGAAGGTGAAATTGATGGTGACGTTTACAGACGACCTCACAACCCATCAGGTCGATGCCGAGACGATCGCGGACCTCGAGCGGCAGTTCACTGAGGTCTTCGTCGCTCCAACGGCCTGCGTGAACGCGGGCGGTGCCTGCTGGTTCGATTCCGAGTGCTGCCCGGGCATGTTCTGTTCGTGGCTCCGCTGCACTCAGAAATGAAGCTGCCCGGGGTAGTTTTGACCGAACTCGACAGTGGCGGCGTCCTGTTGGACACAACCCGGCCCGTGGCAGCCTTCGTTAATCCGGTGGCCCTCGGCTGGTTGCGCGGCCGGCGGCCGACCGCCGAGGAGGATGTCGCGTACCGCCGGTGCATGGACAAGTGGCGCGCTGCCGGGCTTTTCAGTTCCGACGACGGCACCTGCCCCGTCCCCGATCCTGCACTCGCGGCCATCAAGGCGCGGGCTGACCGGATCGCGGTGCCGCATCCGGTCCTGGTACTGGCCATGGCGGCGGAGTGCGGATTCTGCGCCCAGCTCTCTGCGGACTTGGCTGCGAACACATCCGTGATGTCCGGTCTGGATGCTTCCATCCTCTTGGTGAATGGCGCGCAAGGCGACGTCCTGGGCTTGCCTCTCACCCTTCGGGTCCGGGAGCAGCTCACTGGGGTCGGTCAGCTGTTGTCACGGCTCGGCACCCCCAGCGGCGCACTCCTTACAGTTGATCATCTGCCCCGGATTGTGGTGGGATATCCCGATGTCAGCGCCGAGCTGGTCCAGCTGAGTGGCGGAGACGCAACGACCACGGTGGTCGAGGCACCCACCAGTTGTTCCCTCAAGGTTGCTGGTGAAGGTGTGGACACCCTGGTGGTGGCGGCCGCCGGCAAAGGCCACACAGTCGGCGTAGCCGTCCGTGGCACCGACGTGCTGGATGCGGTTCGGTCGGTGACGGGCGAGGGGCTGCGCGGTGCCTACGCTCCCATCACGCTCACCGTGGACCGGCCGGGCTCGCTGTTTCTGCTCTATCGCGGCGGCGAACTACTCGCCCGGACGCGAACCTCAGCCGCGTTGCAACACACCCTTGCTGATGTACTCACCGGATATGGCACTTCCGGACCCGATGAGATGACACTATTGTGCGCCACGGCTGTACACCGGGCAGGACATGCGGTCCTACTGCCCCGGAATTGGATGACGGATCTTGTCACGCACTCCACACGCTTGGAGCGCGCAGGTTGGCGCATCTGCCCACGGCCGTATGCCACATTGCGCTCGTCGAATGGGAAGCAGCCGCTTTTGACTGGGTCCCCCGTCGGCCCGCGCGCGGACATCCCGATCAGCGGCATCCTGACACACCTGCCGCAGGCCGGAGGAGTCCTGACACGACCACAGTTGCTCGCAGAAATCGTCAACTGGATTCATCGCCCTGTTCACGCCGACGCCGTGAGTTCGCTGGCAACTGCAATCGGCGTCCTGCCAGTGCACGCCGGTACATGGCCTGAGGCCTTCGCCTACCTCCTCACGGCGTCACACACAGGCTGACGCTTGCACGGCCTGCGCACGCGCTGGCCTGCTGTGGTCGGGATCCGCTCAACCGAACTGCGGGTTAGAGGAGACCCTCAGCCCCGTTTCGCCCATGTCCCTGGCTGGAGTGAGAGGAAGGGACGGGGCGGGATGGGCGGCGCCGCCGCAGCCGGGGATCGGGGCGCCACCCACCCGGTTGCGTGTCGGCCGGGGCCTCCGCGCCATGCCGCCATCATCACTGGGGCGGCGTGTACGCCGATGCTGTCCTGCCTGCTCGACCGGCCCTCGGTCAGCTGGCCGGCGATGTTCTCGATCCACAGCAACGTCATCTCGACGGCCCGCCACCCGGGCTCCGCGCTGTCGTACTCGCCTTCCGCGTCGGCCCGGATGTTGGCCGTGAGGGTGCGCAGGTCCTTCTGCAGGCCCTGCCGCCAGGCGGTGTCCATGGCCTGGCGCATCTCGTCAGTGATCTCAATGCGTCAGATGGCCCGGGCGCTGACCCTCCCGGAGGCAACTCGACATCGGACCACCCTGGACCCCGCGGGCCGAACGGCCAATTCCATACGTGCGACATCGCCTCTCTGCTGTTTCCGCACGCCGTATGGATGCGCTGTGAGGGTGGCCTGCGCCGTGGTCAGGGACCTGAACTCCTTCACGCCACGTGCCGGAGACCGCCCGCGCGGGCCCTACACCCCAGCTGTGTGGTCGTCGTCGCGGACGCCCCGATGGTCGCGCAGGGCCTTTACCAGGGGGCAGACGGTTCTATTGTGGCCCAGGTACTTGACTGCGGGGTGGGCGTCCAAGCCTGGGTTGCGGACCGTCAGCGTCTTCTCCAGGACCTCGGCCGGGCTCGCCACCACCTTGCGCAGGTCCAAGGACGCCACAATGTAGTCGTCCCGGTCGGCCACGTTCACCCAACGTTGCAGCAGGCCGGGCACATGCGGCGGCTGGGGCCGTAGCCGCTCCCGGACGATGGTGCGCAGCCCCAGCGGGGAGCCGAAAGTAACTAGAAGCGGCAGCGGCTCCCGCAGCCGGTGGAGCGCCTCATACGCCACGACTGTGCCCAGGGAGTGGGCGTACACCGCCCGGGTCTCCGGGCCGATCTCGGCGAGGACGGCCTCCTGGGCGTGCTCGCGGATGCTCTCGTCGTCGAGGTAGGCAGCGACCTGGGCAAGATTGGTCAGGATCGTGGTCTTGAGAGCGCCGAAGACGGAGCGGGCGACGAGACCGCAGCGGGCGAGGCTGCCGACGGTCACCCGGAGCAGTTCGGCCAGGCCCTGCTCCGGTCCGAGGTCCTCGTGGAAGGGGATGAGCTCGCGGGCCGCCTCCTCGCGGTCCTCCGGGCGCCTGGCATTCTCCCTGACGTTTTCGAGGCAGTCCTGGCCGACCCGCTGGGCGGTGGCTGCCATCGTCTCCTGCAGAGGCTGGTCCCAGTCGTCGCGGGGCGTGTACGGCGTGAAGAGGCCGCGGTAGTAGGCCATGGCGGTACTGATGTCGTCGCTGACGAGGGCGTCGGCGATCTCCGCCTCGTCGCCCGCGCGCAGCGTATCCGCCAGCGCCGTGATCCACGCGGCGTGCAGTTCCTCTGCCGACTCTTCAAGCGGCCCGATACCATGGACGAACACGACTTCCGCCACGTGCGCAGTCCCCTCCACCCGTCTCCTGTGCCGGCGCACCGCCGACGATGAACCCAGCGTCACCGCTGAGCACATGTGTAGTCAACTCACCCACCTACAGCGCTGGTTGGCGCGATGATGGCTAGATGGCGAACCGCTACTGCATGGTGATAGCCGCCCAGTGGATGGCCTCCGGCCGGTACCTGGACAATCTCGAACAGGAAGCGAGGCTTCTTCACGCATACCTCCTAAATGACGACCGGGGCGGCTGCCGGCCCGCCCACGGCGACGGCCTGCTGCTCGATCCGGCTTCGGTGGACGAGGTGCGGGACGCGGTCGTGTCCGCCTTCACCCGCACGGCACTGTCCGAGGAAGCTGGGCCCGCCACCCTGGTCGTCGCCTTCCTGGGCCATGGGGTCGGCGTGCGTAACGATGACCTCCTGTTCCCCATCGCCGCCACGCCCTCGGTTCCGGACGCGGAGACGGCCTACTCCGTTCCGGCTGGACTGCGGGACACAATGGCCCGCCACGGGGGCGTCCGCGCGCTTGCCGTCGTCATCGACACCTGCGAGTCGGGCGTTGCTGCCCTCGCCGCCGCCCGGGACTGGTTCCCGCATTCCATGGAACGGGGCCGTGACATCGGCGTGCTGACCTCCGCGTCGAGCGACCAGCCCGCCCGTGGGCTGTCATTCATCCGCGGCGTCAACCGCGTGCTGCGGCACGGCCATGCACGGCTCGGCCCAGAACTGTACGACGAGGGCCTGAGTTGGGGGGCCGGCCGTACCGCCCCGGGCCAGCAGCCTCAACTGGTACGTCACGGCGGATCGTACAGCGGTGCCGATCCGTCGGGGCCTCACTGGATCGCCAGGAACGTGGCCTACATCAGCGCCTACAGCGTGCTGGCTGACAGCGACGTCGGCCGGGCGCAACTGGGCAACCTGCGGCTGTTCCAGCCGCCCGAGCCGCTGCCGGAGATCACCCGCACGGTCGGCGCACACCGGGCAGTGGCGGTCGTGGGTCGCCGGGGCTATGGCAAGAGCGTGCTCGCAGCCGCCCTATGCAGACCGGAACTTACCTCGTACGAAGCAGGGTTCGGGATTGTGGCGCTGCATGAGTTGACGGAGCGTGATGTCGATGAGTCTGTCATGGACGACATCGAACGCCAGTTGCAGACCCATCTGCCGGGGTTCGACGATGCCTGGGCGGCATTCCACGACGAGGTGCCGGCCAGAGTGCGGGACGACCTGCCCACGGAACGTCGCCTCATTACCGGCCCCCTCGCACGGTGCGCGGAGCCACCCGCAGGGATACGGGTCGTGGTGGACGCCCTGGACCAGCTCGACACGAGCCAGCGCCCCCGAATCGTTGAGGCGCTGAGCACCCTCGTCCATGACACGCCCCCCTGGTTCGGGATTGTCGTCACCAGCCGGGATGGCATCGAACTCCCTGTTGAATGGCAGCGATACTCCATGCCTCCGGCCTCCCGGGAGCAACTTCAGGCATACGTGCGACTCAAGGTCAGCAGCCCGGAGCGGCGAGCCGAGATCGTGGACATCGCCGACGGCAATTGGCAGACTGCCCGTCTCTGGGCCGACGCGGGCAGCGGCCGGACCCCTGTGGACGGCGGCTACACGGCAGCGTTCCGTAGGGTCCGTCAGGCGGCGCCCGGCGGCGAGAAGCAGGCGAACGCTGTCCTCAACGTGCTCGGTGCGGTGGGCCGAGGCCCCGTGCTGCCCCGCCCGCTGCTGCTCCGGGCGTCCGCGGCGCGCGGTGGCCCCGCCACCGACCGGGAATTGAACCAGGTGCTGGAACTGCTGGCCGGGTTGCTAAGCCGGGTCCCCGCCGCCCGGGTGGGCGAGCGGATCGGCGTCGACCACCAGACAATGGTTGATCACATGACCTCCTTGCGCAGCAGAGTCGACATCAAGGACGGTCACCGATCGCTGGTGGAGGCGCTCGACAGCATGGCTCCAATGGCCCGGCACACCCCCGACGACCCCCTGCACGCGTACGCACGCGATGGTGAACCCCTCCACCTCTGGTACATCGAGGAGTACGACCGAGTCCTGGAAAGCCTGGAACAGCGCGCCTCGGCCGACGCGGCGGCCAACCGCGACAGAATGCTCGCCTGGTGCGAACGGCTCATCCAGGACAGGCCAGGCCCCCGGCACCCGACGACCCTGCGCGCCCGGCAGCGCGCCGCGTACTGGGCCGGGCGGGCCGGGTCGTACAGCAGGTCGCGCAGGATGTACGAGGAGATTCTCGCTGACCAGATGCGGCTGCTGGACGACCCGGAGTGCGACGACATCACCGACCCTGACGACCCGGACATTCTGGAGAGCAGGCACCGCATCGCGTATGCCTCCGGGCAGACGGGCCGCTTCGCGGAAGCGGTGGCGCTGCACCAGGAAGTGTTGGCCGCGCAGACCAGGGCCTTCGGCGCCGACGACCGCCGTACCCTGGAGACGCGCCACCACATCGCGTACTGGACAGGCCGTGGGGGCGCGATGACCGAGGGCCTGCGACTGCACGAGGAACTGCTGCCACACCAGATCCGCGTCCTGGGCCCGACGCACAAGGACGTCCTGGAGTCGCGCCACTACATCGCCTACTGGTACGGGCGACTCGGCCGGCCGGAGGAGGCGCTCGCTATGCATGCGGAGCTTCTGCGGGACCGTGTGGCGGTGTTTGGCGCGGACCACGAGCAGGTCATCTTCAGCCGCATGAATATCTGCAAGTTCACCTGCGAGGCCGGACGGTTCCGCGCCGGGCTTGACGACTATCGTGAGCTGCTACCGCAGGTGGAGCGGGTCAAAGGACTGGAGCACCCGGACACACTCCTGGTTCGACTCAACATCGCCCGCTACACGTGGGAACTGGGCGACCCGGCCACCGCCCTGCCCCTGCACGAGGACCTGCTCGTGGACCAGCGCCGGGTCAACGGCGAACGCCATCCCACGCTTCTGATCACCCGCAACAACCTGGCTTGGATCCGTGGCGAACTCGGCGACCCGCAGCGGGCGTTGCGGGAGCTGGCGGAGGTGCGCGACGAGCGGGTGGAGGTGTACGGACGGGCGGACCACCCGGAGGTGCTCACAAGCAGGCTTGGCATCGCCTGGTGGACGGCAACGGTCGGCGACCTGGGCGCCGCGGTCAGTGAACTGCGGGCAGTGGCTGCCGACCGTGCTGCGACGTTGGACGAATCCCACCCTGACGTACTGGACGCCCGATCCCGCCTCGGCGAACTGCTGGGCCGTCTGGGGCCCGGCAGCGCTGCGGAGGCGGTGGAAGTGCTGCGGGTGACGGAGGCGGAACAGACGGTCCGGTGCGGCGACCGTCACCCGTACACACTGATGACGTGTGCCCGCCTGACGGAAGTCTTGCCGCAGGCGGGCCACCAGGAAGAGGCGCGCGCACGGCTGGGCGCGCTACTGCCGCGCCAGGAGGAGGCACTAGGCCCCGACCATCCGGCCACCGTACGCACAAGGGAACGGCTCCGGGCGAACTGACGGCGGGGTAACCGGCGGGTGGCGGGCACGTCGTCTCAATCTGATCGAGGTGGTCTGCGAACGGCCCGGCCACCCCGATCAGACTGCGGTCAAGAGGTTGTAAGCGTCATGAGCCTTACTGACTTCGGTTCGTCAAGGTGACGTTGGATCGTCGAGGGTCAGGCCGGTGCCCGCTATGAAGCCGTCGAGGGTGTCGGGCCGTACTGAAGGCGCTTGAGCCGATTGCGTACGAGGGCTTCAAGCCGGTCGAGGGCGACCACGGCGAGGTTGGCCAGGCTGCGCTTGTCATGCGCCTATACCCCCTCGACGCGAGTCGGCGGGCAGCAGGAACACCGTCAACCGCTCACGTTCGGCGATCAACTCCCGCATGACGCGGGGGACGTGGGTGTTCAGGCTGTCCCACACCAGCACGATCGGCGCCTTGACGAGCTGGTGGACACCGTCGATCAGCGCGATGAAGTCGCGCTCGCCCATACTGCGGCGCTTGCCCTTGCCCGCGGGGTGGGTGCGCAGACGGTGGTGCGGGAGCCGGGCCGCGTCGCGATCAGCCCGGCCACCGACAGCCGTCCCGAACGTCGTCCGCTCACCGTCACCTGCGGAGTCACGCCGTGCCGGCCCCAGGTGCGTCTTTTGGGCGGCCGACGGGTGAAGCCCGCCTGGTCCTCGAAGCAGACATAGCCCCCGCATGCCGCCCGGGCTCTTTTACCTCGGCCCAGGTCGCCTTCCAAGCGGTGGCGACCTGGTCGTAGCTGGCGCCGTCGATCGGTCGCACATGCTCCGGAGCGCGCACCCATACCTGGTACTCCGCCGCCTCCACAACGCCGTCCTCGCGAACCCGGTAGGACGGCAGACCCACGCTGCGGCCTCCGTGTCACGCGTCCGGTGGCCGTCACCGACGTCGCCGAATCGGAGCAGGGGGAACGTCCCAGCGAATCTGATGTACACCAGGACCATGAAGACCCAAGAAGCGTTCTGCGTGCGATGTGGCAGTGCAGACACCCGAGTTACCCGCTTCGACCAGAACAGCGCGGAAGGTGACTGCTTCCGCTGCGACAAGCCTTTCCGGGCCACGCCGTGCCAGGGTTGCGGAGGCTTCCGCATCGACGGCTCCTTCGGCGTCTCCGGCACGCGATTCGAGAGCCTCCCTGTGACTGTGAGGTGCTGGGACTGCGGGCACCGTAACCCGCTGCGCGATCCTGGCCCGGAGTAGACGAGCGCTCGAGTGTCGGTCCCTCTCCGTACTCTTGGCGCTCAGCCGCTTGGGCTACGGCCCGTGCTGGGCCTTGGATCACGGGAAGCGGGACCGCACAGGGACATCGATCTACCTCTCCTCCGACAATCCCCGGTGGATGCCGAAGACCGAGGCCGACCTCCAGGCCGCTGTCGACGACGGCCTGTTCGAAGAAAGCCATCACCTGGACCTGAAGAAGGCCCCGAACAGCAAGGGCGACAACAAGGAACTGGCGCGCGACCTGTCCTCGTTCGCCGTCGACGGCGGCACCCTGATCATCGGCGTGCAGGAGAACAAGGAGAGCCGCACCTTCGAACTCGCGCCCCACCCCCTGAACGGCCTGCCGGAGAAGATCGAGCAGGTCGCCCGGACGATCCCCGACCCGCCGCTGACCATCCTCACCGAGGAGATCAGCTCGGCGGCCGACGACGGGAGCGGCTACCTCGTCGTGCACGTCCCAGCCAGCCCCGTCGCACCGCACATGGTCGACAACCGCTACTTCGGCCGCGGCGACAAGACGAAGTACCAGATGGGCGACGCTGAGGTCTTCGCTCTGCACGCACGGCGGCGCAACACCGAAGCCGACACCCTCGCCCTGCTGCGCAAGGAGATGGACGAAGACCTGCTGCGCGACGTCGGAGCCCAGTCCCACCTCTTCCTCGCCCTGGCCAAGATCGGGCGGGATGGGCGCGAGATCGGCATGGACTGCCGCGACATGCTCGACCTGGTCCAGCTCGACCGCCGCACCGACCGCATTCTGCCCAACGGCTACTGCCTGCTGCCGCCCACCCGGTCCTGCGACAAGGGGAACGCCTGCCATGGATGCGACCACTTCGCCACCGATCGCACCTTCCTCTCGGACATCCAGCGCCAACTCGCCGAGACCCAGGCGCTGGTCGCCACCCGGCAGGCCCGGCACGCCGAACGCTACGGCGAGCCGATGAGCGAGGCCAACGTCTGGCTGGAACAGCGCAACGCAGAGATCCGCAGCATGCAGCGGGAGATCACCGCTCTGGAAGCCCAGCCGGCCGACAGCTCTGCCGTCGTCCGCGGCGCGGGCGTGCTCGGTCGTACCGGCTACCAGAACATCACCAACACACCTGACAACAAAGGGGCATAGCCCACATGACTACCCGCCAGACCGTTTCGGTCCCTGACGCTGCCCCGGCCGAGAACCGGCGCATCGCCGCCCTGCGGCAGGCAGCCCAGGACAAGCACGAGCAGGCCGTCCAACGAGCGGAGGCAGGCATCCGGCGACTAGTCAAAGCAGGCGAGGAGATCAACTTCCGGGCTGTCGCCCGCGCGGCGGGCGTCAGCCTAGACTTCCTCTACGCCCACGCCGACCTGCGCAAACGCATCGAAACCCTGCGCGGTCAGCAACGGGCTGATCACCGTCCCCTCCATCAGAACCCGTCAGGCCGACGACGGCACGGTGATCCATAGCCTCACCGAGACCCTCCGCCGCGAACGCGCCGCTCACCGTGAGCGCGTCCAAGAGCTCGAACAACGGCTGGCCGCCGCCCACGGCGAGATCCTTCGCCTCCAGCGTCGGCTTCGGGAACGCGGCGACGCGCCCCGGTGAACGACAGGCCAGCCGCTGCACGCCCGCAGCGTGCCAGAACAATGCAGTTGAGGCCGGAGGATCAGCCCAGCACACTCGCCCGGTGAGCCACAACGAACAAGCGGGCAGATGGGACGGACCCTGGTACAGGGTCTGCACGGAGCACTTCGAGGCGGCGTTCCTGCCGAATGTCGGCGAGGACTTGGAATCGGTGGACAACATCGACGTCTTCGTAGACCTCAACGACGGAACCCGGTGGAGTGCGACCGTCATCACCCTCGCTCAGGTGGCGACCATCATGGAGCGGTGGGCGGCGACCGGGGAGGCCCTCGGCGGCGCCTACTTCTCGTGCTCGGACGGCCTCATCGTCCGCGACGCCGGCATCAGCAAGATGACCCAGGTCCTCGTCGGCCTGGTCGAGACCGGCGACTTCACGCACATCCTTCAACGCATCGACGAATGACCGCAGCCCCCGGTCCACGACGAGCTGATTCTGAACCACCAGTAAGCGGCCCCGGCCGAGCCTGGGACATCCATCCTGAGGACACGATGCTCTCCGAATACCAGCAGCAGCTGAGGGATCGTTTCCTCGCTGCCCCCGTCATCCCAGCACCACACCCTTGGCAGCCCGTCTTCGAGCGGCGAACGCCCATCAGTGGGCTACTCGGAGTCGGCTTCGGGGCCGACCCCGCCAGCGGAAACGACCTCCTGATGGTCGTCTCCAGCAGCGGTCACGGCGTCTTTGACGCCTCCACGGGGCAGCGACTCGCCCGCGACCACGACCCCGACCTCGATCACAGCACACCAACTGGCCCCAACTTGTCCTGCCCTGGACTCGGACCGCTCGCCGGCACTGAGGTCCGGATCGCTGGCCTCTTCGGCGGCGGCCTCCACTCCACCACCGAGGACGGATGGACCGTTGAGGTCGTCAGCCCAGATTGGCCGCACCACCGCGTCCTCCTCTCGGCTGATGGCGGACTCTGCCGCGGTCCCGCCGGTGAGAAGTGGTGGCACATCTTCCACGCCCACTACTCCGAACTGCGAACCGTCGGTTTCTCCCCCTCCGGACGCACGCTCGCCGTCGCGACAAGCAGCGACATCACGCTCTGGACAAGGCCCAGCCTCGACTCCTGAACCAGAGTGGCGCCCACACTACGGACGCCGTCGGCAACGCTACGACCTGCACAAATATGGTCGCCGCGGCTACCGACCCCGGATAACCGCAGGCGTTCGACTTCGAGGCCAACCCGAACATCGACCCGGCCACGGTCCACACACTCGCCAGCTGCGAGTGGATCAAGAAGAGTCAGCCGCTCTGCCTGATCGGCGACTCCGGCACCGGCCACTCGCACATGCTGATCGCCCTGGGCACCGAGGCCGCGATGAAGGGCTACCGCGTCCGCTACACGCTTGCCACCAAGCTGGTGAACGAGCTGGTCGAGGCGGCCGACGAGAAGCAGCTGAACAAGACCATCGCCCGCTACGGCCGCGTTGACCTCCTCTGCATCGACGAGCTGGGATATATGGAACTGGACCGGCACGGCGCCGAGCTGCTGTTCCAGGTTCTGACCGAGCGCGAGGAGAAGAACAGCGTCGCCATCGCCTCCAACGAGTCGTTCGGCGGCTGGACCAAGACCTTCACCGACCCACGTCTCTGCGCGGCCATCGTTGACCGCCTGACCTTCAACGGCACCATCATCGAGACCGGCACCGACTCCTACCGCCTCGCCAGCACCCGGGCACGAGCCGAGGAGCCGGCGAAGGCCGGCTGAGCTCAGGGCGACCAGACATACGGTGTCGTCGTGGTGACCGCGTGCAGGCCAAGGCGGGTGAGGATCGGGGCGCTGTCGGCTGAGGCGTCGACGTAGACGTAGGGGACATCGCGCGCAGCAGCGAGTTGGGCTCGGTGGGCGACCATGGCCCGGTAGATGCCCTGTCCGCGCCATTCCTTGAGCGTTGAGCCGCCCCAGAGGCCGCCGAAGTCGACGCCGTCGTTGAACACCAGCCAGGCGGCGCAGACGACTTCGGCGCGTGCCTCGGCGACGAGGACGATGGTGTTCTCTGGGGCGTTCTCGACCCGGGCGGTCAGGTCGTCGGCGAGCCAACTCCAGTCCTCGCCCCAGACGGTGCTCTCCAGAGCGGCGATGCGCTGGAGGTCTGATCTGGCGGTGACACGGCGGAGGGTCACGCCGTCGGGCAGGACGGGGTCGGCAGCAAGGTCTGCGGCCTGCCCAATGAGCACCGTCTCGCTGTCCTCGGCGACGAAGCCGGCCGCGGTGAGCCGGTCGGTGAGGTCGGTGGGGAGATCATGGGCGCGAGTCTTCCATTCGACCGCCTCACCACGGGCAGCGTAGAAGTCACGCTGCCGCGCTATGAGCGTGTCGAGTTCTGCCCCGTACACACCGAGGTCGCGTGGGCCCGTGACGAAGCCACGGTGCCAACCGACGACACGGGTCAACGGGCCGTCCTTCTCGACGCGGGCGCTGCCGCCAGGCGGGGTGACACCACGGAGTTGGGCGTCATACGCGGTGCGGAGTTCGTCGATCAGAGTGTCCTTCACTCAAACACCGTACGGACCGGGTCAAGTGAATAATCGCCGGTCGAAACCGCGCGAACATCAAGGGCTGCACTGCCTCACCCGGCCACCGGAGATCAGAACACGTACTGACCTCTGCCGCTACCTGCCTCGACGGCCAGCCGCCCTTCGAGCGGCTGGCCGTCGACACGTTCGCATCCACGCAGCGCCGTCATTTCTCATCCACATTCCAGAGCCGGCTGATCACCAACTGCCTCCGGCAACCGTCGACAAACGCTGTTCTTGGAGATCAACGAAGCCACGGGGATGGTCCCAAGCTCGCGGAGAACATCGCCGCGACCTTGAAGTGCTCCCCGCACCCGCGGGGATGGTCCCTTGACGCACGCGGCCCCGGACGGCGTGAACCGGTGCTCCCCGCACCCGCGGGGATGGTCCGGGTCAATCACGCTGACTGGTACCTCGCCAAGGGTGCTCCCCGCACCCGCGGGGATGGTCCCTCCCAGGCCGGCGCGCAGTCGGGGGCCGCCGGGTGCTCCCCGCACCCGCGGGGATGGTCCTCCGTACCCGCGCACAGGCGAGTTGGCGCTGGAGTGCTCCCCGCACCCGCGGGGATGGTCCCCCGTGCGCCGCCTGCAACGGCAAGGGCGCACAGTGCTCCCCGCACCCGCGGGGATGGTCCCGGCGGCGTAAAGATCGTCAAAGCCTTCCAGGGGTGCTCCCCGCACCCGCGGGGATGGTCCCACCACCGGCATCCGGCAGCCCCTCTGCCAGGAGTGCTCCCCGCACCCGCGGGGATGGTCCCGCGCCCACCAGTACGGCAAGGGCGAGCGTGCGCCGCATGATCCGCGACGAGAACCTCAACCAGTAAGCCCAGCGCCGCAACCGCAGAGCGAAGCGCTGCCCCGCGCGGGCCGCTGCGTGCCGAGCGACTCAGAGGGTGCGCAGCGTGGCCTCAATCGCCTCCACGATGCCATCGTGGGCCGCCGGCGCCACCCGAAAGGCCCGTCCCACGGGGGCCGGGGCCTGCTCCGCGATGCGGTCCAGCACCCGCACGAAGTTCTTGTCGGCGGTGAGAAACAGGTCGCAGTCCGGTAGATAGGAGGCGTGTTGGGCGTCAATGGGGTTGCCGTCGGTGACCTTCATATCCTCCTGTACGGTGCCTGCCGCCCACCTGATTGCGCGGCATATAAGCGGGTTCCACCTCGTACAGCCAGAACCGGTTGAACGCCTCCCTCGAGGCGCACATGGCGCGGAGGTCTACCCGGGCGCCGACCCAGTCAGCGTAGGTGGTGTCCTCGTGCGTGAGCACCGAACGGCGGCCCGTCGCGAAGGCAGTCCAGTACACCTCCTGGTTGTATGGCCGCCATGCCGCAATTTCCTCGCCAGTTGCCCACCCAGCGCGCTGTTCCACTGTGGTCTCCTCACTCGGGGACATGGTGATCCGAGAGAGGTCGCGGAGGTTGAAGCCAGTGCCGCGGTAACGCTCCCGCTGCTCCTTCTGGACGTCCACAATGAGCCGCACTTTGCGCGCGGTCCGCCGGGCCGGTTCCGTCTCGCGCAATCGGGCGTGGTGCTCCATCGCCTCCCGCCAGAACCTCTTGGTCCAGTACGTACGCCATGTCGCCTCGCGTCCGGTGTCCGGTACTGCCCGCATCCACTCGGGGTGCAGACGGCGCACCTCGGAGACGACCTCGGCGCCCTCCCGGTCGGCCTCGCTGCGCAGCCGTTCGTCCGTCGCGGTCGTGATGGCCTCGATGATGGCCGCTCGCATGTCCGAGCGGGGGTGCTGCAGCACCTCCAGCAGGACGCTCGGCGCGGTTACCACGCGATGGCCGAGGGCATGAGCGACCGTCTTGAACCGGTTCCCAGCCCGCTCATCCCCCAAATAGGACCAGATGTTGTTGTCGAGCATGATCCTCATGCTGTTGTTCCCCCTCGAATGCCCTACGCCCTGGCCCAGTTGAGCCCGAGTGCGGCGAGAGCGGTGAGTTTGTCGGTGGTGAGTTTGGAGCGGCGGCTTTTCTGGTTCATGATCCACACTCCGAGCTTGACCTCGGTGCCGTCTTCCAACGCCTCTACGTGCCCCCTAGAGGTTGTCCCGTAACCGGTGGGGCGGTTGGTGCGTTGGCTGGGCATGGGTGGGGTGATCTCAGCAGATGATCCGAAGTGGATCGAGCCGTTCTCTGGGCTGACCGAGTCGCAGTTCGCCAGGCTGGTGGCGTTGGTGCGGCGTCGGGGCGGTGACGTGCAGCGGGGCCGGCCGTGGCGGCTGCCGCTGGAGGACCGGGTGTTGCTGGTGGCGACGTACTGGCGCACGAACCTCACATTGCGGCAGGTGGCGCCGTTGTTCGGAGTCTCGAAGTCGGCGGCCGACCGCATCCTCGATCACCTCGCACCGCTGCTGGCCATCTCGCCGGCCCGTCGACCGCGCAAGGACACCGTCTACATCGTGGACGGCACCCTGGTGCCTACCCGCGACCGCAGCATCGCCGCCTCGAGCAAGAACTACCGCTACTCGACCAACCTTCAGGTCGTCATCGACGCCAACAGCCGCCTGGTGGTGGCGATCGGCTTGCCGTTGCCCGGCAGCCGCAACGACTGCCGGGCGTTCACGGAGTCCGGCGTCGATCGCGCCTGCCGCGGCGCACCGACCATCGCCGATGGCGGCTACCAGGGAACCGCCTGCTCATCCCGCACCGCAAACGACGAGGTCAGACGCACCTCAGTCCTCACCAGGAAGCGGAGAACGCAGTCCACCGCCGGGCGCGAGCACGCGTGGAACACGCCCTGTCGCGGCTGAAGAACTGGAAGATCCTGCGCGACTGCCGGCTCAAGGGCAACGGGGTGCACCAGGCCATGCTTGGCATCGCTCGGCTCCACAACCTGGCCCTCAGCGGATAACCCACACCCCATACGGGACAACCTCTAGGCACTGCGCTGGAGGTCGACCACATCGACGACCATGCCCTGGGAGGCCGCGATCACCCGAGTGCCATGATCGCTCTGTGCCCCAACTGCCACGCTAACAAGACGCGTGGAGCCGACCGTACCGCGCTGCGAGAGCGCCTGAGGCCTGTGGCCATGGAGTTGGACGCCGCCCAGGACCGAAACACTGCCCGGGACGAAGGGCATGATGCCGCCCCGGAGTGAGGCCGTACTGGAGCAGTGCGCCGCTCTCCTTGCGTCTTTGGACGATGCCGACCGCGACCGGGCTCTCGCCTCCCTCACCGCCCGCTTCGGGTAGACCGCAAGGATCCTCAGGGCGGCCCGGCCTCCCGCTAGGGCCGGCCCGCCCCTTGACCTGACCCGCTGCGATCCGTCCGGGCCCCGGACGACCCCGTACGCCTGATCGCCGCGCTGTTCGACGGCGACTGACGGCGACTGACGGCCGAAGACGCCCTCCCGGCCGTCCTGGTGTAGGCGCTGTCCCGCCGTCCACCTCCTGGAGAAGCAGGCGAGCGCTGCCGGCATCCCCGTCCAGCGCATCCTCCTCCCGTGACGAGCGGCCCAGCCACGTGTCGGACGAGCGTGCCGCCACGGGCGGGGCGCCCGCCGTCGCAGGGCCTCGCCTCGGGAAGCTGTGATGAGACCCCAAGTTTGTGTGATCGAAGATTGATCCTTCTGGTCTGCTAGCCTTCTGGAGGCCGTGCGAGAGAACGAGGAGGTGGTACCCGTGAACGTATTCACATGGGTGCTCTCCTCTGGGGTCACGGTCGGGCGATAGGTCGTCCGGGAGC
>NZ_JBSGBZ010000086.1:0-23473 GCF_053601495.1 Streptomyces sp. NPDC004721
GAACGGCTCGTCCCCGGCCCGCACCGCCTCGGCGGCCAGCTCGACCGCGCGCTCCAGATGCCGCAGCTCGACGGCGTTCGGTTCGATGAGGGTCACGATGTCTCCTTCGGGCGGCACGTCGCGGGCACGTCGGCAGGAAAACCGAAAGGGCCGTACCAGATCACTCTGATACGACCCTCGACCTGCCTCTTCGCAAGTCGGGACGACAGGATTTGAACCTGCGACCCCTTGACCCCCAGTCAAGTGCGCTACCAAGCTGCGCCACGTCCCGTTGCCCATCTGACCTGGGGTTTCCCCTGGCCGAACGCGCAGGAAAACAATACCGCACTCAGGTCGGTGGTCGCGCACGGGTTTTGGTCCGGGCGGTGTCGGGACGACGGGACTTGACCTCAAGTTTGGTTGAGGTCGCACCATCGTCGGCATGACGACCACCGAGGAGACCGAACGCGCCCGCGGTTACGCCGACCTGCCCCGGCTGATGGGTCTTATGACGGGCGACGAGAAGCACGGCCCGGCGGCCACGTCCACGCTGGACGTGCTCTGGGTGCTCTACGACCGGGTGCTCAGGGTCCGCCCGGAGCAGCGGGACGACCCGGAGCGGGACCGTTTCCTGCTGTCGAAGGGGCACGGCCCGATGGCGTACTACGCGGTGCTCGCCGCGAAGGGCTTCGTGCCGGTCGACTGGTTGCCGGACTTCGGCGCCTACGACTCGCCGCTCGGCCACCATCCGGACCGCACGCTGGTGCCGGGCGTCGAGATCGGCAGCGGGTCGCTCGGCCACGGACTGCCCATCGCCGTCGGCACGGCCGTGGGGCTGCGCGCCCAGGGGCTGAACCGGCCCCGGGTGTGGGTGCTGACCGGGGACGCCGAGTTGGACGAGGGCAGCAACCACGAGGCCATCGCGTACGCCGGGCCCGCGGGGCTCGAACAGCTGCACACCGTCGTCGTCGACAACGCCTCCGCCAGCCATGCCCGTCCCGGCGGGATCGCGGCCCGTTTCGAGGCGGCGGGCTGGTCGACGGCGAGCATCGACGGCCGCGACCACGAGGCCCTGTACGCCGCGTTCACCGCGCCGCATCCGGGCCGCCCGCACGTGGTGGTGGCCCGGGTGGAGCCGAAGAACCCCTGAGCCGTAACCGCTGAGCAGGCCTCCGTCTCCCCCCGACTCTCCCCGCGGCTTTCCCCCGATTTCCCGACACAGAAGGGCTCGACCTCCATGGACACCATGCGTGACCGTCTCGCACCGGCCGTCTCGCGCCTGCTCGACGAGGATCCGCGGGTGGCGGTCGTCATCGCCGAGATCGGCAAGGACGGCTTCGCCGACGCACGGCGCCGACATCCCGACCGGGTGATCAACGTCGGCATCCGCGAGCAGCTCCTCGTCGGCGTCGGCGCCGGGCTGGCGCTGACCGGGATGCGACCGGTGCTGCACACCTTCGCGAGCTTCCTCGTCGAGCGCCCCTTCGAGCAGGTCAAACTGGATCTCGGGCACCAGGGCGCGGGCGCGGTGCTGGTCAGCGCCGCCGCCTCCTTCGACTGGCCCGCGGGCGGCTACACCCACATGGCACCGGGCGACGTGGCGCTGCTCGACACCCTGGACGGCTGGACCGTCCATGTGCCCGGGCACCCGGACGAGGCCGAGACGCTGCTGCGGCACGCGGTCGCCGCGGGCGACGACAAGGTCTACGTACGGCTGTCCGTGCAGTCGAACGCGCACCGCCGCCCGGTCGACGGCGAGCACTTCGCGACGGTCCGCGAGGGCCGCTCGGGTGTGGTGGTCGCCGTCGGTCCCCTGCTCGACACGGTGCTCACCGCGACGGAGGGCCTGGACGTCACGGTGCTGTACGCGACGACCGTACGGCCCTTCGACGCGGCCGCGCTGCGCCGGGCCACCCAGGCGGCCGGTACGGACGTCGTCCTGGTCGAGCCGTACCTCGCGGGCACGTCGACCTCGGCGGCGAACGACGCGCTCCGCGACGTCCCGCACCGCATCCTGGGGCTCGGTGTGGGCCGCGCCGAACTGCGGCGCTACGGAACCGCCGAGGAGCACACCGCCGCGCACGGGCTCGACGCCCGGTCGTTGCGGGAGCGGATCTCGGCGTTCCTCGGGACCCGGGCCGGGGCGGGCACCATGGGCACCTCGGACGCCGCGGACACCTCGGGCGCCTGAAGGCGTCCGCGCGGAGGCCGTGCGGCGGAGGCCGTGCAGCGGTGGCCGGGCCGGAGTCGCCGTCGTCAGCGCCGCTCGGGGTGCGTGCGCCCGGGGGCCGCGTCCGCAGTCCCGTCCTGCGCGTGCGGGCGGTGGGCGCCGCGCGCGTCGGCCCGTATCAGGCCGCGTATCGCGGGCACCGCCAGCAGGGCCGTCGGCACGACGAGGCTCATCGCGGCGGACACCAGCAACACGTGGTCCGCACCCAGGGCGGTGGCGGCGGGACCGGCCAGGGCCTGGCCCACGGGCATCATGGCGAGGGAGCCCGCCACGTCGTAGGCGTGGATGCGATTGAGGACGTCGGACGGGACCTGGGTCTGGACGCTGGTCGCCCACATCACGCCCCAGAACGACATGCCCGCCCCGGCGACGGCGGCGCCCGCCGCCATGGCCGGCACCCCGAAGCCGGCCCCGACCGTCGCCGGGAAGCCGACGAAGGCGAACAGGGCGAACGCGCCGGCGCGCAGCATACGGCGGGGACGCAGCCGCAGGGCGAGGAAGCCGCCGACGACGGTGCCGGCGCCGAGGGCGGAGTTGATCAGGCCGTAGGCGCGCGGGCCGTGCTGCTGGACCACTTCGGTGGCCACCAGCGGGACGGTCGGGCCCCAGACCGCGATCATGTAGAGGCACCACACGGCGATGACGCCCCAGAGCCAGGTCCGGGCCCTGAACTCCCGCCATCCTTCGACCAGATCCGCTTTGAAGGCACCGGTCGCGGTGCCGTCCGGGGTGCGGTCGGGGGCGCCGGTCCGGATGAGCGGGGGCAGCCGGAGCAGGAGCAGGCACAGGGCGCTGACCCCGTAGGTGGCGGCGTGCGCCGCGAACACCCCGCCGGGTGAGGCGAAGCCGACGAGCAGGC
This sequence comes from Streptomyces sp. NPDC004721, assembly GCF_053601495.1. Lineage (NCBI taxonomy): Bacteria > Bacillati > Actinomycetota > Actinomycetes > Kitasatosporales > Streptomycetaceae > Streptomyces > Streptomyces sp. NPDC004721. The sequence continues at coordinate 3,069 of NZ_JBSGBZ010000086.1, forward strand.
CCGCGGCGGCGGGGCCCGCGAGCTGGGCCGCGGACTCCGCGATCCGTATGGCGCCGTTGGCCGCCTGGACGTCGGAGGCGAGCCGGGGCACCGTACTGGCCACGCCGGGCTGGAACACGGCGCCCGCCACGCCGTTGACGAGGCCGATCACGCAGATCTCCCAGAGCACCACGTGCCCGGAGTAGAACAGCACGGCGGCCAGGGCCTGGGTGCCGAGCCGCACCAGGTCGGCGCCGATCATCAGCTTGCGGGTGCTGAACCGGTCGGCGATGACCCCGCCGAAGACCACGAGCCCGGCGAAGGCGGCGGCCGTCGAGGCCATGGCGAGGCCGACCGCGCCCGCGCCGTACCCGTGCTGGAGCAGGCCCGCGGCGAGCGCGACCGGCAGCATGGTGTCGCCGAGCCGGGCGACCGCCCGCGCGACGAAGAACAGCGCGAAGTCCCGCGACCACACCGGCCGCACGCGACCGCCGTCGCCGACTTCAGCCCCGGCTTCCACTCGAATCCCGGCCCCAGCTCCGGCCCCGGCCCCGGCAACGAGGTCATCCCGCCCCGCCGCCTCCCCCGGCGACGACTGCGACGACGTCCCGGTCATCCCTCCGACGCTCCCCTCCCCGACCGATCCCCCACTCCCCGGCCGACCGCGGCCCCTCCCGCGCCGGCCGGCCCCACTGCCTCCGGATCATGCCACGGCCCACCGACAACGCCCGAGGGGTTTTCAGCGGGCGGTGGGCAGTCCCAGCCCGGGATGGGCCTCCAGCAGCCGCGGCGGAGCCGCCTGGCGCCAGGAGTCGGCGAGGATGTCACGCAGCTCGTCCTCGTCCTCCAGCGCCGCGAGCCGGACCCGTACCCAGGCGAACTGCGCCTCGTGGCCGGCGATCCAGAACTTCTCCGGCTCGGCCAGGACCAGTTCGTCGCGCTCTTCCTTGGGACAGCGCACGGCGATGGAGGTCTCCTCCTCCGGCAGTGTGGCGAACATCTTCCCCGCGACCCGGAACGTGGGCATGCTCCAGGCGATCTTCTCCGTGGTGTCCGGCAGGGACAGGGCGATACGGCGTACGTCATGGGCATCCGGCATGCCCCGCACGCTAACCCCTCGCACTGACAGCCATCCCCAAGGAGACCGGGTGCGGCCGGGCGCGGCCGGGCGCTACGCCCGCGCCGCCTCGTCCAGGGCCTGGAGCACCGGGCGGATCAGCGGGTGCCCCTCGGCTCCCCGGCGCACCGCCGCGAAGACCCGGCGGGTGGGCGCCACTCCGTCCACGGGGCGGACGACCACGCCCGTGAGGTCCATGCCGCGCAGTGCGGAGCGCGGGACGAGGGCCACGCCCGCGTCGGCCGAGGCGAGGGCCACGACGGCGCGGAAGTCGTCGGAGGAGTGTTCCAGACGGGGCTGGAAGCCCGCGCTCTCGCAGGCCAGGACGACCACGTCGTGGCAGGGATTGCCGGGATAGGGGCCGATCCAGGTGTCCTTGGCCAGCTCGGCGAGCGGCACCTCGGCGGCGTCGGCCAGCCGGTGACTGACTGGGACGACCGCGTCGAACGGCTCGGCGTACAGCGGTACGTGGGTCAGCCGGGGGTCGTCGGCGGACGGCGCGCCCCGGTACTCGACGGCGACCGCCACGTCGACCTGCCGGTCCAGCACCATCGGCAGGCTGGCGTCGCCCTCCGCGTCCTGCACGCGGATGCGGATGCCGGGCGCCGTCCCCGCCAGTCGGGCCACCGCGGGCGCCACCACCTGCGCGATGCCGGTGGCGAAGGCGGCGACCGTCACCGTGCCGGCCTCGCCGGAGCCGTAGGCGGCGAGTTCGGCCTCCGCCCGCTCCAGCTGGGCGAGGACCGCGTTGGTGTGGCTGAGCAGGATCTCTCCGGCCGGTGTCAGCCGTACGCCCTTGGCGCCGCGCTCGACCAGCCGGTGGCCGGTCTCCTGCTCCAGGGCCGTGAGCTGCTGTGAGACGGCCGAGGGCGTGAGGTAGAGCGCGGCGGCAGCGGCTGTCACCGTGCGGTGGTCGGCCACCGCACGGAGGATGTGCAGCCGCCGCGCTTCGATCATGCGACCGATTATCGCAAGACCTGCGACCGGTCGGCCTCCGGCTCAGCCCTCCAGCTCGGCGCGCGCCGCGACGAACGCGTCCACCACGCGGTTCACGTCCTCGGTGGAGTGCGCCGCGGACAGCTGCACGCGGATGCGGGCCTGACCCTGCGGCACGACCGGGTAGGAGAAGCCGATCACGTACACGCCGCGCTCGAGCAGCAGCTCCGCCATACGGCCCGCCCTGGCCGCGTCACCGATCATCACCGGGGCGATGGCGTGGTCGCCGGGGAGGATGTCGAAGCCCTCCTCGGTCATCCGGCGGCGGAACAGCGCGGTGTTCTCGGCGAGCCGGACCCGCAGGTCGTCCGCGGACTCCAGCAGGTCCAGCACCTTCAGGGAGGCCGCCGCGATCACCGGGGCGAGCGTGTTGGAGAACAGGTACGGCCGGGAGCGCTGGCGCAGCAGGGCGACGATCTCGGCGCGGGCGGCGACGTAGCCGCCGGAGGCGCCGCCGAGCGCCTTGCCGAGGGTGCCGGTGATGATGTCCACGCGGTCCATGACACCGTGCAGTTCGGGGGTGCCGCGGCCGCCGGGGCCGACGAAGCCGACGGCGTGGGAGTCGTCGACCATGACCATGGCGTCGTAGCGGTCGGCCAGGTCGCAGATCTCGCGCAGCGGCGCCACATAGCCGTCCATCGAGAACACGCCGTCGGTGACGACCAGCTTGCGGCGCGCCCCGCCCTCGGTGGCCTCCTTCAACTGCCGCTCCAGGTCCGCGAGATCGCGGTTGGCGTAGCGGAAGCGGCGGGCCTTGGACAGCCGGATGCCGTCGATGATCGAGGCGTGGTTGAGGGCGTCGGAGATGACCGCGTCCTCCGGGCCGAGCAGCGTCTCGAACACGCCACCGTTGGCGTCGAAGCAGGAGGAGTAGAGGATCGTGTCCTCCTGGCCGAGGAACGACGACAGCCGGGCCTCCAGCTCCTTGTGCACCTCCTGGGTGCCGCAGATGAAGCGCACGGAGGCCATGCCGTAGCCCCAGCGGTCCAGGGCCTCGTGGGCGGCGGCGACGACCTCGGGGTGGTCGGCGAGGCCGAGGTAATTGTTGGCGCAGAAGTTGAGGACCTCGCCGGGACGGCCGCCCGCGGTGACCTCGACGGTCGCGGACTGCGGGGTGCCGATGACCCGCTCGGGCTTGTGCAGCCCGGCGGCGCGGATCTCGTCGAGGGTGGCGCGCAGGTCGTCGCGCACGGAGTCGAACATCAGGGTGCTCCTTGAAGGTGCCGGCGGAAGAGCGGCGGAAGAAGGGGGTACGCGGTCACACGGTCCAGTCGAGGATGATCTTTCCGCCCTTGCCGCTCGCGGCGTCGGCGAAGGCCGTCTCGAAGTCCTCGTAGCCGTATCGGCCGGTGACGACGGGGGCGAGGTCGAGGCCGCCCTCCAGCAGCACCGACATGGCGTACCAGGTCTCGAACATCTCCCGGCCGTAGATGCCCTTGATGGTGATCATCGAGGTGACGACGCGGGCCCAGTCGACGGGGAACTCCTGGGCGGGCAGGCCGAGCATGGCGATCTTGCTGCCGTGCGTCATGTTCGCGATCATGTCGCGCATCGCCTCGGGGCGGCCGGACATCTCCAGGCCGACGTCGAAGCCCTCGCGCAGGCCGAGCGTGCGCTGCCCCCCGGCGATCGTGTCCCGGGAGACGTCGAGAGCGAGGCTCACGCCGATCTTGCGGGCCAGTTCCAGCCGCTCCTCGCTCACGTCGGTGATGACGACGTTGCGCGCGCCCGCGTGCCGCGCGACGGCGGCCGCCATCAGGCCGATCGGGCCGGCGCCGGTGATCAGGACGTCCTCGCCCACCAGCGGGAAGGACAGCGCGGTGTGCACGGCGTTGCCGAACGGGTCGAAGATCGCGGCGATGTCGAGGTCGACGGGGACGCGGTGCACCCAGACGTTGGCGGCGGGCAGGGCGACGTACTCGGCGAACGCGCCGTCGCGTCCCACGCCGAGTCCGACGGTGGCCCGGCACAGGTGGCGGCGTCCAGCCAGGCAGTTGCGGCACTTGCCGCACACCAGGTGGCCCTCGCCGCTGACCCGGTCACCGGGCTTGATGTCGGTGACGTCGGCGCCGGTCTCGACGACCTCGCCGACGAACTCGTGCCCGACCACGAGCGGGGTGCGGATCGCCTGCTGGGCCCAGCCGTCCCAGGCCCGGATGTGCAAGTCGGTGCCGCAGATGCCGGTCCGCAGGACCTTGATCAGTACGTCGCCGGGTCCGATGGCGGGCTCGGGGACGTCCGCGAGCCACAACCCGGGCTCCGCCTTCTGCTTGACCAGCGCCTTCAACGCTACCGCTCCTGTGGTTCCGGCCCCGGGTCCGGGCATGCCGGGGCAGCCCGCGTCCGGGGAGAGGGGTGGATTCCGTTAGCAATCTGCCGTACTGCGGCACGCTGGTCCATCGAGGATTTCTTAAACGCGGCCACAGCTCCGCTTCACGCCGTCCGCGAGCGCGCTCGCGCCCGGTGCGAGGCCTTCGCCCGGCCGTCAGAACAGGAAGCCCTCGGTCTCCCGGCGCTCCAGCCGCGGGGCGAGTTCCGCCGCGGCCGCCTTGATGGTCCGAAGCCCCTCCCTGCCCCACGGCCGCGGCTCGACGTCGACGACGCACACCGTGCCCAGCACCATCTGCGTACTGTCGATCAGCGGGGCGCCCAGATAGGAGCGGATGCCGAACTCGTCCACGATCGGGTTGCCCGCGAACCGCGGGTAGTCGCTGACGTCCTCCAGCACCAGCGCCTTGCGCCGCACCACGACATGCGGGCAGAAGCCGTGGTCGCGGGCCAGGCGGCGGCCTAGTTCACGCCGGCTTCCGTCACCGTCGGCGCCGGTGTCGACGGTCAGGACGTCGCGTTCGGGCCGGTGCAGTCCGGCGAAGAAGTGCCCTTCCACGCCGAGGAAGTTGACCATCGCGTACGGCGCCCGGGTGAACGCGGCGAGGCGGTCGGCGTAGGCATCGAGGGCGGGCTCGGGCCGCTCCCCCAGGCCCAGGCGCCGCAGTCGCTCGGTGCGGGCGGGGGCCTCTTTGTCCTCGGGGGTCAGCAGCAGGCGACCGGCCGGGCGGGGCGGGTCGTAGCTCATGGCCGGGCTCCGTCGCTGTCGGCGTATGTCATGTACGGGCTCCGTGACGGTGTGCGGGGATCAGTGTGCCGGGGTCACCTGTGCGCGCCCTGGCTCGGTGCGGGGACGGCGGGTGCGTGGGCGATGAGATGCCGGACGAGGGTCAGCAGGGTCTGGATGCCCGAACTGGAGATACGGGCGTCGCAGGGGACCACGGGGATCCGCGGGTCGAGATCGAGGGCCGCCCGCACCTCCTCCGGGTCGTAGCGGTGGGCGCCGTCGAACTCGTTGACCCCGACGACGAATGCGAGGCCGCGCCGTTCGAAGAAGTCGACGGCGGCGAAGCACTCCTCCAGCCTGCGGGTGTCGGCGAGGATCACCGCGCCCAGGGCGCCCTCGCACAGCTCGTCCCACATGAACCAGAACCGTTCCTGGCCGGGTGTGCCGAACAGGTAGAGCACGTGCTGCGGGTCGAGGGTGATGCGGCCGAAGTCCATCGCGACGGTCGTCTCGACCTTGTGCTCCACGCCGTCCAGGTTGTCCGTGGCCGCGCTGACCGTGGTGAGCAACTCCTCCGTGCTCAGCGGCGCGATCTCGCTGACCGCGCCGACGAAGGTCGTCTTGCCCACCCCGAACCCTCCCGCCACCAGGATCTTCAGCGCGGTGGGGAAGGGATCGAGGCCGCCGTCGTAGTCAGAGCTGTCGTCGTAGTCCATCGAGCACTGCCTCCAGAAGAGCCCGGTCGGTGGGGTGGTGTTGGTACGCGGGGGGCCTGGTGGTCAGCGCCCCGCAGTCGACGAGGTCGGACAGCAGCACCTTGGTCACCACGGCCGGCAGCTTCAGATGGGCGGCGACCTCGGCAACGGGGAGGGGTCCGCGGCACAGGTCGAGTGCCTGGCCGTGCTCCGGGCCGAGGTAGGCCAGCGGTGTCACCCCGGTGGCCATCACCTGCGACATGAGGTCGAGCGCGATGCTGGGCCGGGTGCGGCCGTCGCTGACGGTGAAGGGGCGCACCAGCCGTCCGGCCGCGTCGTCGAGCCAGGGCCTGTCGCCGGCCGCCGCCGCGCTCAAGGCCGCAGCGCCCGGGATTCGACGGAATGCTGCCGGGGCGCGGTCTCGAGGTAGGGGCGGACGCTCTTGACCAGCATCGCCATCTCGTAGCCCAGCACCGCCGCGTCGGCCTCGCGGCCGGCGAGCACGGCGAGGCAGGTGCCGGTACCGGCGGTGGTGACGAACAGCAGCGTCGAGTCGAGTTCGACGACGACCTGCCGCACCTCGCCGCCGTCGCCGAAGCGGACGCCGGCGCTGCGGCCGAGGGAGTACAGGCCGGAGGCCAGGGCGGCCATGTGGTCGGCGCTGTCGTGGTCGAGGCCGTGGACGGACTTCACCAGCCCGTCGCAGGACAGCAGGACCGCGCTGGTGGTGTGCGGTACGCGCTGCACGAGGCCACTCATCAGCCAGTCGAGGTCGGAGACACGGCCGGTCGGCACATCGCTCGCCATGGTGGATCGACTCCTTGGGGTCCGAAGGTCTGCGCAAGCGCTGGGGTCGGGAGTGGTGGCGGGGCTGGGCGGACTGGTCATTCGGCCGGCTCGCTCCCGTCGTGCCGGAGGGTGAGGTGCTGCCCTGGCAGGAGCACGGGCCGCGTCTCCGCCGGCCCGGACGCGTCCAGGGGGCGGGCGCCGCCCGGCGGGTGCGGCTCGTGCGGGCGGGCCGGCTCCGCGGCGGCCGGCTCCCGGCGCTGCTCCGTCTCGGCGCGTCCCATCCCGCGCCGGAAGGCCGCCATCAGCCCGGGGTCGTGGCCGACGACGTACTCGGATTCCTGGCGCGGCAGCGGACCACCGCGCAGTTGCGGCACGAGGTGCTCCTGGGCGCGCCGCCGGGGCAGTTGGGGCTTCTCCATGGTTCCGCGCACCGCTCCGGCGCGCGGAACGGGGGGCTCACCGAAGTCCGCCGCCGCGGCGGCCCGCTCGGCGGGCCGGATGCCCGGCACGGCCTCCGCGGGAGTGTCCTGCCCTTCGCGCGCCGTTCGCCGCGGCAGGGGATCGAGGTGATCGCCGTTGGCGGACTCGACGGACCGCACGTCGTCGCCGGGCGAGATGGGGACGGGGGCGGGGGCGGGCAGCAGATCGCCGCCGGGTGCGGGGGGTGGCGTGTCGCCCCTGGACAGGGGCATGGGCATGGGCGTGTGGCTCCCGGGAGCGGGCGCGGGTACGGGCACAGGTGTGTCGCCCCCAGACACAGGCCCAGGCATGGGCATGGGTTTGGACATGGGCGTGTCACCCCCGGACATCGGGGCGGGTACGGACACCGGCATGTCGCCACCGGACATCGGCCCAGGCATGGACACAGGCATCTCGCCCCCAGACACGGGCCCAGGCACGGACATGGGCGTGTCGCCCCCCGACACAGGCGTGACGGGTCCGGCGTCGCCGTTCACGCGGGATACGACGGGCGGCGGCAGAACGCCTCCGTACGCGCCGGCGACGCGACCCGCGTCGTGGGCACCGGCGCCCGCCACGGGGTGCATCCCGCCGTCGCGTCGGCGCGTGTCGCCGGGGCGGGCGGGGGCGCCGAGCAGGCCGGTGACGGGGCTCGGCGCGGGTCGTACGCCGTTGCCGTGCATGCCTCGCACAGGCTCCCCGCGACCGCCGGACACGGCCGGGGCGCGGTGGGTGCCGCCGCCGTTCAGGGCCGGTGGGACAGCGTGCGCGTGTCCGCCGTCCGGGAGCGACGGAGCGGCGCTCGACGGGTACGGCGCCGGGGCCGCGGGCCGCATGCCGGTGTCCAGCGCCCCGAATGACGTGCCGGAGGCTCCCGTCGACGTTCCCAGCAGTGCCTGCGGCACGACGACGACCGCCTGCACACCGCCGTAGATGTTGGTCTGCAGGCGGACGGTGATGCCGTGCCGCCTGGCGAGCTGGGAGACCACGTACAGCCCGATGCGGCCGTCGGCGAGCAGGCTCGCGACGTTGACCTGGTCGGGGTCTGCCAGCAGGGCGTTCATCCGGACCTGCTCGCCGACCGGCATGCCCAGGCCCCGGTCCTCGACCTCCACCGCGAGTCCTGAGGTGACGAGGTTGGCATGCAGCAGGACCTGGGTCTGCGGGGCGGAGAACAGCGTGGCGTTCTCGACGAGTTCGGCCAGCAGATGGATCACGTCGGCGACGGCGTGGCCGCGCAGCCGCCCCTCGATCGGCGGGGCGAGCTTGACCCGCGAGTACTGCTCGACCTCGGCGATGGCCGAGCGCAGCACCTCCGTCATGCAGACCGGGTTGCTCCACTGGCGCCGGGAGACGGCGCCGCCGAGTACGGCGAGGTTCTCGGCGTGCCGGCGGACCCGGGTGGCGAGGTGGTCGACATGGAAGATGCCCTTGAGCAGGTCCGGGTCCTCGATGTCGTTCTCCAGCTCGTCGAGGGTGGAGATCTCCCGGTGCACCAGGGACTGGAGGCGCCGGGCGAGATTGACGAAGACCTCCAGTTTCTGTTCGCTGCCCGTCTGGCTGGACAGCTGGGCGGCCTGCACGACGGCGGCGACGGCCCCGTCGTGGGCGCGCGCCAGGTCGGCGGCGAGCAGGTCGACCTCGTCGGCGTACTCCGGCGGGCCGCCGCGCGACGTGCGCCGCGGCGGGGCCTCGCCCTGGCGCAGGGCGTCGACGAGGGCGCGCAGTTCGGCCTCGCGGCGCGCGGTGCCGCGGCGCAGGACGCCGATCCGGTCGTGCACCGACCGGGCGGCCCGGCCAGCGGCGACGGCGGCGATCGCGATGCCCGCGAGCGTGACTGCGAACGCTCCGGCGAGCACGGCCCACAGGACGAGACCGGGGCGTGCGCCGGTGGAGCGCACGGTGAAGAGCACGGCCGCGCCGGCGCTGAGCGCGACCGAGGTCGGCGGCAGCACCGCCAGGCGCAGCAGCCGCGGCCGTAGACGGGTCTCGGGCAGCGAGCAGACGGTGCGGGTGACCGGGCGCCCGTGCCGCCCGCCCTCACGGCGGTCTGCGCGGGCGGCCGGTGCACGGAGGTGAGACATCTGTTCCTCGTACGGGTCCGTCGGGCCTGTGTACTCGCGCCCGGGGCGCGAGCGGGCATGCGCCATCGCGGTGCCGGTCGACAGCGGCGCGTGTACGGCCCCGCGTCGCCCCACGGCCACTCACAGTAGTCACCAACGCGCCAAGCAAGGTGGACAGTTAACGAAATCCCCCGGGAAACGTCCCGCTCTGGTATGAGCGTTCGCACGACAGAGCGAGCACCCGCGCCGCCACACACCAGCGAACCGAAATACATCGATCCCACCTGGTCAGAACCGGTCACGAACGGACGGCGGGGCCGGAGAGGCATAGCCCCTCCGGCCCCGCCGTCCATGCGGCCTCGTCCAGCCTCGTCCCGCCTCGTCCCGCCTCGTCCGGCCGGAACGATCTCGGCCCCTCCCCTGCCCGACCAGCGCCTTCGGCACCGTCACGCGCTGTGTCGGTCCGCGCTCAGGCCGACCGGGCCGGGAGCGAGCCCGACGGCCACCGGCACCACCACCTCACGGCCCCGGCCGGGGACCGCCGCGTCAGAACCTGGGAGTCACCCGGATCCGGCGTCACCGCTCGCCGGCGAGATCGAGATCGCTCGGGACGGTCGGCGCGGCCGGCGCGGTCGGGGCGGCCTCCGGCTCCTTGGCGCTGTGCCACGGGTGGGAGAGGGGCGCGGACACCGGCCGCCACCACGGCTCCGCGGGCACCTTGCCCGAGGGCTCGAAAGGCTCCCCCGGCCGCGGGAGCGCCACTGCCTGCCCCGCCGCCTCGGCGGCGTCCTTGGTCCACTCGCCGGGCTCGGCCCAGGCGTGCGGGGCGAGGGTGAAGGTGCCCCAGTGGATCGGCAGCAGCACACCGGACGGCGTGTTCCCCTGCAGGTCGAGGTGGGCTCGGACCCCCTCCTCGGGCGTCATGTGGATGTCCGGCCAGAACTCGGAGTACGCGCCGATCTGGATCATCGTCGCGTCGAACGGGCCGTGGTCCGCGCCGATCTGCCGGAAGCCGTCGAAGTAGCCGGTGTCACCGCTGTGGTAGATCCGGTGCTCCTCGCCCTCGACGGCCCAGGAGGCCCACAGGGTGTGCTGGGTGTTGCGCAGGGCCCGGCCGCAGAAGTGGCGGGCGGGGGTCGCGGTGAGGGTGAGCCCGCCGACCCTGGTGGCCTCGTGCCAGTCCAGTTCGCGCAGGCGGTCGGCGGACACGCCCCAGTGCTCCAGGTGGGCGCCGACGCCGAGGGGTACGGCGAACACAGTGTCCGTGCCGGCCAGCGCCTTGATGGTGGGCAGGTCCAGGTGGTCATAGTGGTCGTGGGAGATGACGACGACGTCGACCGGGCCGAGCGCGGCCAGCGGCAGCGGCACCGGGTGCAGCCGCCGGGGCCCGACGAAGGGGAACGGCGAGCATCGCTCGCCCCACACGGGGTCGAAGAGCACCCGCTGCCCGTCGATCTCCGCGAGGACGCTGGAATGTCCCATCCAGGTCAGCCGCAGACCGCTGGCCGCGGGTTTCGCCAGGTCGGCGAGTGTGGTGGCGTGCATGGGCACGGTGCCGCGCGGGGCGCGGCGGCGGCGCTCGTCCTTGTCGAGGTAGCGCCTCGCGAAGGCCGGCGTCGAGCCGGAGGGCCGGGTCCGGGCGGGACCCCCGGGGTTTTGGAAGACGCCGTCCTTGAAATGGGGTGATCTGCGGATGCGCGCCATGCGCTCTCCGCTGGGGTCGGCGCCGAAGGCCTCGGGCCGCAGTGCACGGAGCCCCGGGTTCGAAGGACGGAATCCTGCCACGCTACCTCCAGGTGGAGTCGGTCAGGCTTTCCATTATGTCGGGCCCCTCCGACGGTCCGGATGTCACACCGGCGCGCTCCCGTCCGTCGTACCGGTGCAGGCACCCGCGAGGTGCTCACGGAACCGATGCAACTGGAGGTGGCCGCCATGGCCCGCGTCTCGCTCACCCCGCCCCGCACCCGCTTGTTCCGCCTGGTCGAGTGGTACAGCAGGCGCGTCTACGGCAAGGTGCTGGACCCCGCCCGGGCGCTCGCGCACAATCCGCGGGTCCTGTGGAGCGATCTGCGGTTCGAGCAGTCGCTGGCGAAGTGGAACAGGCTCGACCCCGATCTGAAGGCGCTCGCCGAGATGGCGTCGGCGGCGGCGATCGGCTGCTCGTGGTGCATGGACTTCGGCTACTGGGTCGCCCGGGAGCGCGGCATGGCGCCCGAGAAGCTGCACGACGTCCCAGCATGGCGGGACAGCGACGCCTATACGCCGCTGGAGCGCGACGTCCTCGCGTACGCCGAGGCCATGACGGCCACGCCGCCCACGGTGGACGACGACCTGGCCGCCCGCCTGCGCGACCGGCTGGGCGAGCCGGCCCTGGTCGAGCTGACGGCGGTGGTCGCGGTCGAGAACCTGCGCTCACGCATGAACTCCGCACTGGGCCTGACGAGCCAGGGCTTCAAGGACTCCTGCGAGGTCCCGGAATCCGCACGGGCCACGGACAACGCACCGACACGGCACCCCGGCCCCGGCACTGCCGCCGAGGGCCGGGTCTCGCCCTGACCGCGTGCGGCCCCGGCGACCAAGCTGGGTGAGCGCGTGACAAGCCTCCGCTCGCACACGGCCCACAGCGCCCCGCGCTGATACGGCCGACGAGGACGGCCCAGGGCTGAAGGGCGGATCGAGCCTGGATGCCCGGAGCCTCCCCTGGCAGCGGAAGGCGTCCGTCACCGGCCCGACGCAAAGGAAGGCCGGCGGGCACGTTCCGCCGCCCGGATCCGGGCAGCGCCACCGGACGGGACGGCCGTGGGCTTGGGGCGGCGGCCGGACGAAGCGGCCGTCACCGGCCCAGGCGCGGAGAGCGGATACCGGCGGCCGCGTTCCGCCCCCCCCGATCCCGGCGGTGCCACCCCGCATCCCACGGCTTCCCGGACGGGACAGCACCGCGGCTGACGGGCGGCGGCTGCCAGACTCCCGGCGATCCCACCCCGCGACCCACCACCCTGCCGGACGGAACGGCCGCCCCCGCCGACGAGCCGCGGTGCAGACTCCCGCATCCCCGGCCCGATGCAGCCCGACGAGGCGGCCGACAGGGGCCCCGGCACGGAGGGTGATGGGGACAAGCCCGCCGCCCGGAGCCCGGCGGTCCCACCCCGCGTGCGACGGCCCCGCCGGACGGAACGGCCGCCCCCGCCGACGAGCCGCGGTGCAGACTCCCGCATCCCCGGCCCGATGCAGCCCGACGAGGCGGCCGGCAGCGGCCCCGGCAGGGACAGTGGGTGACGCCGGGCCCGCTCCACCGTCCGTAGCGCGGCGGTCCCACCCCGTGTCCGACGGCCCCGCCGGACGGAACCGCCCCGCGGCCGACGAGCGGCGAGGCGGGCCCCCGTGCCGGAGCCGGATGCGGCACGGGCTCCCGCGAGCGGAGCCGGATGCGGCTCCGCCCAGGTGCCGGGCCCGGGTGGGAGGCGTTGGGTCTCTGTGGGTTCAGGCCACCGACGCGATCCGGGTCCTGATGGCGTCGGGGGACAGGGCGCCCTTGGCCGTCACGTGGTCGCCGGAGGACTCGCCGCGCAGTCGGCGGCCGATCCACGGCACCAGGTACTCGCGCGCCCAGTGCACGTCGTCGCGGCGGACCTCCAGCGTGCCGCGGGGCGGCAGCGGCGGCCAGGGCTGCTCCGGGTCGGCCGGGACGTCGAGTCCGAGGACCTGGCCGGCGCGCAGCGCCACGCGCGTGTGCCCGTCGGGCGAGAGGTGCAGGCGGTCGTCGTCCCAGGCGCGGCGGTCCTGGACGGCCTTCAGCGACCACAGGTCGAGCACCGGGCAGTCGTAGCGGTCGGCGATGGCCCGTACATGCCCGTTGTACGTGGCGATCTCGCCGCGCAGATGCTTGAGCAGGGGCACGCCCCGCGTGTCGAAGCCGGTGGTCACCATGACGGTGCCCGAGACGGCGGCGAGCCGCGAGACCGCCTCCTCGAAGCGCTCGGCCACCTCGTCCGGGTCGGTGCCGGGGCGGATGATGTCGTTGCCGCCGGCGCAGAACGAGACCAGGTCGGGGGCGAGTTCGACGGCCCGTGAGACCTGGTCCGCCACGATCTGGTCGAGCAGTCTCCCGCGCACGGCGAGGTTGATGTACTGGAAGCCGCCCTCGGGCCGCCGGTCGGCGAGCAGGACGGCGAAGCGGTCGGCCCAGCCGACGAACGCCCCGTCGGGGCCGGGGTCGCCGACGCCCTCGGTGAAGCTGTCCCCCACCGCCACGTACGACCCGATCACTGATCTGCTGTCACTCTTCGAATCGTCTGCCACGTCGGCCCATGATTCACCTTCGAATGTGACCTACGCGACCGTAGGAAGGGATTGACGGCCGGTGAGAAAAGCCACTTCGGCCGATCGCCCCCGGCGGGAATACGCGGACCCTCCGTACGGGACAGGACGCCGAGGTCGATCCGGCCGCCGCCGCCCGAGCAGGACTCGAAGGCGACGCCGGGGTGCGCGGCCCGCAGCCGGTCCAGCAGGGCGTACAGCGCGCGCACATGGTCGGTCCACAGCCGCTGCGGGTACGGCTCGCCGGGCCAGCCCGCGTCGGTGAAGCAGCGGTTGAAGTCCCACTTCACATAGTCGATCGGGGCGCCGGAGAGCAGACCGTGCAGCCGCTCCCACAGATGCTCGCGCACGTCCTCGCGCGCGAGGTTGAGGACGAGCTGGTTCCGGAACTCCGTCCGCGTGCGCCCCGGTTGGTGCTGCACCCAGTCGGGGTGCGCGCGGTACAGGTCGCTGTCGGGGTTGACCATCTCCGGCTCGACCCAGATGCCGAACCCCATGCCGAGGCCGTGCACCTGGTCGGCGAGCGGCTTCAGGCCGCCGGGGAACCGGTCGGGGTTGGGCCACCAGTCGCCGAGCCCGGCACGGTCGCTGGTGCGGGCGCCGAACCAGCCGTCGTCGACGACGAACAGTTCCACGCCGATCGCCGCCGCCCGCCGCGCGAGCGCCCCCTGCTGCTCCTCGGAGATGTCGAACCCGATGGCCTCCCAGGAGTTGTAGAACACACGGCGGGTAGGCGTGCCAGCGGCTCGCGCCGCCGTGTCCGCCGTCGCTCCACAGTCCGGCGAAGACGGGGCTGGTGTACGTCTCTCCGGCCGGGAGCATCAGCAGCCCCGAGTCGTCGTGCCCGGCGCCCCCGGTGATCTGCACGCGCGCGTCCGGGAGCTGGCGCCAGGAGCCGGACCAGCCCAGGGCGCAGCCGTAGACCTCGCCGTGCTCCTCGGTGGCGTCGGTGTCCAGGGCGACCCACGGCAGGTGCTGGTGGCCAGTGTGGCCGCGGCGGCTGCCGAGGACCTTCTCGCCGCAGGTGAGGCCGCTGCGCACCAGGCGGGACTCGGCGGCCCAGCGGCCGTGCAGCTGGGACAGCCGCCAGCCCTCGCGGTCGGGCAGGGTCCAGGTGGCGGAGTCGGCGCGCAGCACTTCCACGGCTTCGGGCCCCCGGTTGGCGAGGGTGACCCGGCGCTCGACGACGTCCCCGCGCATCCGGTAGCGGAGTGTGATGTCCAGCCCCGAGTCGTGGAACTGCAGCCGCAGTTCGTCGCCCTCGGTCCGGTACACCCCGAAGGTCCACTCGGTGCCGCGCCGTTCGGCGTGCGCACGGACAGCGCGGGCCGTACGAAGCGGGGGCCGCCCTCGACCGGGTACTCCTCGTGTCCGTCGAGTGGGGACTCGAAGGGCCGGGCGTCCGGCAGCGGACGGGCGGCAAGGGCCTCGGCGTCGGCGAGGGTGATCCTCGGGCCCCAGTGCAGGTGGAGCAGTTCGCCGCGTTCGGTGAGATGGACGGCGTAGCCGCTCGTGGGCCCGGTCAGCAGCCAGGTGCGGCCGTCGTCGGCGGTCTCCAGCATGTTCCGCCCCCCCCACAGGTCCGAACAGGTCCGCGCACGCACCGACATCATCGAGGCGCGCGGGCGCCGGGGCAACGCCCGTGGACAACCCCCGTTGCCCCGGGAAGCCATGTCGTATGGTCGAAGCCGTGCCCGCCGACGCGCCGTGACGGCGGGACCGAAAGGGAGGAGTCCCCGTGACGCAGCAGGTCCCCTCGACCGAGCCCGAGCTGGCCGCAGTGCGCAACTTCCGTGATGTGGGCGGGCTGCCGACCGTGGACGGCCGGCGGGTGCGGCACGGGATGCTGTTCCGCAGTGGCCATCTCGCGCACGCGACGGACGAGGACGCGTCCTTCCTCGGCTCGCTGGGCCTGCACACGATCTTCGACTTCCGCAACGCGGCCGATGTGAAGTTGGAGGGTCCGGACGTCGAACTGCCGGGTGTGCGCCATGTGAACCTGCCGCTGAGCGACCCGGCCGACGGGGCCGAGTTCTGGAAGATGGTCCGCGACGGAGACCTCGACGAGCTGCGCTCCGTCCTGGACGACGGCAAGGGCGCGCACCGGATGATCGCGTCCTACCGCGTGCTCATCAAGGAGCGCACCGGCGAGCACTCCCGGGTGCTGCACGCGCTCGCCGAGGACTGCGTGCCGGTCCTGATGCACTGTGCGGCGGGCAAGGACCGCGCGGGCCTGTCGATCGCCGTGACCCTTCTCGCCCTCGGCGTGGAGCGGGACGCGATCCTCGCCGACTACCTGGAGTCGAACGCCAAGCACCGCCGCTACAAGGTGCACCGCAGCAACACCTCGGCCGCGGCCTACTCCCCCGAGGTCATGGACCTGCTCAGCCCTCTGTTCGAGGCGCGTGCCGAGTACCTGGCGGCGGCCCTGGAGACCATCGAGGAGACCTGGGGCGGCGTCGACTCCTATCTGGAGCGGGGGCTGCGGCTGGCTCCCGACACCCGGGAGCGGCTGCGCGAGCGCCTGCTGGACTGACGGCCCGTCACATGGGCCGTCACTTGGAGCCGCCGACCGAGAACAGGAACCAGACGAACCCGGCGAAGAAGTGCCCGACGACGGTGTAGATGACGAGCCGGACCCACAGGGCGCGCGGGAACTTCTCTTCCAGGTTGCTCATGGCATGTCTCCGATGTGGGGGCCCAGGCACAGCGCGGCCGTGGGACTCTGCAACAGGGTGTGGACGAAGAGGAGCTCGACCCCGTCCGGGCTCTCGGCCGCGATGCGGTGCGGGGTCAGCGAGTCGAAGTGCGCACTGGTGCCCGGCACGAGCAGGTGCGTGGCGTCCCCGAGGCGGAGCCTGAGGTGCCCCTTGAGGACGTACAGCCACTCCTCGCCGGGGTGCACGCGCACGATGTCGCCCTGGGAGCCGTGCGGGACGCGGACCCGCAGGGCCTGCATCCCGCGGCCGGACGCGCCGGCCTGCCAGTACGTCCAGCCGCCGGCCCGCGTCGGCTCCATGTCCTCGGCGCGCACGACCGCGTCCCGGTCGGCGACGGTCTCGCCGAGCAGTTCGGAGACGGTCGTACCGTAGACACGGGCGAGCGCGAGCAGCATCGGCAGCGAGGGCTGGCGCTGCCCGGTCTCCAGGCGGGAGAGATGGGCGGGCGACAGTCCGGCGGCGCGGGCCGCGGCCTCCAGGGTCAGTGCGGCACGGCGGCGCAGCGCACGCAGTTGCGGCGCGACGGCGGGCAGGTCCGCGGCCTGCCCCGCCGAGGGCTGGGACTCTGGAGGGCTCATACCTCCATTTCAGCGCCACTTTGCCCCTAAGGCAAATTCCTTGCCTCAGAGGCAAAGCCTTTGTCCGGCTCCGCTCACCGGTTGGCGACGGCCTGCTTGACCAGCGTCTTTCCGAAGTCCCACATCAGCCCGCCGCCGTGCGCGTCGTCCATCACGGCGGTGAAGGCGTCCACGAACCGGTCGACCTCCGTCTCCCCGACGACCAGCGGCGGGATCAGCTTGATCACCTCCAGGTGGTCGCCGGAGACCTGGGTCAGGATACGGTGCCGCTGCAGCAGCGGGACGACCACCATCTGCGCGAACAGTCCCTTGCGGGCCGCCTGGAGCATGGTCCAGCGCCCGCGCAGTTTCAGCGACCTCGGCCGGCCGAACTCGATGCCGATCATCAGGCCCCGGCCGCGCACGTCGGCGAGCAGCTCGTACCGGTCGGTGAGCGCCGCCAGCCGGGACTTCAGCAGCTCGCCCGTGGCCCGCGCGTTGGCCACGATCTGCTCGTTCTCCATCACGGACAGCACGGCCAGCCCCGCCGCCATGGCCTGGGCGTTGGACCCGAAGCTCGCCGAGTGGACCAGCACCCGGTCGATCGAGGAGTAGACCTTCTTGAAGATCCAGTCCCTGCCGAGGGTCGCGCTCACCGGCACATAGCCGCCGGACAGGGCCTTGGCCACGCAGACCAGGTCGGGCTCGACTCCGTCCTCGTGCTGGTAGGCGTAGAAGTCGCCGGTGCGACCCAGGCCGGTCTGCACCTCGTCGGCGATGAGCAGCGCCTTGTGCCGGTGCAGCAGCTCCTGCGCGGAGCGCAGCCAGCCGGGCGGGGCCTCGTGCACGCCCTTGCCCTGGATCGGCTCGACGATCAGGGCGGCCACGTCGCCCTTCCTCAGCTCCCGCTCGAGCGCGTCGAGGTCGCCGAGCGGGACGGCGGTGTCGGGCAGCAGCGGGGCGAACCCGTCCCGGAAGCCCTCCTCGCCGTTGACGGACAGCGAGCCGGCGGTCAGGCCGTGGAAGGAGTGCTCGCAGTACAGGATCCGCGGCCTGCCGGTGGCGCGGCGGGCGAACTTCAGCGCGGTCTCCACCGCCTCCGTGCCGCTGTTGCCGAAGAACACCCGGTCCAGGTGCGGGCTGTGCGCGAGCAGCCGCTCGGCCAGCAGCCCCGGCAGCGGCTGGCAGTCGAAGCGGGTGAGGTCGGCGAGCTGGGCGTCCAGCACGTCGTGCAGCGCCTTGCGGACGACGGGGTGATGGCGGCCCAGGCCCATCACCCCGAACCCGGAGAGCATGTCCAGGTAGTCGTTGCCCTCCGCGTCCCAGAAGTACGCGCCCTCGGCCCGCTCGTAGACCTTGTCGAAGCCGATGGTGTGCAGCATGCGCGGCAGTTGGTGGTTGAGGTGCCTGGCGTGCAGCTCGTAGCGCTCGGCGCCGCGCTCGGACAGCAGGGCGCCGAGGTCGAACTCCGTGGTCATTCGGTTGTCTCCTTGACTGCCATGACGGCCCCGGCGCCGTCCTGCGCCGGGATCGTCCCGGCCCGCTCCCGCACGGCCAGGCTCGCGCCGATCCGTCCGGCGACCTCGACCGGGGTGAGCCCGATGTCGGCCAGTACCTCCCCGCGCTTGGCGTGCGCGAGGAACTGCTCCGGGATGCCGAACCTCCGTACCGGTACGTCGACTTCGGCGTCACCGAGCGCCAGGGCGACCGCGGCGCCGACACCGGACGCACGGCTGTTGTCCTCGACCACGGCCACCAGCCGGTGCCCGGCGGCCAGGCCCGGCAGCGCCGGATCGACGGGCTTGACCCAGCGCGGGTCGACGACGGTGCAGCCGATGCCCCGCGCCTGGAGCAGTTCGGCGGCCTGGAGGCACACCGGCGCCATCACGCCGACGGCGACCAGCAGCACGTCGCGCCGCTCCGCCCGGTGCAGCACGTCCATGCCGCCGACGCGGCCCATGGCCTCGATCCGCGGGCCGGCCGACTCCTTGGGGAAACGGACCAGGGTCGGCGCGTCGTCGACGGCGACGGCCTCGCGCAGCTGGGCGCGCAGCTGGTCGGCGTCGCGCGGCGCGGCGATCCTGAGGCCGGGCACGACCTGGAGGACGGACATGTCCCACATGCCGTTGTGGGAGGCCCCGTCGACGCCGGTCACTCCGGCCCGGTCCAGGACGAAGGTGACCCCGCAGCGGTGCAGGGCCACGTCCATCAGGAGCTGGTCGAAGGCGCGGTTGAGGAAGGTGGCGTAGACGGCGACGACCGGGTGCAGACCGCCGGTGGCGAGCCCGGCCGCCGAGACGACCGCGTGCTGCTCGGCGATGCCCACGTCCCACACCCGGTCCGGGAAGCGCTCGGCGAACTTGCCGAGGCCCACCGGGTGCAGCATGGCGGCGGTGATCGCCACGACGTCGTCCCGCTCCTCGCCGATCTTCACGATCTCGTCGCCGAACACGGAGGTCCAGGACGGCCCGCCGGCGGGGGTGAGCGGCTCGCAGGTGAGCGGGTCCATCACGCCCACGGTGTGGAAGTGGTCCTCCTCGTGGGCGAGGGCGGGTTCGTAGCCGCGGCCCTTCTCGGTGAGGCAGTGGACCAGGACGGGGCCGTGGAAGCGTTTGGCCCGGCGCAGCGCCGACTCGACGGCCTTGATGTCGTGTCCGTCGATCGGGCCGAGGTACTTCAGTCCCAGGTCCTCGAACATGCCCTGCGGCGCGAACGCGTCCTTGAAGCCCTTCTTCGCGCCGTGCAGCGACTCGTAGAGGGTGTTGCCGACGACCGGGGTGCGCTGGAGGACGTCCTTGCCCCAGGCCAGGACCTTCTCGTAGCCGTCGGTGGTGCGCAGGGTCGCCAGGTGGTTGGCGAGGCCGCCGATGGTCGGCGCGTAGGAGCGCTCGTTGTCGTTGACGACGATGATCAGCGGCCGGTCCCGGGCGGCCGCGATGTTGTTCAGCGCCTCCCAGGCCATACCGCCGGTCAGCGCGCCGTCCCCGATGACGGCGACGACGTGTCCCGTCTCGCCCTGCACCTGGCGGGCCTTGGCGAGTCCGTCGGCCCAGCCGAGCGCCGTGGAGGCGTGGCTGTTCTCGATGACGTCGTGCTCGGACTCGTCCCGTGCCGGGTAGCCGGACAGCCCTCCCTTGCCGCGCAGCTTGGAGAAGTCCTGACGCCCCGTCAGGAGTTTGTGCACATAACTCTGGTGACCTGTGTCCCACAGGATCCGGTCGACCGGCGACTCGAAGACCCGGTGCAGCGCGACGGTGAGTTCCACCACGCCCAGGTTGGGCCCGAGGTGACCGCCGGTCCTGGCGACCGCTCGCACCAGGAACTCGCGTATCTCGTCGGACAGTTCACCCAGTTCCGCCTCGGACAGCGCCTTCAGGTCGCGTGGTCCCCGGATGCTCTCCAGAATGGTCACGCTGGGCCCCCTCTCGGTCCGTGCCGTACTTCAACTCACTGTGACTGTCGGTGTCCCGGTGCCGGTGCGGCCGCCGGCCGCGGCGTCGTCGTGCCCCATCTGCTCGGCGATCTTCATGGCCTCCTCGATCAGGGTCTCCACGATCTTCGATTCCGGGACGGTCTTGATGACCTGCCCCTTGACGAAGATCTGCCCCTTGCCGTTGCCGGAGGCCACACCCAGGTCGGCCTCACGGGCCTCACCGGG
>NZ_JBSGBZ010000087.1:0-23297 GCF_053601495.1 Streptomyces sp. NPDC004721
GCCGCGGCGATCTGGCACAACCACAAGACCGGACAGCCGGTCATGCGATCCCTGATCGCCTACGACCACTAATCACATCGGAATGACTCGTCTAGCTCGCCACCCGCTATGTGGTCGCCCGAGAGCGGGCCGAGGTGGGCGGCGACTGGTACGACCCTTTCCGCTGCCCGACGGGTTGGCGATCCTCGCCACCGGCGACGTGGTCGGCCACGACCTGGTCACCGCGGTCCGCATGGGCCGGCTGCGCAACATGCCGTGCGACGCCCTGCCGGACAACATCGCTCGCTTCAGCGGCTCGTACTCCAGGAAGCTGCGCGTCTCGATGGCGAGGTTGCGCATGTCCTCACCAGAAGCGTGATCCGTCGTCGCCTCGAAATGCCACTTGTCGTCGGGGGGGGGGGCTTCTCGCCTGACGGGGTGTCAGGGAAGTCGGCAACGAGTCAGCATGAGCTCTGCTGGACGCTCAAAGATCTGGCAAAACATGCAGGTAGTTGAATCGCTCAATGACCGGCGGCTGACTCGGAAGTGCAAATGTCTCTTGTGCAAAGTCATCCAGATCTTCCTTGCCCTGCCCGGCCCCTGGCGTGCGGCCCTACCAGGCTCGTCGCGCCTGTCGTCCGATGAGGATGCCGCCCGGTTCGGGTGGTGGGGGAGTGCCCGGCTTGAGGGGCCAGGCGAGCAGCATGCCGGCGATGAAGCTGACCACGTGGGCCGCGTAGGCCACGGTGCCCGCCTCGGCGACGGCCTGGCCGGTGGAGTAGAACGCCTGGAGCACGAACCAGAAGCCCAGTACCACCCAGGCCGGCAGCCGCAGCGGCAGGAAGAGGCTGCTCCGCGGGGATGCGGCGAAAGACGCTGAGCTTCTCGTCCTGCGCCACGAGAACGCGGTGCTGCGCCGGCAGCTGGCCAGACCGGTTCCGCTACGAGCCAGTCGATCGGTTCTGGTTTGCTGCCCTCTCCGGTCTGATACCTCGGTGTCGCTGGCGCGAGGTCTTCCCGGTCACTCCGGGCACCCTGCTTGGCTGGCATCGCTGATTCGTCGCCGCGAAGTGGGACTACAGCGCGCGCGGGCGCACCGGTCGGCCGCCGACCGCGACGGTGTTCAAGAGCCTCGTGCCGCGATTCGCCAGCGAGAATCCGCGATGGGGCCACAGGCGCGGGCGCCTCGGATGAACGCCCACTGCGAGCGCGTCATCGGCAGCCTCCGCCGCGACGTACTCGATCACATCCTCGTCATGGGAGAGGCGCATGCCCGGCAGGTGCTTGCGTGCGGCCTACCAGAGGCACCACAACGAGCATCGGCCCCACCTGGCGCGCAACCAGCTACCACCCGATGCCCAGAAACAGCCCACCGCGATAGACAGCGGCGCCCACAAGCTGCTGCGCACCCGGATCCTCGGCGGCCTCATCAGCGAGTACAGATACGCCGCGTGACCTGCGGCGACGACTTTTCGAGCGGCACAGGGGCGGGACATCCCGCACGGCACCGGGGTCGAGTCGGCGATCCATACGGTGTCGTGCCAGAAGTCCGTGTCCTTCGCCAGCATCCGGATCACCCGCTTGATCCGCGGCAGCGCGGCCCGCAGCCGTTTGTTGTAGCCGGAGTCCTGCGGGATGAACGGGAACAGGTGCCGGTAGTGCGCTCGCACGTGCCGCAACCAGCGGGCCCCGCAGTGGAAGCCCAGCAGTGCCTGCATGACGGCCAGGAACAGCAACTCCGAGTGACTGAGCTTCGGCGGCCGTCCGGGCAGACGGCCGATCCCGGCCCACTAGTCGTCGATCTTCACGTACAGTGCGGTCACGAGGGTGTTCAGTTCTGTCGTCACAAACGGATCTTGAACACCCTCTCTTCATGCCCGCAGGCATTTGGACAGACTCATCTAGCGGTCGCCCAACGCGCCGTCCAGGACGTCCAGTACCTCTCCGCCAGCTCTCGTCCATACACCGTTCTGCGATGTGCTGAACACCAACTCAGCGCAGGCGCTGGATGACATCACTTGACACTACCTTGGGCGACCTTGCACGGGCTTGACCGATCATTCATCCGTATGTTCTGCGGCCACGCTTCCGAAGCCGTGAGACGCGGCTAAATTCCCCAACATGTTCAGAAAAGTTGTGGCCCCTTCGATGTGGGCTGCTCGTCGTGTCCGGTCCAGCCTGATCCTCGGGACGGCGATTTCGCTCCTGGTGACCGGAGCCTCCCAGGCGATATCCGCACCGCTCCCCTCAGCGACAGCGCAGAGTTCTTCTGCCCAGTCGAGTACGACGTCATTGTCTCTGGCATCTTCCACGGTGGTCCAGGGCGGAACGTTCACCGTCAACTACTCGGCGTCCGCCACCGATCTCAGCCCCTCGAACTGGGTCGGGATCTACCCGAAGGGGTCGAACAGCTACGCGGTCTGGCGATACACGCCGGACGCCAGCGGTTCGGTCACCTTCGACACCTACACGCTGGCCCCGGGCGCCTACGACGTCTACCTGTTCCACGCCAACGGCTACACCCACCTGGCCGGCCCCGTCGAGCTCACCATCCAGGCCGCTCCGGCGCCGCAGCCTCCGACCGGCCCGCTGCCCGAACCCGACACCGGCTCCGGGCCGAACCTGATCGTCAACGGTGACGCCGAACAGGGTGAAGGCACCCAGGTCGGCGTGGACACCAACACCGTTCCCGGCTGGAAGGCCACCGGCCTGCTCAACGCCACCGCCTACGGCGCGAAGGGCGGCGAGGGCATCCACGACTACCCGACCCCGGCCAGCCCTGGACCGAAGAACCGGGGCAAGAACGTCTTCTCCGGTGGCGGCGGCGGCATCAGCACCGGCACTCAGACCGCCGACGTATCGGAGGCCGCAGAGCGCATCGACCACAAAGACGTCACCTACAACCTCACCGGCTGGCTCGGTGGCACCGGAGCAATCACCGACAACGCCACCGTCACCAGCACCTTCCTGGACGCCGACG
Organism: Streptomyces sp. NPDC004721; assembly: GCF_053601495.1. Classification (NCBI taxonomy): domain Bacteria; kingdom Bacillati; phylum Actinomycetota; class Actinomycetes; order Kitasatosporales; family Streptomycetaceae; genus Streptomyces; species Streptomyces sp. NPDC004721. The sequence goes on from NZ_JBSGBZ010000087.1 coordinate 2,960, forward strand.
GCACCGCACTCGGATCGGCGACGCTGGGGCCGGTCACCCCAGAGAAGCGCAAATACACCACCGAGCTTCTCCCCGAACAGGCCCTGGGCAAGCTTCCGGCCGGCACCCGCTCGATCCGCACGGTGATGACCATCACCGGACCCCAGCCGTACGACCGCCTCGGCCACGGTCAGGGATACGTCGACAACCTCTCGCTGAAGATCTCCACCCCCGTGCAGCCGCCCCACCCGGCCACCCCGCCCAAGGCCCAGGTGCCCGGCTACGACCACGTCTTCTACGTCATGATGGAGAACCGGGACTACAGCAACATCATCGGCAACAAGGCCGCGCCGTACATCAACAGCCTGGTTCCCAAGGCCGCCAATCTCACCGGCGCCATGGGCGAGGTGCACCCCAGCGACCCCAACTACGTCGCCGCTGCCGGGGGCAGTCTGTTCAACGTCAACAGCAACTCCCCGTTCTCCAGCACTGTCGACGCCCTCCACATCGGTGACCTGGTCACCAAACACGGCGGCGACTGGCGCGGCTACATGCAGAACGCGAATGGGCCGTGCGACACCGCCAGCCACGGCGCCTACAGCATCGACGACCAGCCCTGGTACTTCTTCAAGGACATCAAGGACAACCCCGCCAACTGCAAGGCGCACCTACTGCCGCTCACCCAGATGAGCACCGACCTGCAGAAAACATCGACCACTCCGACCTTCTCCTGGCTCAGCGCCGACGACTGCTACGACATGGAAGGCTGCGGCACCACCGCCGGCGACACCTGGCTCTCCCAGACGCTGCCGACCATCTTCAACTCCCCGGCATGGAAGAACCAGCGCTCGCTGCTCATCCTCACCTGGGACGAGGACGCCGCCGACGGCCAACAGCACTTGCAGAACGTCCCCACCCTCGTCCTCGGCTCGCAGGGCGTCAAGGCCGGCAGCACCACCGCCGCCCGCTACACGCACTACAACATGCTGCGCACCATCGAAGCAGCCCTGCACCTGCCCAGCCTCACCAAGAACGACCTGTACGCCCAGCCCATCAACGACATCTGGGACCGCCCCCGGGACTGACGCCACCTGGCATCATCGGCTGAATTGAACGTTTCCCCGTGGGCCCGACAGCAACCCGGACGGGGCCCCAGGGGCACCAGAGACTCACCCGACCTAGCAACCAACTCGCAGCCTGCGTACCCGGATTACGCAGCGGAGTCATCGCTCATCGGAGCAGGCGCAGGAGCGCGAAGGTGTTGGTCGCGGCGAGGCAGGCCAGACGTAGTAGCACGGAAGACCACGATGCCGTCGATGTCCGGTGCCCGGCCTGGTCTTCATCAAGCTCGTCGCCCTGGTCAGCGGCTGAGAACGGGGCACTCCTGAGCCCTCGTTGTCGGCCACTACCCGACGCCCGCGGCGAGATGGTCACCTACCTGGACAGCCGCGGAACCCAGAATTGACGAGCTTCTGTCATTAGTCGATCTTGCCGCGAGATTCACTCCCCGTTCTCTCGCGGCGCCTCACTCTGGTTGGCCGGACTTGCCAGTCCGCCACCCGGCCTTGACACACAGGAGAAACAGATATGGGCACAAAAGCAGCCGTGAGCCGGAAGATCGCTCTGGGAGCCGCCGCAGCCGTGGCCGCGGCGAGCAGCGTCGTCGCTGGATCGGCCTCCGCGGCACCCGCACAGCCGGGGACTTCCGAGGGCGCCCCGAAGCACATCTTCTACATCATGATGGAGAACCACGGGTCCTCCCAGATTATCGGCAACAAGACCGATGCTCCCTACATCAACCAGTTGACTTCCCGCTACAACGTGGCGACCAACTTCCACGGGGTCACCCACCCGAGCCTGCCCAACTACCTGTCCATGTTCTCCGGTTCGTCCCAAGGCATCTGGGACGACTGCAAGGCGGGGGCGAACGTCACCTGTGCGCCGGAGGAGTTCGTGCCAGGTTCGGGTGACTCGACCGACTCCGCGTCGCTGACGCCGGGGCAGGTGGCCAGCGCGAGCAAGACGCCGCACATGTTTTCCGGCAAGAATCTCGTCGACCAGCTGGAGGCGAAGAACCTGTCCTGGAAGGCGTATATGCAGTCCATGCCGGAGGCTGGCTATCAGGGCGAGTACGCGCCGACGGTCAACGGCACGACGGTGAACCTGTACGCGCAGAAGCACAACCCGTTCATGTACTTCTCGGACGTCAACTCACCGGGCAACCCCAGGCTCCAGCGGGTCGTCCCGTTCGAGAAGAACTTCGACGCGGACCTGGCCGCGGGCACCGTTCCCGCCTTCAACTGGATCAGCCCCGACCAGTGCCACGACATGCACGGCATCTCGCCGAGCAGCGCAAGCCTGATCGGCCTGCCTGCCTGCGGCTACCCCGCTTCCGGACTGGACCACGGCGCGATCAAGCTGGGCGACCAGTTCCTCAAGGACACGGTCTCCAAGATCATGAAGTCCAGGACCTGGCAGACGTCCAACTCCAGCATCGTCATCGCCTGGGACGAGAACGACTACTCCGGCTACTCCGGCGGGCCGGGCAGCCCGGTGGGAGCGGGCGGCACGGTGCTCGGCGGCGGAGACGCCCCCCTGCTCGTGATCAACTCCAAGGCCGGTCCGCACAAGATCTCCGATACGCGGGCCGACCACTACACGGTGCTCGCGACGATCGAGCGGTTGTGGCACCTCGGCTGCCTGGAGAACACCTGCTCGCCCCGGACGTCCGGCTCGTTGGAGAACCTCTTCGCGAACTGAGGCTCCAACTTCCCTGCGCCCCAGTCCCCGGGGCGCAGGCTGACAACCCCGACGTCCTGCTAATCATCGTTCGGCCGGATGTCACGTACGGTTCCGTGGGAGCCCGGGGGTGAGATTCCCCCGGGCGACCCGACTACTAAACGACTGATTCGCAATGACCAGTGGAAACCGCCCAGACTTGCAGGAGCCACTCCTCAACGCCTTCGTAGTACAACTCGTGTCCGACGAGCGCTTCGGCCTCTGTCCGACCGCGGCAATAGGCCCTCAGCCGGTAGGAACCTGGTCCGCCAACCGACAACGGGTGCTCAACTGGGCCACCGTCCCACTCGCGGAGGCACACAGTCCCGGTGCTGGTGCGAAAGTCCGCTTCTTCGACTGCTTCCCACAAGTCCTGCGGGTCTGGCTCTGCCAGCCATGCTTCGACGCGCACCAATGGGTAGAAGTCGTTGCCGCCAGTGCGGAGGAGCGCGCCCGGGCCTGCCGGTATGACGATGCGGGATGAGCGCGCCCATCCGTGAGGGAGTTGGAGGTTGTCTTCCTGGTCGACCAGTTGGAACTGGCGGTATTCGATGCGGGGCTTTGCCCCGTCGATGGCGGCACGAGGCTGGGGGGCGGACATGAGCTTTCCTTCCGAGCTTGTCTATCGCCCTTCCCGGCCCGAGCTGAGTTTCGGGCCGGGGAGTGTCGTTGTCACGGCGCGGCTGCGCTACCGTCGGCGAGGTCCTACTGGATCACGATGACGTAGAAGGGGTGGGCGTCGAGCACTCGCTGACGGTCGTAGAACTGTCCGAGAAGGCGTCCGGCTGCCTGGTTGTCACCTGAGTGCCCGTCCATGAACTGATCATTTCGGGGTTGCAGGGGCGGTGACGCGGGCGACACGGCGTCGCATCAGGATGATCATCGACCAGTGGACCATGGCCTCGTGGTGCTCGGGTAAGCGCTCGTAGTCGCGGACGCACCGGCGGCGCTGGCAGATCCACGACAGGCTGCGCTCGACCACCCAGCGCCTCGGGAGCACCACGAAGCCCTTCGCGTCGTCACTGCGTTTGACGATCTCCAGGGCGACGTGGACTTTGTCCTTGGCCCAGTCCACGAGCTTGCCCGCGTAGCCGCCGTCGGCCCACACCAGGACGACCCGCTCGTAGAGGTCGCGGAGCAACTCCAGCGCCGGGCGGGCGCCGTCGCGGTCCTGCACGTTCGCGGCGGTCACCAGCACGACCAGGACCATACCGATCGTGTCCACGATCACGTGGCGCTTGCGCCCGCCAACCTTCTTGCCCGCATCCCATCCCCGGCTATCGGCGCCGACAGTCTCCGCGGCCCGTACGGACTGCGAGTCGATGACCGCCGCGGACGGTTCCTGGTCACGCCCTTCAGCCTCGCGGACCTTCTCGCGCAGGTCGTTGTGGAGGGCGAGGGTGAAGCCGTCCCGGCTCCACCGAGTGAAGGTCGCGTGCAATGTCTTCCAGTGAATGCCGTAGTCGACGGGCAGGTTGCGCCACTTGTTGCTGTTGTCGGCGACGTAGCAGATGGCGTCGATGACCAGGCGTCGGCAGTACTCCTCCGGACGCCCGCCGTTGCCGTCCAGCCAGGTCGGCCAGGGCAGCAGCGGCGCGATGGCCTGCCACTCCGTATCCGTCATGTCCGTGGTGTAGCGGCGCGGACGGGCAGGACGGCCGGCCTGTCCCGCCACCGCGAGCGCGCACAACAGCCAGCAGCACGACTGCGACTACATGAGTAAGCGCCGCGCGGGAACACCGTCCGCACCACATGATCCACCCATAGCGAAGATCAATATCCCGTCCTTCCGGGCGGGCCGAGCCGTCATGCCCGCAGGGTCCTTGACAAGCACCCGAGGACAACTGGCTCCAGGTGCTGACCGAGATCAAGAACCGCGGCACGGAAGACGTCTGCATGGTCGTCTGCGACGGCCTCAAGGGCCTCCCGGACGCGATCGGGGCGGTCTGGCCGCAGGCGATCACGCAGACTTCATCCGTGCACACTCCTTGGTGGCGGGAATTCCCCGCCGGTCACCGCGCCAGCGGGAGAGGACCTATGCAGACGCGTTGCCTTCGAGGCCCCCATGCAGACCAGTCCCTCCCGCTGGAGGCGGGCCACGAACTGGCCAGCGGGAGTCGCCCCGGTCACCCGGTCTTCCGGCCGCACCCGGCAGGTCCGCTTCCGCTATGCAGCCAACAAGCGAATGCGCCACGCGGTGGACTGGTGGGTCTTCAATATGGCTCGCGAAGTGCCCTGGGTGCGCGAGGCATACGAGCAGGCCAGGTCCCGCCGTCAGCCCCACAACCGCGCTATCCGCGGCCTCGGCGCCCGCTGGGTCCGCGTCCTCTGGCGTTGCTGGCAGGACCACACCCTCTACGACCCCGACCTCCACCTCGGCAACCGCGCGGAGGGCGACCTGACAGCCTGAAGGCCTCCTGGGCCGTCTGACCGAAGCCGCGGGACGATCACGTCACCGACCCTCGGCTCTTTGGCATGCGCGCAACCCCTGCCGAAAGAACAAACGCCTCGTGATCCACAAACCGGAAGGTTGACAGGGGGAGCCTGCGTCGTTCACCTGCTGCGGGCGTCGTTCCGTTACGCGGCCCGGCAGGACTGGGACAAGATCTCGAAGGCGCTCAAGCCGGTCTACACGGCCCCGACCGAGGACGCCGCCACGGAACGGTTCCTGGAGTTCAGTGACGCCTGGGGCGGGAAGTATCCAGCGATCGTGAGGCTGTGGGAGAACGCCTGGGCCGAGTTCGTGCCTTTCCTTCAATTCGACACAGAAATAAGGCGAGTTGTCTGCACGACGAACGCCATCGAGTCGGTCAACGCGCGCATCCGCAAGGCCGTCCGCTCCCGCGGACATTTCCCGAACGAGCAGGCAGCGATCAAGTGCGTCTACATGGCCGTCATGAGCCTGGACCCGACGGGGCAGGGCCGCAAACGCTGGTCACAGCGATGGAAGGCCGCACTCAACGCCTTCGAGATCACCTTCGACGGTCGGCTCTCCGCCGCCCGCCGCTAACCCACTAACAACTCCAGAACCACGTTAACTTTACAGATGCAGAGCCGACGGTCACATGACGATCGTTGCCCTCGACGAGCCCCAAGCCAGGATTGGAGGGACGCCGCGACCAGCACGCTGGTCGCGGCGTCCGCCGGCCACCGCCGTACTGGCGGATCAGGGATCAACGATGGTGGGATGGGGAGGGCCGGGACGGCGTCACACGGTGAAGACGCGCTCGACTTCGTCGCGCTGCGTGTGCAGGTCCCAGTAGAGGGGGGCGACCTCCTCGGCCGAGGCCGCCGGTACTCCGGGCGGGCCGTCCGTGCCGATCCACACGCCGATGGCGACGTGCGCCGCCTAGACGCCGGTGTCGGCCAGTTCCTTGTGCAGGCTGAGTACCCAGTTGCGCAGCGCGGCCTGGGCGGCGTTGAGGGTGCCGAGCATCGGAGTGGGGTCGACCGAGCCGGCGCCGTTGGTGTAGAGCAGGGTGCCCGCGCCGGCCTCGCGCATTGCGGGCAGCACGGCCCGTGTGGCGGCAATGGCCCCGTAGAGCAGGAAGTCCATCGCCCACTGCACATCGGACGGGTTGGTCTCGGACGGAGCGGTGAGCGGCGTGGATTCGATGTTCCCGGCTAGGGAGTACTCCAGGACGTCGATGCCGCCGAAGCGGGTGGCGGTGTCCTTGAGCGCCTGGGTGAGTGCATCATGGTCGAGTACGTCCGCGGGGAACGCGGCGGCGGTGATGCCTTCGGCGTCGAGCTGGCCGACCAGGTCGTTGAGCTTGTCGCGGTTGCGGGCGATGAGAGCGACGTCGAAGCCATGGGAGCCGAAGGTACGGGCGATGGCCAGGCCCATACCGGGGCCGGCTCCGACGATGGCGATGCTGGGCACAGTGAATCCTTTGCTGGGAAACCCGTTGGGAAAGGGGTGGATCAGGCGACGGTGAGCGCGATCTTGCCGAGCGTGCCGGCGCCGAACGCCTCGTCAGCCTGCTCCATGCCCGGCAAGCCGGGACGGCAGCGGGGCATCCGCCGAGACGACCATGAGGTAGCCCGTGGGCTCGGTGGCCGCGTCCTGTTCGCTGGCCTGGCTCATGTCCTTCGTGACGGACTCGACGTGCCCTGTAGCTTCCAGGTCGAACATGTCGGAGGAGATCTTTACCTTCTTCCCTTTGCTGATCAGGTCCTTTTGGTAGCTCTGCAGGTAGCCGTGCACGGGCGGCCGACCGGGATCGTCATGGCCTCGCCTGTCACCTCCTGCCCGATGCGCATGGAGACGCTGTCCACGCGGGCGGGGAAGCCTTCAACGAATCCGCGTCGGTGTCGTTGGGTACCTCGGCCGCCGCAGCGTTGAGCGCGATACCGACGGCCTTTCTCTCTGGTGACAGGAGCTGGTCAATGTGGCATGCCCCCGCTTATTCGCAGGCTCGGGGATGGCATCGAGGGCCTCGGCCCGGTTGAGGTTCCGCGCAGACCTGTATCGAATGGCAGCGCCATGTGAGCCCTGCTACACCAGAGAGATGGGGAGGTGTGGCATGCCTCGTGATCTGGCTAAGGGGCTGACCGCGCTCCTTGCTGCAGTAGCAGTCCCGCTCGCCGTCTGCCTGCTCCTGCTGCCCGTCCGAGCGATCCTGTCCGACACCAACGCGGTCCTGATCCTGATGTTGGTCGTCGCGGCGGTGGCTGCTCTCGGCAACCGTGGGGCTGCGGCCCTCACGGCCCTGTCTGCCGCCGTGTGGTACGTCTTCTTCTTCACCACTCCGTACGAAAGCTTCACCCGCTTCAACAACTCGGACGACATTGTCACCGCCGGGTTGCTGCTCGTCGTCGGCCTTGCGGTCTCTCATCTGGCTCGCCGCTACAGCCGCGAGCGCTCCATCGCTACAACGCTGCAGCGCGCCCTGCTGCCCCGGGTGCTGCCGGACACCAGCACCGTCCGGGTGGCGTGCCGCTACGTGCCGGCCGAGGCCGAGGTCGGCGGGGACTGGTTCGATGTGATCCCTCTCCCAGGCCACCGCACCGCGCTGGTGGTCGGGGACGTGGTCGGCCACGGCCTGCGCTCCGCGGTCACCATGGGTCGGCTGCGCACCGCGGTCCGTAATTTCTCCACCCTTGACCTGCCGCCCGACGAGCTACTGGCCCGCCTTGACGACGTGGTGAGTCAGATGGATGCGGAGGCGGGCACCTGCGAGGATGGGACCGCCGGGGCTACGTGCCTGTATGCGATCTACGACCCGGTCTCCCGCATCTGCGCGATGGCAAGAGCCGGTCACTTTCCGCCCGCCATCGTCTATCCGGACGGCCGCGCGGAGCTTCTCGACCTGCCCGCAGGCCCTCCGCTTGGCGTAGGCGGCCTGCGCTTTGAGGCCATTGAGCGGCAGCTGCCGGAGGACACGCAGGTCGTGCTCTACACCGACGGGCTCATCGAGGACCGACAACGCGACGTCGGGGCCGGCCTGAAGCTGCTGTGCGACACGCTCTCCGGCGCGGGGATCGACCCGGAGGAGACGTGCCAGACGGTCCTGGAGGCGGTGCGACCCGCCCGTCCAGTCGATGACGTTGCTCTCCTGATCGCTCGCACCCATGCGTTTCCGCATGACCGTATCGCCGAATGGGACATCCCGGCCCTTCCCGCCGCGGTGCCCGCCGTACGCGCCGAGGTGTTCGCGAAGCTGGCCGACTGGAATCTGGGGGAGACGGCATTCGCTACCGAACTGATCCTCAGCGAGCTGGTCACCAATGCCATCCGCTACGGGGCGCCCCCTGTCCACCTGCGCCTTCTGCGCGACACCAGCCTGATTGTGGAGGTCAGTGATGGCAGCAGCACCTCCCCGCACCTGCGCTACGCAGCGGCCATGGACGAAGGCGGTCGCGGGATCTTCCTCGTCTCCCAGTTCGCCGAGCGGTGGGGAACCCGCTTCACCCCCACCGGGAAGATCGTGTGGGCCGAGCAGTCAGCCCCATCGGTTCCCGTCGCCCCCGTCCTGGCATCGGCTGCGTGACCCGGCCTGACTGCCCGCAGCCGAGGGACTGCTGCCCTGGCCAGCCTCCGAGAGGGGAGACGCCCCCTTCGGGGTATCGCCGTCCGAAGATCGGATTACTCAATGGCCGAGTCAAGTCGGCGTGTCGCTCACCTTTGGCGGTCGGCTTGTAGCCCCGCTACCTCAACCCTGCTCTTGCCGAAATTCACATCCATGCTGGTCAGGCAGCATGTCGGTCCTCGTGGATGGTGCCGCCGAGTCGGGCCCGTCGTCGTATGTCCAGGTGGGCGATCCGGTCTGGGTCCTCGATCGGGGCGGGAAGCGGGTGGAGGGGACGGGCGTTCGCGAGGCCCTGGTGTGGCCGGTGCTCGTTGTAGAACGTCTCGAACTCGCGTAGGGCGTGCAGGAGGGGTGGTGCCGGTCCCAGATCAGCGTGCGGTCCAGCAGTTCCCGCCGGCAGGTCTGCACCCACCGCTCCATGATCGAGTTCATTCTCGGCATCCGGACGCTGCTGGGTACCACCTGGATGCCCGCGTCGTTCAGGACAGTGTCGAAGAACTCGGGGAACTTGCCGTCCCGGTCCCGGATACTGAACGTCGCCGCCGTGGCCTTCCACCCGGAGTCCGGGCAGCTGGACCTGCGCCCGGACTCTCCCGCGTACGCCACCCAGCTCCGGCTGCTCAGCGCCCAGGTCATCACCGCGGCAAACGACGCGGTCGGCACGCAGGCGGTCCGTGCAGTCCGGGTCCTGGCCGTCGGCGCGGCGGGCCCGGCACTTCGTGAGACGTCCGCTGCCCCCGTGCCTGCGGCTGGGCCCGAGGCACCGGTGAAGACCCGCGAGATGGCGTCGCCCGGCTTCCACCAGGCGCTCGCCGCGCATCAGTCCGCCGCGCCCGCTCAGCGGATGGACCCCGGGATCGCGCAGGCGGTGGCACGCCAGAACGCCGCGCTGCGCGAACTCAACCGCCGCGCCTTCCTCGAGCTCGACGTCGCTCCGGAGGATGCGCCGGCCCCGATCGAGGCGGCTCGCGCCCAGCGCCGCCGCCAGGCTGCCGCAACCGAGGCCGCCGCCCTTCGCCGGGCCCGTCAGGAGCGGGCGGCCAGGGCATCGGGCCGTGAGACGTCGGCAGTACGAAAGTTGGCGCGCGGAGGGACGGGTGTGGCTCACGGTGCGACGCCGTTGGCACGACGGCGCGGAGGGGGAGGGTGGAAGGCGTCGTGGTGAGCGGGGACCGGCCGGTGTTGTGGGCTGAGGCGGTCAGGAAAGCGGCGGGGTGCGTGGTGGTGCTCGCCCTCACGTGGACCGCTTGGGAGTTGGTCGACAGGAAGTCCAAGGTGGCCGCCCCCAGGGCGACTGACAGGCCGCTTCGAGAACTTCAAATTCCCGTACAACCGCCCCCACCGGTGAGGGATCTGATCACGTGAGTCAAACAGACTCCACGATCATCGGGCCCCGCGCCGAGACGGACCGCGAAGAACGATCGGCGCCCGGCCCCTTTCTCCACCTGGGGAACGCATGCGTATACGAGCCACTGCGGCCGCCATCTCCGGCGCCCTGGCCCGCACCGCCCAACTGCTCCTCGTCCTCGCCCTGTTCGCCGCCGCGGGCGGAACCCTCACCGGCTGCGGCCCGGAGGTCCGCGTTCGTCAGGGCGCCGACGCCCGCGCTCGTCAGGTCGCCGACGCCTGGGACGGCTCCGAGGCCGCCCGGGCTTGGCGGAAGGGCTACCACCCGATCGGAGAGACTGTCGACCTGCCCGAGGACGCCTTCCACGACATATCCGACAAGCAGGCCTACGAGGCCCAGAACTTCGCCCTGCGCGGCCAACTCCCCGCCACGCCACGGAAGGACGGCCGGGTGAAGTGGGAGAACGGGGGCTCGCTCACGTTGCCGCTGATGGAGGCGCGGCAAGCGTACGAGGCAGTGGCCCGCGGCAGCAACGACGGACCACACTTGACCGTGACCGAGGTGAAGCTGGGTGAGATGACCCTGGCCACCAGCCGCGGCCCGGCGACCGTCCCGGCCTGGCTTTTCACCCTGGACGGCTACGACACTCCGCTCAAGCTGGCCGCCGTCCGTCCCTCGAAGCCTCTCACGCCGCCGGTCAAGCCGGTCGCGGACGGCGGGGGCACGTTGCAGCTGGTCAGGACCGCGAGGGACGGCCGGTCCGTCACGGTGCTCTCCGGCCACGGGGCCTGCGACGACGGTCCTGTCGTGGACGTGCTGGAGACGGACGGGAGCGTGGTGCTGTCCGCTTCCGTCGTCGGGACGAAGGAGGGTCCCTGCACCGCGGACCTGCTGCTGGAGGAGGTGACGGTGAAGCTGAACCGGCCACTCGGCGACCGTCTGCTCCTGGACGCGTTCACCGGCCGGCCGGTGCCGTACGAGCGGTCGTAGGGGGACTCATCGATCGATGCGGCAACCCATCAGACCGCACATGCGGCTTTCGGCCTCAAGGGCAACGGCCAGCGCTACGAGCTGCCGAACGATGACGCGTGGGCAGTGACGATCGCGGAGCGGGGGCGCGTGACCCCGAGGGCCGCGAGGACGGCCGCTGCGTCACCTACCGGACGCCGGTCGGCAAGGTGGGCCCTGGCGAGGGACTGGGAGAATCGGGCCTCTTTCCCCCACATGTCCCCCAACAACGGCAGGGGCAGGGAGAAGTGCAGGCCACCGATGGTGGGCACGGCCCGCTGTAAATCTGCCGGCTCAGCCTTCCAAGGTTCGAATCCTGGCGCCGCCACACTTTGGAGTATCCGCCCCTGACCAGCGAGTTTGGTCAGGGGCGGATCTCTTTTGCGATCACTTCCTCTCCCCGCCGTTCCCCGCTGGTCCCTGCTCTGGCACGCGTGTGGCACGGCCCAGCGTGTGCTGTCAGTCCGGTGCTTGACTCGGGATGCAGCTCAACGCCTACGGCTCGATCAATGGTTCATGGTGCCGCCGAGGAGGAGAAGCAGCGGGAGCAGGATGCCCATGAGGGTGAGTGCTACGACAGTGATCAACAGGAGGATCACCATGAGTGTCCACCCAAAACGGCTACTGGCCTCCTGAAGCCTGCCCTGTACCGAGTCCTTGTCAGTCACTGAACCCCCTGCCAGGACTCTACAGAGCGGTCGGCGTAGCGACTTTGGCCGGGAGTTTCAATGACCGCGTCAAGGTCATGGGTCGCACCCACCAGCGCTGGCGGCACCTCGCCTCGGAGATCGTCTGTGCCCCAGCCGACGAAGGTCAGCCACGACGGCGGGCACGCCGACTGATCAGGCGCGCGTGTGCCTCGCTGCACCCCCACCGGCCCCATGCCTGCCCCACAGAGGCAAGCATGCCTCAACTCCGCGTGCTACCTGCACGCGCAGAGAGCGCGACACGCTAGATCAACTAGAGCTTGCCCAGAGCGGATTCCTTTGGCCCTTAAGGCAACAATTCCCGGCACTCCGCCGTGGAACGACCTTCTGGCCGACCGTCGACCGTGCGGAGGGGCACCGCCGCGTTACGATCACGGCCCGCCCGCACGCCCCACAGGAGCGTCATGCCCCACAACCGTACGAGACGCGGCCCGTCAGCCGGCGCACTCACCTACGGCCCGGCCGGGGCGACCCGACCCGCCGACGAGCCATGGCTGTCGGGGAACACAGGTCTGCGCCCCTATGCCCGTACCGTCGTCATCGGCCGCGGGGAGGCGGACTGGCAAGCCGCGGCGGCCGCGGTGCTGCGATGGGGCGTCAAGCGGCGCAGCGGCTTCGCAGTCAGTGGCCGCGACGGTGCAGGGGAGCGGGTCGTCGAGGGGGCGGAGTACCAGGTCACTGCGGCATTCGGTCCATGCGTGGTGCGGGAGCCGGTCCGGGTCGTCGCCGTCGTCGACACCCCGGACCGCTGCGGCTTCGCCTACGGCACCCTGCCCGGTCATCCCGTCAGCGGTGAGGAGGCCTTCATCGTCCACCGGTCCCCCGACGGCACGGTCGCGCTGACGATCCGCTCCCTGACCGGTGCCGCCCCACACGGGTGGTGGCGCCCGGTGTTCCCGGTGCTGCTGGTCGCGCAGCGGGTCTTCCGGCGACGTTATCTGCGCGCCCTGCTGCCCGGTGGGGGAGCGGACGTGGAGTGACCCGCCGTCCTGCACCCGGCGCGGGACGGCGGGCCGAGGCCGCCCCGGTCAGCGGATGGGCCGGCCGTCCAGGTGGCGGTGGAGGGTGACGGTGGGCCGCTCGTCACCCTTGGGGGCGTTGGCGACGGTGTCAGTGCGTCCAGGACGTGTGTCATCTGGGCTTTCACCGCGTCGGTGTCGGGCTGTTCGAAGACGGTCCGCAGCAGCAGGTCGGTGTCGCGAGCGCCTCGGATGCGGTCCTTGCAGCGGGCCCAGAAGCTGTGGGCCCCCGCAGTCGAGAGTTCGCAGACCTCGTCGGCAGCACCTTTCGCGCCGCCGAGGCTATTGGGCCTCCGCTCCCAGTGACAGCATTCTTCCTCCCCGACGAACCCGGCTCCACCAGGTGACCGGCGGCCGCTGGTTCCCGGAGCGCTGCTGCGTCGCCAGCGTGGGCCGGCCATTAACCGCCCCCGACACGATCAGCGGACGTCAGGCGCTGCCCCGACCTCCATCAGCATCTGAGCGCTGGGCCGTCTGTGGGCCGTCCGAGGCGGCCGACGGACGACAGATGACGACAGTCGACGACAGCCCTTCCCCTGCTCAGAAACGGTGCTTCGGGTCCCGGTGCAGGTACCCATCAGTGAAGCAGAGTTGAGAAAGAACTGATCGAGTGCCGCATGCGCCCTTGACTCGATCATTGAAACTCCCGGCCAAAGTCGCTACGCCGACCGCTCTGTAGGGTGCGGCACCATGACTGCTGACGTGCCTCGGGGCCCGAAGCGTAGCGACGCTGCGAGGTGGGAAGACCTCGTCGCCCGATACGCGTGGGCCGATGCGGATGAGCCCGATGCGTACACCTTCTCCGTGATTACGGGAAAAACGGAGAGCGAGGTGATTCGGGCATTCGGTGGCGATCCCGGGGCGTCGCGGCTGATGACCTCCGCCGAGACCGCCGGCGAGCTGGCGGCTCAGCTCTATATGGAGGACTACGAGCTGCTTCAAGTGGTCACCGTCGACCGACGCGTCATCGCCATCGAATGGGGCTACCACGGCAGCATCCCGGAGATCGCCCGACGAGCGTCCGCTGGCGGAGGCGAGTTCTTCAGCGTCTACCGCAGTGTGAACGCCCGGTACCAGGTCATGCACGCCCTTGATGGCCGCGTAGAGGGCATGTTCGACCCCTTCGAGCTGGAGGACGCGGAGTGGATGGACCCGGAACCGGAGGTCCCCGCCTGGGCAGAAGGGGTCGCCTTCCACATGGAGACCCTGTGCGCCGAGTCCTTCGCGCTCATGGAACGCACCATGGGCGTGGCCGTCGATCCCGGGTGGATGGACATGGCGCTTCACACTGTGCGGCTCACCTCACCCTCCGAGCTCTTCGGTCAATCGGAGGCGGCATGGCTCCCATGAGCGCGGTTGCGATGGGCTGATCTGCCAAGAGGACAGCTGCTGCCTGACATCAGCGGCTGACACCAGCAGGCGCGAACAGCGACGGTAGGCGGCGAACCTCAACGGACGATCAGGCCCAAAGCCGGTTGGTCGAGGCCAGCGACTCCCCGTGATCGACCTGATAAGGATGAGGCCAAATCTCAAAGTCGGCATCCGGCACGGGCGGCGTCCTCGCTGGTGGACGGCGCCCGTCGGCTTGACTCGGCAATTGAGACTCCGCCGCCCTCAACGGGCACGGTGGCCAAACTCAGCCAGCACCCGGCGGGTCTGCTTCTGTTGGTGCGCCACGGCCTACGGTCAACGACCAACGCACGGCTGAGGACGCTTCGACGGACACGTCTCCACTGCGCTCCGCCCCGGACAGGGCCACCTCGTTGGAGACGGTACTGACCTGGTCAACGCCGCACTCCAGGGGGAAGGAGACGTGCACAGGCCGCACCGTCACCGTGATCTTCCCCTCGCCCTGGCAGCTCGCCGCGATGGTGAGCGCGTCACCTTTCCTGCCCTTGCCGTAGGGAATGCTGGCGTTCCCTGTGGTCACCTTCTGGCGGCCGGCGAGTGATACCCCAGGGTCCAACTCCGGCGGCTTCAGCAGGGAGGGCTGCGCGGTGCCGGGCACGGTGCCAGCCGTTGCCGGGACCGGCGTCGTGGAGCCTTGAGGCCGCGTGGGTTGCCCGGCGTCCGAATGATCCGTCGTGCACGCGGACAGGAGTACCGCGGCGCACGCGATGCCCACCAGTGCACGGGTTCGGCAAGACATATCAGCTCTCCGAGACAGTCCAACCGACGTAATGCGGCGTGTGGATGATGACCTTGCCTCCGCTGTCCGGCAGGCAGCTGTCGAGATCCTGTCAGCGCTCCTGGCGAACCACCAGCCTTCACGTCCTTTCTGAGCAAAACCTGAGCTAGCCGATCAACCAGCGCGCGTATGGATGACCAGCCCGACGCATGCCGGGCACGGCCTCGGCCACCCCGAGGTCTCATGGCGGGGGACGAGGCCGGTCGCACGAAAGCCGTCAGTCAGCCCTCGCAGCGGAGCTTTGTGGTCCCCAGGAGGGACGTTCCGCGACACCCCCGCTCGGGCCGTCTCTGGGCCGTGCGAGGGCGCTCAACGACGACTAACGCTGACAACCACCGACAGCTAAGTCGCAGGTCGCAGCGTTGATCGACTACACGGCCGCAGGTCAGAGACCCGGCCCTTCACTTCTTCGGCTACTGACCGCAGTTGCCGGCGCTTGCCACGCCCATTGAGACTCCGCCGACCTACGATGCCGCTTTAGGCGGCAAGTCGGAGACATGCCGAGTGTGTCGGAGGTGTACCGCGAACTGCGTTTCAGCACAGATGCTCGCGTGCGGCGGCGACCAACAGCCGAAAACCGTCGGCCCACCGCGACCCACTTGACTCCGCCGCCCCGAGTGAAAAGGGGAGGCTAGAACTTGATCACCGACACCGAGGCCGAGCCGGAGTTGGCCGTGTAGGCCCGGCGTCCGTCCTGGGAGACCGCCACCCACACCGGGTACCCGCCGACATCGATGGGGTGGCCCACGGTGCGGTTGGTGGCGGTGTCGATCACCGACACCGAGTCCGAGCCGGCATTGGCCGTGTAGGCCCGGCGCCCGTCCCGGGAGACTGCCACCCCGACTGGCTTCTTGCCGACATGGATGGGGTGGCCCACGGTGTGGTTGGTGGCGGTGTCGATCACCGACACCGAGTCCGAGTCGGCGTTGGCCGTGTAGGCCCGGCTTCCGTCCGGGGAGACTGCCACCCCGGCTGGCTTCTTGCCGACATGGATGGGGTGGCCCACGGTGCGGTTGGTGGCGGTGTCGATCACCGACACCGAGTCCGAGCCGTAGTTGGCCGTGTAGGCCCGGCCTCCGTCCTGGGAGACCGCCACCCACGCCGGGTATCCGCCGACATGGATGGGGTGGCCCACGGTGCGGTTGGTGGCGGTGTCGATCACCGACACCGAGGCCGAGTCGGCGTTGGCCGTGTAGGCCCAGCGTCCGTCCGGGGAGACTGTCACCGCGACTGGCTTCTTGCCGACATGGATGGGGTGGCCCACGGTGCGGTTGGTGGCGGTGTCGATCACCGACACCGAATCCGAGCCCTTATTGGCCGCGTAGGCCCGGCCTCCGTCCGGGGACACCGCCACCCCCTGCGGCTTGTCGCCGACGGGAATGGGGTTGCCCACGGTGCGGTTGGCGGCGGTGTCGATCACCGACACCGAAGCCGGGCCGAAGTAGTTGGTCGCGTAGGCCCGGCGCCCGTCCGGCGACACCGCCACCGCGCCCGGGGATTTGCCGACCTGGATCGAGGACACGGACGGTGCGGTGGGACCGAAGGAACGGGACTGGGCCAGGTAGATGCCGCCGCCCGCCGCGGCAAGCGCCACCAGCGCCACCCCCGCAATGAGCCTGGCCCGTCGGTTTGTGGGCCGCGGCGGGCGGGGCCGCAGCCGGGCCTCGTCCCCTTTGTGCGGCAGCGGTTTTAGGGGTGGGCCGGTCGGTTCCTCCGGCTCGGCCGGCGACAGGACCTCGGTCGGCGGGGCCGATTCCTGGGGGCGCGGCGGCTTCGAGGCACAGGGCTGCTCGGGCGGCGGCACCTTTGGTGCGCCCGCCGGTTGCTGCACAGGGGACGGGTGGGGCTGGTCGGCGATGGAGGCGAGCCGCCGGGCGGCCTCCTCACCGTCCATCCTGTCCGCGGGGTTCTTGGCCAGCAGCCCGAGGAGGACCGGGGTCAGCTCCGTCGCCCGGCGCGGCGGGCTCGGGGACTCGAACAGCAGGGCGCTCAGCGTGGCGAGGGCGGTGTCGCGGTCGAAGGGGCCGGCCCCCTCGAGGGCGTAGTACAGGGTGGCCCCGAGCGAGAACAGGTCGGCGGCAGGGGTGGGCGGCTGACTGTTGGCCCGCTCCGGGGCCATGAAGCGCGGCGTCCCGAGGATCTCCAGGGTGGCGGTCAGGCGGTCCTCCCCGGAGCTCGGCTCCAGCGCGATGCCGTAGTCGGTGAGCATCACCTGGCCGCCGCCCTCCGTCGGATAGGAGGGTTGGGGCCCCGGATGGGTCAGCAGGATGTTGGCCGGTTTGACGTCCCGGTGCAGGACGCCGAGCCGGTGTCCCTCCAGCAGGGCGTCGAGGACCGCCAGACCGATCCGGGCGACGTCGCCGGGCGGCAGCGGCCCCCGCTCGCGCACCACCGCCTCCAGATCCATGGCACCGGGCACGAACTCCATGACGATCCACGGCAGGCCGCCCTCCTCCACGATGTCGTGCACGGTGACGACATGCGGATGGTTGCGCAGCCGGGCGGCGTGCCGGGCCTCGCCGCGGGCCCTCGCGATCCGGGAGCTCACCTCGCATTCGGGGACGTCCGGCGGCAGAATGATCTCCTTGAGCGCGACCTCGCACGCCAGTTCCTGGTCGTACGCCAGCCACACACGTCCCATGCCGCCGGTACCGAGCCGACGCAGAAGCCGGTAACGTCCGGTGATCACGCGCCCGGCGGCCTCTTGCGCTCCTGTCATGGCACTCCTCTTAGGACGGCCAGCAGGGGTTCCTCGGCGAGCGCTGAAGGGGCTCTCTCCACGTATCGCATATCGCTCGAAGAACGGCAAGTCACCCAGAACGGGTGCAGCCCGCGTATGTTCCGCGCGGCGGTGTCGGGATCAGGAGCGGGAAAGCGCGAGCGCCGAGAAATTGCCGGGCCATCCTGGACAAGGGGTGGCACCGCCTCGAACTCGCCCTTACCAACGCCGCCCGATACACGAGCACGCGCGTGGTGTGAGTCAACCCCGCATACACGTCGCAGCGGTGCTCCGCCTGCGGCTTCGTCACCGAAGGAAACCGCGAGAGCCAAGCGGTCTTCCGGTGGATCCACCGCGTAATGCCTGATCACGTGACGTGATCGGTTTCCCGGTGGATATCCCGGGTCCGGGCAGGGGGCATTTCCGGATGGCCCCTCCGGTGGCGGGTTCTCCAAGGTCCTTCACGCCGCGGGCAGGCAGGGTGCGCGGTCGGTCAGGAGCGCAGGCGGTGGCCGCTGCCGTCCACAGCTGTTCCAGCGCGTCGCGCCAGGGCCACCGAGCCGGGAAATGCCAGGTCAAGGTCCGTGCCCCAGCGGCCAGCCGGGCCGGGACGCCCCGATACGACCGCGGAGACCGTCGTGGAGGGCCGGCTCCGCACCGGCGACGACGGCTACTTCTCCACCGTCGACCGCAAGAAGGACCCCATCATCCGCGGCGGCTTCAACGTCCACCCGCGCAAGGTCGAGGCGGTTCTGTACGAGCACCCCTTTGTCGCCGAGGAATTGAGGGTCTCCGTCCGCGACCCGGTCGCGCGCCGTACGAGTACCCGCGCGAGGCCTGGCCCGTCGACGCCCTCCCCAAGGGGCCCACCGGCACGATCCTCAAGAGGCGGATCGCCGTTCCCACCTCGCCCTGACGCGCGGTGTGCACCCCACCCCGAGGGGGAAGGGTCGGTGGGTCGAGGGTGTTTGTCAAGCCCCGAATTCCAGGGACATGACGCAGTGCGCCGAGCCGGGGTCAATTGAGACATGGGTTCACGCAGAGCAGGTGGCCCACCGGGATGGTCCGGACGGTGTTGACGGGACGTATATCCCGCGGCCGCCCCGCCGGAGAACCGGCAGGACCGTTTCGACACATTCCTTTCCCACCATTTCTCACCAAGGAGATTGACCATGGCCCGCACACCTCGTACACGGCGTCTGGCGATCCTCACCGCTTCCGCCGCCCTGGCCGCGGGAGGCGCGCTGATCCCCACCGCCGCGTTCGCCGCCCCGGCCCAGACCAGCGCCGTGGCCACGCAAGCACCCCAGCAGGAGGCCAAGACCGTCAGCGGTTACGCCAATGATATTGACGTCACGACGTCCTCGTCGGACTCGCAGTCCCAGTCGTACACGGTTACGCCGAACTACTACTCCTACTCGGACTCGCAGTCCTCGTCGTACTCGGAGAGCGTGTCCTACTCCTAGACGAGTCTGTCCACATGCCTGCGGGCACGAAGAGAGGGTGTTCAGGATCCGTTTGTGACAACTGACCTGAACACCCTCGTGACCGCGCTGTACGTGAAGATCGACGACGAGTGGGCGGGGATCGCGCGTCTGCCTGGGCGGCCCCCGAAGCTCAGTCACTCGGAGTTGCTGTGCCTGGCGGTGATGCAGGCGATGCTCGGTTTCCACTGCGAGGCCCGCTGGCTGCGGCACGTGTGCAAGCACTACCGGGACATGTTCCCGTACGTATTCCGTCTCATCCCGTCCCCTCCCTCGCGCCACCACATGGGGGTACCCGCGCATGTCCACGCCTTCTCGGGGCCAGCAGCCCGGTCAGCCGCAGCAGCCGTTCCAGCCGCAGGCCCCGGAACCTCACCAGAAGAAGAGCAAGGGCAAGACCTGTGCCCGAGCCGGCTTCCTGGGTGTCGTCGGCATCCTGGTCATCGCCGGCGCGATCTTCGCTGCTACCGGCGGCAAGTCCAGCAGCGGCACTGCCAAGAGCCCGGCCGCCGCACCCTCGGACGCCGGCAACGGCTCCACGGCCTCCGCCTCGCAGTCCGCCCCCCAGAAGGAGGCGCCGCAGACCGTCACTTACGTCGTCACCGGTACCAGCGGCGCCGACGTGCAGTACGGCCCGGCCGGGTCCTCCACCCAGGGCAAGGTGCCGATGAGCGTGACCAGGCCGCTCGAGAACTCGCAACACTACGCGATCACCGCGCAGCTTCAGGGGGGCGGCCATGTCACCTGCCAGTTGAAGGTCAACGGCAGGGTCATCTCGCAGTCCACCGCGTCGGGCGGCCACACCATCGCCTCCTGCGAGATCAGCAAGGACACCTTCAGCGACAAGTGGACCCGGTTTTGAAGTGGCTCTCGCTGTAGGGATTGTCGTTGCTGGTCTTGGGGCGTGAGTGGCTCCTGGCCACCTGATCTCCTTCGAGGATGCCCCGGCCTTCAGGCCGGGGGGAATCGAACGATGCCGCAGCTAGCCCCAAGGCCGTGAAGTTATGGGCCTGGCGGGGTTGTCCAGGGGGCCGTGGGCGGCGGTTTCGGCGGACATGAGGAGCGGAGCCCCGGTA
>NZ_JBSGBZ010000088.1:0-23202 GCF_053601495.1 Streptomyces sp. NPDC004721
GACAACGCGGCGTGGGGGTACCCCCGGCCGAAGGCTGGGGGAGTGCCGTGCCGGGCGTCGCGAGCCGGTGAACCTTTCCGGTCGCAGCACTAGGGCGCGGGTGGCGGTCCCGCTCGCCTGGGGCGGGTGAAGGTCCGGACCACGCAGGCCGGGATCACGGCCCCGTCGTCGTGCGACCGCGCCCGGTAGGCGCTCGGGGTCTCGCCGACGATTTCGGTGAACCGCGAGCTGAAGGATCCCAGCGACGTACAGCCCACCGCCAGGCACACCTCCGTCACGCTCATGTCCCCCTGCCTGAGCAGCGCCTTCGCCCGCTCGATACGCCGCGTCATCAGGTACCCGTACGGCGTTTCCCCGTACTCGGCCCGGAAACTGCGCTGGAAGTGCCCCGGCGACATCAGCGCGGTCCGCGCGAGCGCGGCCACGTCCAGCGGCTCGGCGTACTCACGGTCCATACGGTCACGGGCCCGCCGCAGCCGCACCAGGTCCTCGGGCGTCACTCCGCCAGCATGCCACGCCGGCCGCCGGCCACGTGGGCGGGAGAAAAAGACCGCACCCGGGCCGCATGGACGCCGTGTTCGGCGGTCTGCGGGCCGGGTGCGGACCGGGTGACCGAGCGGTCGAGGAGACCGCGGGTCGGAAAACGTGATCGAAGGTCAGGCCTTCTTGGTCTCCCAGAAGATCTTGTCGATTTGGGCGATGTAGTCCAGCGCCTTCTGGCCCGTGGCCGGGTCGGTCGAGGCCTTGGCGGCGGAGAGGGCCTTCAGCGTGTCGTTGACCAGCTGGTGGAGCTCCGGGTACTTCTCGAAGTGCGGGGGCTTGAAGTAGTCGCTCCACAGCACGGAGACGTGGTGCTTGGCCAGTTCGGCGCGCTGCTCCTTGATGACAGTGGCACGCGTCTGGAAGTGCGGGTCGTCGTTCGCGGCCATCTTCTCCTGGACGGCCTTCACCGACTCCGCCTCGATGCGGGCCTGGGCCGGGTCGTACACACCGCAGGGAAGGTCGCAGTGCGCGCTGACCTTGACCTTGGGGGCAAACAGGCGGGAAAGCATGGAGCCATCCTTCCTCGTGATCGTCTTCTCAGGTGGGACATTACTCCCTGCCAGGTGTGTTTTCGCGAGTGCCCCCTAGGGCTTAGGACAAAAGTCCGGGGTGAGACTGAGACTGGTGGAGGAACGTGACCGGGGAGGTGCCGGGGATGCCGGAGCTGTCGCAGGAGACCGAGCGCAGGGGCGCCGTACTGCCCTTCGGGCTGGCCGAGGTGACCGGGCCGTCCATGGTGCCCACGCTGCATCACGGGGACCGGCTCGTGGTGCAGTACGGCGCCCGGATCCGGCCCGGTGACGTGGTGGTCCTGCGGCATCCGTTCCAGCAGGACCTGCTGGTCGTCAAGCGCGCCTCGGAGCGGCGCGACAGCGGCTGGTGGGTGCTGGGCGACAACGCGTACGCGGGCGGGGACAGCACCGACTACGGGGCCGTGCCCGAGGATCTGGTCCTGGGCAGGGTGCGGTTCCGCTACCGGCCGCGCAGACGTGCTCAGCGCTCGCCGCTGGCGCTGGTGCGCTGGGCGCTGTCGGCGGCCCGGCCCGTGTTCACCGACCGGTCGGCCTCCAGGCGCTTGCGGGCTCGGTAGGCGGCGACGTTCGCGCGGGTCGCGCAGCGGTCGGAGCAGTAGCGGCGCGAGCGGTTGGTGGAGGTGTCCAGGTAGGCGTTGCGGCACGGCGCGGCCTCGCACAGGCCGAGGCGGTCGACGCCGTACTCCGTGAGGTGGAAGGCCAGCCCCATCGCCGCTATCGCCGCGTAGCCGGCGGTCGCGTTGGACGGGTGGTCCGCCAGGTGCATGTGCCACAGCGGGCGGCCGTCGTCGTCCCGGTGGTCGTGTCCCGAGATCTGCGGGCTCACCGGGAACTCCAGCAGCAGGGAGTTCAGCAGGGCCACCGCGAGCGTCTCGTCGCCCTGGTCGGCCGCCTCGAAGACCGAGCGCAGCCGGCCCCGCACCGAGCGGAAGCGCGTGACATCGGCGTCGGTGGCGCGGCGGGCCGCCGAGGAGTTGGCGCCGAACAGGTCCCGGATCGCGTCGACCGAGGTCAGAGTGTCCTTGCCCCGGGCCGGTTCCTCGCTGTTGACGAGCCGTACGGCGTAATCCGAGTAATAGGCCAGTTCCACTTGTAGTCCTTACGGAGGCGCTCTATGGTCGAGGGAGCGGTCGGGTAACAGCCGGCTGGCCTTCAAGGGTATTACGTGACGTGGGCAGGGAGGGCTGCGATGACGGACACGAGGACGGGCATCACCGCGGAGGGGGCCGACTGGGCCGCCTGGCAGGAGAGCTGGGACCGCCAGCAGGAGTGGTACATGCCCGACCGCGAGGAACGCTTCCGCATCATGCTCGACATGGTCGAGGCGCTCGTCGGCACCGCCCCGCGCGTCCTGGACCTCGCCTGCGGCACCGGCAGCATCACCGCCCGGCTGCTCGCCCGCTTCCCCGGGGCCACCAGCACCGGCGTCGACCTCGACCCGGCGCTGCTCGCCATCGCGCGCGGCTCCTTCGACGGCGACGACCGGGTCTCCTTCGTGACCGCGGACCTCAAGGACCCCGACTGGCCGGCGAGGCTGCCGTACGACTCCTACGACGCCGTCCTGACCGCCACGGCCCTGCACTGGCTGCACAGCGAACCTCTCGCCGCCCTCTACGGCCGGGTCGCGGAACTCGTCCGCGACGGTGGTGTCTTCATGAACGCGGACCACATGATCGACGAGACCACTCCCAGGATCAACGCGGCCGAACGCGCCCAGCGGCACGCGCGCATGGAACAGGCCAAGCGGGCCGGCGCCCTGGACTGGGCCGAGTGGTGGCAGCTGGCCGCCAAGGACCCGGTCCTGGCCGAACCGACGGCCCGCCGCTTCGAGATCTACGGCGAGCACGCCGACGGGCACATGCCGTCCGCCGCCTGGCACGCGCGCGTACTGCGCGACCAGGGCTTCACGGAGGCCCGCCCGGTGTGGTGCTCGCCGTCGGACACGCTGCTGCTCGCCCTCAAGTAGGGCTCCCGCGCATCGCACGCGGGAGGGGCGGTACGGGATCCATCCCGTACCGCCCCTCGTCCGTTCTCGTGCCTGCCCTGCTACAGCACCTTCGACAGGAACGACTGCGTGCGCTCGTGCTGCGGGTTCGTCAGGACCTCGCGCGGATGGCCGGATTCCACCACCACGCCCTCGTCCATGAAGACCAGGCTGTCGCCCACCTCGCGGGCGAAGCCCATCTCGTGGGTGACGACGACCATCGTCATGCCGGACTCGGCGAGGTCGCGCATGACGTCGAGGACGTCACCGACCAGCTCCGGGTCGAGCGCCGAGGTCGGCTCGTCGAACAGCATGAGCTTGGGGTCCATGGCCAGGGCGCGGGCGATCGCCACCCGCTGCTGCTGGCCGCCGGAGAGCTGCGAGGGGTAGTGCCCCGCGCGGTCGGCCAGGCCCACGCGCTCCAGCAGCTGCACGGCCCGGTCCCTGGCCTCGCTCTTGTTCACGCCCTTGACCTGGACCGGCGCCTCGATGACGTTCTCCAGGGCGGTCATGTGCGGGAACAGGTTGAAGCGCTGGAAGACCATGCCGATGTCCCGGCGCTTCAAGGCGACCTCGCGGTCGCGCAGCTCGTACAGCTTGTCGCCCTGCTGGCGGTAGCCGACGAGCTCGCCGTCGACGTACAGCCGGCCCGCGTTGACCTTCTCCAGATGGTTGATGCAGCGCAGGAACGTCGACTTGCCGGAGCCGGAGGGGCCGATGAGGCAGAACACCTCGCCGGGCCTGACCTCCAGGTCGATGCCCTTGAGCACCTCCACCTGGCCGAAGGACTTGTGGACGCCCTCGGCCTTCACCATCGCGACGCCGGCGTCGCGCACGGTGGTGTCCTGCTTGGTGAGCTTGTCGGTCATGCCGTGACCTTCCTGCTGGAGAAGGACGTCAGGTGTGCCCTGACCTTCTGCCACGGCGTCGGCGGCAGGCTGCGGCTGGAGCCGCGGGCGTAGTACCGCTCGATGTAGTACTGGCCGACGCTCAGCACCGAGGTCATGATCAGGTACCAGGCGGCGGCGAGGAAGTACATCTCCACCGGGGCGCCGGAGACCTGGCCGATGTCCTGGGCGTAGCGGAACAACTCCGAGAACTGGACGGCCGCCACGAGCGAGGTCGTCTTCAGCATGTTGATGACCTCGTTGCCGGTCGGCGGCACGATCACCCGCATGGCCTGCGGGATGACGATCCGGCGCAGGGTCTTGGAGTGGCTCATGCCCAGCGCGTGGGCGGCCTCCGTCTGGCCCTCGTCGACGGCGAGCAGACCGGCGCGGCAGATCTCCGCCATGTACGCCGCCTCGTTCAGACCCAGGCCGAGCAGCGCCGTCAGGAGCGGCGTCATGAAGTTCGACCAGTAGTCCTTGTAGAACGGCATCAGGTTGATGTACTCGAAGACCAGGCCCAGGTTGAACCACAGGAACAGCTGGACCAGGACCGGGGTGCCGCGGAAGAACCAGATGTAGAACCAGGCGATGGACGAGGTCACCGGGTTCTTCGACAGGCGCATCACCGCCAGGATGATGCCGCCGACGATGCCGATCACCATCGACAGGACCGTCAGCAGGAGGGTCTTGCCGACGCCGGTGATGATCCGGTCGTCGAAGAAGTAGTCCGGAACCGCGTGCCAGTTGATCTTGCCCTGGCCGAACGCGTAGATGATCGCGACCAGAATCGCGATCGCGACGGCGGCGGTGAGGTACCGCCCGTAGTGCCGGACCGGAATGGCCCTGATGGCCTGCGGTCCGGCCGGGGGTGTGTCCTTGGTCCCCGCCGTCTTGTCGATGTCAGCAGTCACGGGTGTCGCCTCTCAGCGGCTGCTCGGCGCGGTCACTTGCCGCCATTGATGACGGATTCCTTCACGGCACCGTCCTGGGCGCCCCACTTCTCCAGGATCTTCTCGTACTCGCCGTTCTGGATGATCGCGTTCACCGCGGCCTGGAGCGCGTCGCGCAGCTGGGTGTTCGACTTGCTGACGGCGATGCCGTACGGGGCCGCCTGGACCTGCGGGCCGACGACCTCGAAGTCGTTGCCGCCGCCGGAGGTCTTCACCGCGTACGCGGCGACCGGGAAGTCGGAGGAGACCGCGTCCGCGCCGCCCGAGCGCAGACGGGTCTGGGCCTGCTGGTCGTCGTCGAACGGCTCGATGGTGAGCTTCTTGTTGGCCGGGCACTTCTTCGCCTCGGCCTTCGCGAGGTCCTCCGAGACGGTGCCGCGCTCCAGCGCGATCTTCTTCCCGCACAGGTCGGACCAGCTGTTGATGCCCTTGGTGTCGCCCTTGCGGGTGTAGATCGAGACACCGGCCGTCAGGTAGTCGACGAAGTCGACGCCCTCGCCGACCTTCTTGCCCGTGCTCGGGTCGATGCCCTCCTGACGGCTCTTGTTGTCCGTCATGGCCGACATCGCGATGTCGTAGCGGTTGGACCGCAGACCGGTGAGCAGGGCGTCGAAGGTGCCGTTCTCGAACTCGAAGGTCACCCCGAGCTGCTTGCCCAGGGCGGCCGCGACGTCGGGGTCGAGGCCGACGATGTTGCCGGACTTGTCCTTGAACTCGACCGGCGCGTACGCGATGTCGGAGCCGACCTTGATGGTGCCCTTTTCGCGGATCTGGGCCGGGAGCTTGTCGGCCAGCGGGGCCGTCTTCGCCGAGCCGCTGCCCGACGGCTCCTTCTTGTCCTTGGTCTGGTCACCGCAGCCGGTGAGGATCAGGGCGCCGGTGACCACGATCGCACCGACCGCAGCTAGCCGGGAGTGCGCGGCGGTCGTACGACGGGTGGAGCGTGCGGTCATTGTGGTTCCTCCGGCTGATGGATGGAGCTGCCGACGGGGCGACGAGAACACACACCTTCGGGTGTTGCGACCTCGTGTGATTGACCGCATCTTGCCATTGGGGCTGGGCCAATCAGGGGAGTCGCCATGTCAAAATCGGATAACGGGTGATCCCCGAACCACGCGGAGCGGCTTCGGCGAAGCCGGACCATCTGCGGGAATGCCTTCTTTCGGCCGGAAGATCTTCGGCCTGTCTCAGGATGCGGTCCGCCGGGACATGATGTTTGAGTGCAGTTGCGGCTTTGTCGGGCAATCGACGACGAGTTGTCCCCATATTGGGCCAAGTGCCGCGCCTCCGTCATGTGACCTTGACGTTATGGACTCGTCGTTGACGCCGGTCGTCCGGTAAGAAGGTTCTTTACACCCCTCATCCGGGGCTCAGAGCGCGTGTGCGGCGCGCCCGTCGCGTAGGGGACCGAAGGCATCACTCACGGTCCGTGCGCGGTCCCGCCCGTTCCTCACCAGGAGCGGCAACCCTCAAACCATGAACACTTTAAGGGGTAAAACGAAGTGGCAGCGGAGATCGTCAATCCTCGCAGCGACAGCGGTACGGATCAGGACGGCGGGGCTGAGCCGCTCGATTCCTTCGATCCGGCCTTCGCGCTGCACCGCGGCGGCAAGATGGCCGTGCAGGCCACCGTGCCCGTCCGCGACAAGGACGACCTGTCCCTGGCGTACACGCCCGGCGTCGCGCGCGTGTGCTCCGCCATCGCGGAGCAGCCGGAGCTGGTCCACGACTACACGTGGAAGTCGTCCGTGGTCGCCGTCGTGACCGACGGCACGGCCGTACTGGGGCTCGGTGACATCGGCCCCGAAGCCTCCCTCCCGGTGATGGAGGGCAAGGCGATCCTGTTCAAGCAGTTCGGCGGCGTGGACGCGGTGCCGATCGCGCTGAACTGCACCGACGTCGACGAGATCGTCGAGACCGTGGTGCGCCTCGCGCCGTCCTTCGGTGGCGTGAACCTGGAGGACATCTCGGCCCCCCGGTGCTTCGAGATCGAGCGCAGGCTCCAGGAGCGTCTGGACATCCCGGTCTTCCACGACGACCAGCACGGCACGGCGGTCGTGACCCTCGCGGCGCTGCGCAACGCGGCCCGGCTGAGCGGGCGGGCGATCGGGGACCTGCGGGCCGTCATCTCGGGCGCGGGCGCGGCCGGTGTGGCCATCGCCAAGATGCTGATCGAGGCCGGTATCGGCGATGTCGCGGTCGCCGACCGCAAGGGCGTGGTGTCGGCCGACCGCACGGACCTGACGCAGGTCAAGCGCGAGGTGGCCGAGTTCACCAACAAGGCCGGCATCAGCGGTTCCCTGGAGGACGCGCTGGCCGGCGCCGACGTCTTCATCGGCGTCTCCGGCGGCACGGTGCCGGAGAAGGCCGTGGCGTCGATGGCCGAGGGCGCGTTCGTGTTCGCCATGGCCAACCCGAACCCCGAGGTGCACCCCGAGGTCGCGCACAAGTACGCGGCGGTCGTGGCGACCGGACGCTCGGACTTCCCCAACCAGATCAACAACGTTCTGGCCTTCCCCGGCATCTTCGCGGGCGCGCTCCAGGTGCGGGCGTCCCGGATCACCGAGGGAATGAAGATCGCGGCGGCCGAGGCGCTCGCCGGGGTCGTCGGGGACGACCTCGCCGCCGACTACGTGATCCCCTCGCCCTTCGACGAGCGGGTGGCCCCGGCGGTGACCGCGGCGGTGGCCGCCGCGGCCCGTGCCGAAGGCGTGGCGCGTCGCTGAGCCGACCCGAACGGCCCCGTCCCCCGAGGACGGGGCCGTTTCTTTTTCTCCTCCTGCCCGGTGCTCTCCTGCGTGGCAAGAGGGTGAGCGTCACAGAGACGCGTGGTTCCGTCGGCCGGGGCGCGCCCCTATGGTCAAGGTCATGTTCGCTGTCTACGCCGCCCGAATCGACCGCGACCAGCCGCTGAGCGGCCTGGAGTCGGGGGAGCGCCCCGCCCCCGAGGTCCGACCCGGCTGGAGCACGGTCAACGTCAGGGCCGCCTCGCTGAACCACCACGACCTCTGGTCGCTGAGGGGGGTGGGGCTGTCCGAGGACAAGCTGCCCATGATCCTCGGCTGCGACGCCGCCGGCGTCGACGAGGACGGCAACGAGGTCGTCCTGCACTCCGTGATCGGACAGAGCGGGTACGGGGTCGCGCCCGGGGAGCCCCGGTCCATCCTCACCGAGCGCTACCAGGGCACCTTCGCCGAACAGGTGGCCGTGCCGACCTGGAACGTCCTGCCCAAGCCCAAGGAACTCTCCTTCGAGGAGGCCGCCTGCCTGCCCACGGCCTGGCTCACGGCGTACCGCATGCTCTTCACCAACGCGGGCGTGCGTCCCGGCGACTCCGTACTCGTCCAGGGAGCCGGCGGCGGTGTCGCCACGGCCGCGATCGTGCTCGGCAAGGCGGCCGGGCTGCGGGTGTTCGCCACCAGCCGGGACGAGGCCAAGCGCAGGCGCGCGGTGGAGCTGGGCGCCGTGGCGGCGCTGGAGCCGGGGGCGCGGCTGCCGCAGCGGGTGGACGCGGTGATCGAGACCGTCGGCGCGGCCACCTGGTCGCATTCGGTCAAGTCGCTGCGGCCCGGCGGCGCGATCGTCATCTCCGGGGCCACGAGCGGCGACCGGCCGTCCCACGCCGAGCTGACCCGCATCTTCTTCCTGGAGCTGAAGGTCGTCGGCTCGACCATGGGCACCAAGGACGAACTGGAGGACCTGCTGTCCTTCTGCGCTGCCACCGGGGTCCGTCCCGTCATCGACGAGGTGCTGCCGCTCGACCGGGCCCGCGAGGGCTTCGAGCGGCTGGAGTCGGGCGGCCACTTCGGCAAGGTCGTGCTCACCAACTCCTGACTCTCGCCACCTGTTCTCCGAACGGCGAGCCCGGGCGTCTTCCGGGCCCGCCGTTCGTCTGCCCGCGCCCCAGGCGTCTCCGGCCGCTCGGATGTCTCCGACCCCCGGATGTGTCAACCATGGTTGACGGCTGTCGAGGTGTCAATGTAGGTTGACAGCATGACCGAAGCAACGGATCTCGCCGAGCGCGCCGGCGACCGCGATCCCCGAGTCGGACTGCGGGCCGTCGCCGCGCTGCGCCGGCTGCTCGAGCAGCTGGAGGCGGTACAGGTGCGCAGTGCGCGCAACCAGGGCTGGTCGTGGCAGGAGATCGCCGCCGAGCTCGGAGTGAGCAGGCAGGCCGTGCACAAGAAGTACGGGAGGCAGTGATGTTCGAACGGTTCACGAAGGACGCCCGGGCCGTGGTGCGGGGTGCGGTGGAGTACGCCGAGGACGCGGGAGCGCAGTCTGTGGACGCCGAGCACCTGCTGCTCGCCCTGCTCGACCGCGAGGGCAGCCGTGGGGCCTTCGCGCTGGCGACGCTGGGGCTCGACGAGCGCGGGGAGCCCGTGCGGCAGGCGCTGCACGACGCGCGGCGGCGCGCGGGCCTGTCCCGGGCCGACACCGACGCCCTCGCGGGCCTGGGCATCGACGTCTCCGAGATCGTCTCCCGGGTGGAGGAGGCGCACGGTGTCGGGGCGATGTCCGGTGACCGGCAGGGCAAGGGTGCCTGGCCGGGCCGCCGCGCCTTCGGCCGGAGCGCCAAGGACACGCTCGAGAAGGCCCTGCGCTCGGCGGTGGCCCACCACGACCGGCACATCGGCGACGAGCACATCCTGCTCGCCCTGACCGTCCGCCCGGGCGTGCCCGCCGAGGCCCTGGCCGACCACGGCGTGACGTACGAGTCGGTGACCCGCGTGCTGTACGGCGGGGGACAGGCACGGGCGGCCGGTTGAGTCGAGGGGCGGCCGCCCGAGTGGGCCGGCGGGCGGCCGTCAGACCTTCGGGCGGTGCAGGAGCGAGGCGATATGGGCCGCCGCCGTGGACAGATGGCGGCGGGTCTCACGGAGCTGGTCGGCGGTGATGCCGTTGTCCCGGGCCGTGTCGCGGATGTCGTCGCGGAAGCGGTCCAGCAGGCGGTCCAGGTCGCGGGCCGGGTCGCCGGTGATGTCCTCGTGCGCCCAGGCCGGTTCATAGTCGGCCGGGAAGTCCTCCGGGGTCGTGGAGTACTCGGGGCGGGCCGTGGTGCGGCCGACGTAGTCCTTGCCGAAGTCGCCGAACTCCTTGGCCAGTTCGGTCAGGCCCTCACGCACCCCCGTGGGCCAGTCGCCCCGGTTGAAGTGGTCCTGCACCTGCTCCTGGACCCGCTTGGCGATGCGCTGCAACTCCTCCTGAGCCTGAGTCCGCGCCCGCTCCTGCGCCTCCTTGGCCTGCCGCCGGGCCCGCTGGGCCTCGTCGCGCGCCCTGCGGCTCTCCTCCTTCGCGCGCCGCGCCTGCTCCTTCCACTCCTGCTTGACGCGCCGCATCTCCTCCTTGGCGGCCTGCCAGGACTCCTTGTCGTCGGCCTTGACGTGCTCTCCGTGCTCTCCGTGTTCCCCGGCGCCCTCCCGGGCCTGGGACGCCGCCACGCGCATCTCGCGCCGCAGATCGCCCGCGGCACCGCGCACATCGGCGCGGATCTCCGCGGCGAGTTCGGCGACGGACTCGCGGATCTCCAGCTCCAGGTCGGCCAGTTCACCACTGCGGTCGGCCAGTTCGGCGCGGCCCGCGTCCGTGATCGCGTACACCTTGCGGCCGCCCTCGGTGGTGTGCGTGACCAAGCCCTCGGCCTCCAGCTTGGCCAGCCGCGGATACACCGTGCCCGCCGAGGGGGCGTACAGGCCCTGGAAGCGCTCCTCCAGCAGCCGGATCACCTCGTAGCCGTGGCGCGGGGCCTCGTCGAGCAGCTTGAGCAGGTAGAGGCGCAGGCGGCCGTGGGCGAAGACGGGAGGCATGTCAGAGCACCTTCTTGTCGGTCGTGCCGTTGCCGGTACCGCCGCTGGAATCCCCGGCCGGGCGGGCGTCCCGCGGCTCCGCCTCCCACGGTCCGTCCTCCGCCGGCGGGCGCCGCAGCAGCGCGATGGAGCCGGAGACGGTGGTCGCCTTCAGCCGGCCGTTGCCCGCTCCGAGGCGGCCGGTGATCCGCTTGGCGCCCCACTGGCCGCCGACCTTGAGGTCCTCGAAGGCGTTGGACACCGTCCCGCTCGCGGTGTTGGCGTCCACCTGAGCGTCCGCCGGGTGGGGGAGCCGGATGGCGATCTCGCCGGAGACGCTGGTCAGGCTCACGTCGGTGGGGCCGCCCGTCGGGTCGAGGTCGACGATCATCGACCCGCTCACCGAGTCCGCTTTGACCGAGGGACCGGCGCCGTCGACCACCGTCAGGTCGCCCGAGACCGAGTTGAACCGCAGATCACCGGAGAGGGCCTGCGCCTCCACGTTCCCCGACACGGTGTCCGCGCGCACCGGGCCCGTCAGGCCCACCAGGGTGGTGTCCCCGGAGACGCCCTTGACCTCCGCGCGTCCGTCGATCCCCGAGACCGTCGCGCCGGCACCGACCACGCCCAGCTCCACGCGCGCGCTCGCCGGAACGGCCACGGAGACCACGGCGCTGCGCCGCCAGCCCGTGCTGTCCAGCCACTTGAGGAAGCCCTTCCAGGGCAGGTCCTCGTACGCCACCGTCAGCGTCCCGCCCTGCTGGGTGACGACCAGGGGCGGCCCCTCGATCTCCGAGACCTCCAGGCGGGCCGGGCCCTCGTCGGCACCCACGACGTTCACCGTTCCGTGCACGATGCGGACGTTGAGTGCGGTCACCGGCTCGTCGAAGGTGAGCTTCCTGGGCTCACCGACGGACCATTCGGACATGGTGCAGACCTCCCCGGACGGGACGCGACACGCCATATCGCGTCGCCTGCTAACCACGATATATCGCGTTCACGGGAAGTCAAGACACTCGTTCCGGTGAGGCGGGGGCAGGTCCCCTGAAAAGCGAACAGGGCGCCCCAAGGGGGCGCCCCGCACCGAACGGACGTCGGTCCCTACTCGTCGTCCTCGTCGTCCAGCCGGGCCAGCCACGTCGCCAGTCGCTCCACCGGCACCTCGAAGTCCGGATTCAGGTCGACGAAGGTCCGCAGCTGCTCGGCCAGCCACTCGAAGGTGACCTCCTCCTCGCCCCGCCGCTTCTCCAGCTCTTCGATGCCACGGTCTGTGAAGTACATGTGGTCAAGGATAGGTGCGCCGAAATGGCCGGGCCGCACCCCCGTTCAGGGGGTGCGGCCCGGTCAGGTACGGCTCGCGGGAGCGGTTACGCCTCGAACACCTCGCGCACGAGCTGCTCCTGCTCCGCCTGGTGCCGCTTCGCGGAACCGACGGCCGGGGAGGAGCTGTGCGGACGGGAGATGCGGCGCAGGCGCTCGCCGGCCGGGATGTCCGCGCCGACCGCCAGGTCCAGGTGGTCGATGAGGTTCAGGGCGATGAACGGCCACGCACCCTGGTTCGCCGGCTCCTCCTGGGCCCACAGGTACTTCTCCGCGTTCGGGTACTTGGCGATCTCCGCCTGGAGCTCGGCACCCGGCAGCGGGTACAGCCGCTCGAGGCGGATAATCGCCGTCTCGGCAGCCGCAGCGTCCGTCACGCCCCGCTTGCGGCGCTCGGCGTCCAGGTCGTAGTAGACCTTGCCCGCGGTGAAGACGACCTTCTTCACGGCCGCCGGGTCCACCGACGCGTCGCCGATGACCGGACGGAACTGGCCCGTGGTGAACTCCTCCGCCTTCGACGCCGCGGCCTTCAGGCGCAGCATCGACTTCGGGGTGAAGACGACCAGCGGCTTGTGGTGCGGGTTGTGCACCTGCCACCGCAGGAGGTGGAAGTAGCTCGACGGCAGGGTCGGCATCGCGACCGTCATGTTGTTCTGCGCGCAGAGCTGGAGGAACCGCTCCGGGCGGGCGGAGGAGTGGTCCGGGCCCTGGCCCTCGTAGCCGTGCGGCAGGAGCAGGGTGACGCCGGAGGTCTGGCCCCACTTCTGCTCGGCGGAGGAGATGAACTCGTCCACCACCGTCTGGGCGCCGTTGGTGAAGTCGCCGAACTGGGCCTCCCACATCACCAGCGCGTCCGGGCGGGCCAGCGAGTAGCCGTATTCGAAGCCCATCGCCGCGTACTCGGACAGCAGCGAGTCGTAGACGTTGTACCGGGCCTGGTCCTCGGACAGGTACAGCAGCGGGGTGAAGTCCTCGCCCGTCTCACGGTCGATGATCACCGCGTGCCGCTGGCCGAAGGTGCCGCGGCGGGAGTCCTGGCCGGACAGCCGGACCGGGACGCCCTCCAGGAGCAGCGAGCCGATGGCGAGGGTCTCGCCCATGCCCCAGTCGATCGTGCCGTCCTCGACCATCG
The DNA here is from genome assembly GCF_053601495.1 of Streptomyces sp. NPDC004721. Lineage (NCBI taxonomy): Bacteria > Bacillati > Actinomycetota > Actinomycetes > Kitasatosporales > Streptomycetaceae > Streptomyces > Streptomyces sp. NPDC004721. The sequence goes on from NZ_JBSGBZ010000088.1 coordinate 13,139, forward strand.
CCGCCCGGCGCTGGAGCTGCGGCAGCAGCCGCGGGTGGACGGTGATGTGGTCGGGGATGTTGACCTGGGACTCGGCGATGCGCTTGACGACCTCGGCGGAGACGGCCGTGGACACCGCGACCGGGAAGCCGTCCTGCGGCGCCTGGACGTCCCCCGAGGCCGGCTGGGAGGTGGCCTCGCGGACCTCGGTGAAGACCTTCTCCAGCTGGCCCTGGTAGTCCTGGAGCGCCTGCTCGGCCTCTTCCAGGGTGATGTCGCCCCGGCCGATCAGCGACTCGGTGTAGAGCTTGCGCACCGAGCGCTTCTTGTCGATCAGGTCGTACATCAGCGGCTGGGTGAAGGCCGGGTTGTCCGACTCGTTGTGACCGCGGCGGCGGTAGCAGATGAGGTCGATCACCACGTCCTTGTTGAACGCCTGGCGGAACTCGAAGGCCAGCCGCGCCACGCGGACCACGGCCTCCGGGTCGTCGCCGTTCACGTGGAAGATCGGGGCCTCGATCATCCTCGCCACGTCCGTCGCGTACATGGACGAACGCGAGGACTCCGGGGCGGCCGTGAAGCCGACCTGGTTGTTGATGACGATGTGGACCGTGCCGCCGGTGCGGTAGCCGCGCAGCTGCGACATGTTCAGGGTCTCGGCCACCACGCCCTGGCCCGCGAAGGCCGCGTCGCCGTGGATGGCCACCGGCAGGACCGTGAAGTCCGTGCCGCCCTTGTTGATGATGTCCTGCTTGGCGCGGGAGACGCCCTCCAGGACCGGGTCCACCGCCTCCAGGTGGGAGGGGTTGGCCACCAGCGAGACGTTGATCTGCTCGCCGTCCAGGCCGGTGAAGGTGCCCTCGGCGCCCAGGTGGTACTTCACGTCGCCGGAGCCGTGCATCGACTTCGGGTCGAGGTTGCCCTCGAACTCGCGGAAGATCTGCGCGTACGACTTGCCGACGATGTTGGCCAGGACGTTGAGGCGGCCGCGGTGGGCCATGCCGATGACGACCTCGTCCAGGCGGGACTCGGCCGCCGAGTCGATGACCGCGTCAAGCAGCGGGATGACGGACTCGCCGCCCTCCAGGGAGAACCGCTTCTGGCCGACGTACTTCGTCTGCAGGAAGGTCTCGAAGGCCTCGGCCGCGTTCAGCCGGCGCAGGACGCGCAGCTGCTCCTCGCGCTCCGGCTTGGAGTGCGGGCGCTCCACACGGTCCTGGATCCACTTGCGCTGCCTGGGGTCCTGGATGTGCATGAACTCGATGCCGACCGTGCGGCAGTACGAGTCGCGCAGCACGCCGAGGATGTCGCGCAGCTTCATCAGCGTCTTGCCGGCGAAGCCGCCGACCGCGAAGTCGCGCTCCAGGTCCCACAGGGTGAGCCCGTGCTCGGTGATGTCCAGGTCGGGGTGCTTGCGCTGCTGGTACTCCAGCGGGTCGGTGTCGGCCATGACGTGGCCGCGGACCCGGTAGGAGTGGATCAGCTCGAAGACGCGGGCGGCCTTCGTGACGTCGTCGTCGTGCGAGGCGTCGATGTCCTTGAGCCAGCGGACCGGCTCGTAGGGGATGCGCAGCGACTTGAAGATGTCGTCGTAGAAGTCGTGCTCGCCGAGCAGCAGGTTGGCGACGGCGCGCAGGAACTCGCCGGAGGCGGCGCCCTGGATCACCCGGTGGTCGTAGGTCGACGTGAGCGTCATGACCTTGGAGATGCCGAGCTTGTTCAGGGTGTCCTGGGAGGTGCCCTGGAACTCCGCCGGGTAGTCCATGGAGCCGACGCCCATGATCACCGACTGGCCGGGCATCAGCCGCGGCACGGAGTGGACCGTGCCGAGACCGCCGGGGTTGGTGAGGGAGACGGTGACGCCGGTGAAGTCGTCCATCGTCAGCTTGTTGTCGCGGGCGCGACGGACGATGTCCTCGTAGGCCTGCCAGAACTCGAAGAAGTTCAGCGTCTCGGCCTTCTTGATGGCGGCCACGACGAGCTGGCGGTCGCCGTTGGGCTTGACCAGGTCGATGGCCAGACCGAGGTTGACGTGGTCCGGCTTGACCAGGGTGGGCTTGCCGTCCTTCTGGGCGAAGGACCAGTTCATCGACGGCATCTGCTTGATGGCCTGGACCATCGCGTAGCCGATGATGTGCGTGAAGGAGATCTTCCCGCCGCGGGCCCGCTTGAGGTGGTTGTTGATGACGATGCGGTTGTCGAACAGCAGCTTCACCGGGACGGCGCGCACGGACGTGGCCGTGGGCAGCTCCAGCGAGGCGTTCATGTTCTTCGCGACCGCGGCGGAGGGGCCACGCAGCGTGACGAACTCCGGACCCCCGGGTGCCTCTGCGGCGGGCTCGGCCTTGGCGGCGGGCTTCGCCGGCGCCGGGGCCTGAGCGGCGGGCTTCGCGGGAGCCGGAGCGGCTGCCGCGGGCCGGGGCGCGGCCGGGGGCTGCGCGGGAGCGACCGGCGCGGCGGCGGCCTGCGGAGCGGGCCGAGCCGGGGCGGCGGGCGCCGCCTGAGCCGTGGTGGTGGTCTCCGCGGCCCCCGCGGCCGCGGTACCCGCCGGAGCCTGCGGGGCGGCGGCCCCGGGCCTGTAGTCGGCGAAGAAGTCCCACCAGGCGCGGTCTACGGAGTTCGGGTCCTGGAGGTACTGCTGATAGATCTCGTCGACGAGCCACTCGTTGGCACCGAACGCGGCCGCGGGGTTCTTCCCGGCTTGGTCGGTGTCGGTCGAGATGCTCGAGTTACTGGGGGACTGTGGCGACACGGCGGCAACCGCCCTCTTCCGCTTCACAAGAATGATGGACAGCGGGAATAAAGGCTACGCCCCTGAAGGGGGGAAGGTCAGGTCGGGCCGCTCCTTCGTCATGTAAGTCACATCAAAACCCGGGTTTCGGGGCTTGAAATGGCGGGAAACAAGCGTAGTTCCGCTGCGCCAGGGAAGGGGGGACCCGGGCCTGACCCCTGTGGGATGCAGGCCCCGGCCTGATCACACGTGTCCGCCTGCGCGGATGCTCGTGGATCTTGGGGTTCGTGATCGAACTTTACGTCAACTTGGCAAAGAGGGCAGGCCCGGAAGGGTGACGAGGATCCGGCAGCCCCGCTCGGATTCGGCCACCCCGATCCGGCCGCCGTGCAGATCCACCGCCCAGCGGGCGATCGCCAGGCCGAGTCCGGTGCCGCCGTCGCTGCCCGGGCCGTGCGGCCGGTTCACCGAGCCCCGGTTGAAGCGCTCGAAGACGCGGTGCCACTCCGAGCGCGGGATGCCGGGCCCCTCGTCCAGAACCTCCAGCTCCAGCGACTGAGGCTGCGGGCCGCGCCGCGCCTTCACCGTCACGCGCCCGTGCGGCGGGCTGTGCTTGACCGCGTTGTCGATCAGGTTGGCGACCACCTGGTGGATGCGCTCGGGGTCGGCGTGCGCGGTCAGGTCGGGCGGAAAGACGTCCAGGTGCAGATGGACGTCCGTACGGCTGTGGCTGCCGGAGTCGGAGGCGATGCCCGCGCGGGCCGAGGCGACCATGTTGGCCTCCTTCAGCACGCCCGACAGGTAGGGCCACACCTCGAAGCGGCGCAGTTTCAGCGGCACCACGCCGTTGTCGAGGCGGGACAGGTCCAGCAGCGTCTCCACCAGCCGGCCGAGCCGCTCGGTCTGCTTCAGCGCCGTGCGCATGGTCTCGGGGTCGGCCTCGGTGACCCCGTCGACGATGTTCTCCAGCACCGCGCGCAGGCCCGCGATGGGCGTGCGCAGCTCGTGCGAGACGTTCGCCACCAGCTCCTTGCGCTGGCGGTCCTGGGCCGCCAGCTCGTCGGCCATGCGGTTGATCGTCTGGGCCAGGTCGCCCAGCTCGTCCCGGCGGTTCTCGCGCACCCGGCGCGTGTAGTCGCCGTGCGAGATGGAGCGGGCCACCGTGTTCATCTCGTCCAGCGGCGCGGTGAGCGAGTGCGCCACGAACTGCGTGATGAGCAGTGTGGCGATCATCGAGAAGACCGTGATGAAGCGCAGCTCGGTCGCCGTGCGCACCGCGATCATCAGCAGACCGGTGGTGATCAGCACAGATATGACGACCAGCGCGCCCAGCTTGGTCTTGATCGAGAACGGGCGCACGCCACCCCAGGGCTCGCCCTGGTCCCTCCGTGCGGCCGGCCCGTCGCTCACGGTGTCGGTGTCTCCAGCGCGTAGCCCACGCCGTGCACCGTGCGGATCCGCTCGGCGCCGATCTTCCGGCGCAGCGCCTTGATGTGGCTGTCCACGGTCCGGGTGCCGGAGGCGTCCGCCCAGTCCCACACCTCCGCCAGCAGCTGCTCGCGCGAGAGCACCGCGCGCGGGGTGTTCGCCAGGCAGACCAGGAGGTCGAACTCGGTCGGGGTGAGGTGGACGTCCTCGCCGCGCACGCGCACCCGGCGCTGCGCGTGGTCGATCTCCAGCTCGCCCAGGCGCAGGATGCCGCTGCGCGGGGTCGCCGCGGCCAGCGCGGCCCGCTCCATGCGGCGCAGCAGCACGTGCACGCGTGCGGCCAGCTCCCGCATAGAGAACGGCTTGGTCATGTAGTCGTCCGCGCCGACCCCGAGGCCGACCAGCATGTCGGTCTCGTCGTCGCGTGCGGTGAGCATCATCACCGGCACCGGGCGCTGGGCCTGCACGCGGCGGCAGACCTCCAGGCCGTCGAAGCCGGGCAGCATGATGTCGAGGATCAGCAGGTCGGGCTGCCAGGCCTCGGCGGTGTCCACGGCGGCCGGCCCGTCGCCCGCGGTCTGCACGAGGAATCCCTCGGCGCGCAGGCGGGTGGCGATGGCATCCATGATGGTCGGGTCGTCCTCGACCACCAGGACCCGGCGCTGGGCGCCCGGGGTGGCCGTCGTGCCGTTGTGCGCGGTGTGTGTCTGCTCCATCGCCCGCCCCTGAGTGTGCTTTCCGGAATCAGTGGGGTGATTCCTTGACTGCGCGTAGTTGCGATTGACGCTTGAATGATCGGCGCCAAGGGAGCAGCGTACGGGGACTCCCCACACCTTTGCTATCCAGGTAGGACCGCGAGATGCACGACGTCCGGAACGCCCCGGGCAACGGGGACCTCTTCGGTGCGCACCTGTCGGAATCCGACATTCCGCAAGGTTCCTTCAAATTCCGCAGATGGCTTCGCGGACCACACGGCGAGTACCCCGCCCGGCTTCAACGCCCTTGCGCAGCTTGTCAGTCCGGCCTGTCCGTACAGCTCCTGGTTGTCCTCGGTGACCGTCCAGTCGGGGCCGTTGTCGATGTCCAGGCACAGCGCGTCGAACGTGTCGGATGTCTCATTGACGTACGCGATCAGGTCTCCTTCGACGATCTCGGTGCGCGGGTCGGCCAGCGCGCCGGCGGTCAGCTCGGCGAGGGGGCCGCCGCGGTGCCAGTCGATGATCGCGCGTTCGCGTTCGACAACGGTGATCCGTCCCCAGTGCGGGTCCGCCGCGGCGTGCGCGAGTGAGAAGCCGACGCCGAGGCCGCCGATCAGGACGCTCGGTGCCCGCCGCTCCGGCAGCGCGGTGAGCGCCGCGTCGACCAGGAGGCGCTCGGAACGCCCGTCGGAGGTGTCCATCAGGAAGCAGCCGTTGGCGATGATCTGCAGCAGCGCCCCGTGCCGGCGCAGCACGACCTCGCCGTGGGGGCCCTCGCGGCGGTCCAGCACCTCGGGGGCGTCGTACGAGCCGGTCATGGGGTCATCCTGCCCCAACGGACGCGTACGGCCACATGAATTAGGGGTGACACCCGTGTGCGAGCGCGTCACGGGCCTCGCCCGTCTGCGGGGTTGCCGGGGCCGCTGGGGTCGCTGGGGTCGCTGGGTCGATTGGGGTCGTTGGGGTCGCCGGGAACCTAATAGGTTGCTGAGAATTGTTGCGAGGGTGGCGTCGGTCATGGACAGGGGCGCCCGGCACACGAAGTGTGGAGCGCGACGGAAGGAGTGCCGCACCGTGGAACGGACCGCGACGGCCGGCCCCTCGGGCCCGCCGGCACAGTCGGGTCGCCCCCTGGCTCCGGATGCCGCCGTGGACGAGGGTGCGGACGGGGGCGCGGACGCGGCCGTGGCCGGCGTTCCGGTGCAGGTGTCGCAGGCGCTGTACGGGATGCCGCAGCAGCGGGCGCGCGGCGCCGTCCGGGGAGGCGGGCGCGCGGAACCGGCCCGCTCGGCGCAGCCCGCCGCGGGAATCAGGGGGCTGCGCGGTCTGCGTCCCTGGCGGCTGCTGCCCAGCCTCACCGGCACCCCCTTCACCTTCGGGTACGCGGCGCTGCTGGCCGTCACCTCGCTCGTCGCCCGGTACGCCGATCCCGCGGTGGTGGACGCCCTGTACCAGAGCTCCAGCACGGATGTCGCCCACCTCGTGCGGGCGCCCCTGCTGGTGCTGCCGGCCAGCGCGCTGTGGATCGCGGGCGGCGTCGTGTCGGCGTACTCCCTGTGCTTCCTGCTGGTGCTCACCGCGCTGGAACGCCGGATAGGCGGTCTGCGCACCGCCGGCGTGTTCCTGTTCGGGCACGTGCTGGCCACCCTCGCCACCGAGGTCCCCGTCGGGCTCGCGGTGCTCGCGGGCCGCCTGCCGGGCAGTTCGGTGCACCGCCTCGACTACGGCATCAGCTTCGGCGTCGCGGCCAGTCTCGGCGCCCTGGCCGGCCTGCTCACGCCCTGGCTGCGCTGGCCCCTGCTCGCCGTGTTCGTGGGCATGCTGGCCCAGGACCTGGTCGCGTTCGACGATCCGATGACGAGCTGCGGCCATCTGATCGCGGTGGGGCTCGGCGTGGCGACGTGGCCGGTGATACGGCGCTGGCGGCGGATGCGCCTCGCGGAGGCGGGTGCCGCGCCCGGGACGGCCTGAGCCTCTTGAGGCTCCCTGCCTTCTCTCCTCTGTATCCCTTGTCTCCTTTCTTTCTCCTTCCTTTCTGCCTGTGTGTGCTGTTTGTGGATGCCCGATCGCTCAGAGCGAACAGATGCCGGGGAACAATCGACCGGCGTCGTGCATTGAGTCGGCATAGCTCAACTTGACTGCCGAAGGGGAGATCATGGCTGCTGAGTCCACTGCCTTCACACCGCTCACCCTGCCTGTGCTGCCGCTCGACGACGAGGTCGTACTGCCCGGGATGGTGGTTCCGCTCGACCTGAGCGACGCCGAGGTACGGGCCGCGGTGGAGGCCGCGCAGGCCGCCGCGCGGGACGAGCCCGGCAAGCCCAGGGTGCTGCTGGTGCCCCGGGTCGAGGGGACGTACGCCAGGACCGGTGTGCTGGGCACGGTCGAGCAGGTGGGCCGGCTGGCCGACGGTGACCCGGGCGCGCTCATCCGCGGTCGCGGACGTGTGCGGATCGGCGCCGGGACCACCGGTCCTGGCGCGGCGCTGTGGGTCGAGGGGACCCGGATCGAGGAGAACCTGCCCGAGCCGCTGCCCGGCCAGGTCGCCGAACTGGTGAAGGAGTACAAGGCGCTCGCCACCGCCTGGCTGCGCAAGCGCGGCGCTTGGCAGGTGGTCGACCGCGTGCAGGCCATCGACGACGTCTCCGCGCTCGCCGACAACTCCGGCTACTCGCCCTTCCTGACCACCGAGCAGAAGGTCGAGCTGCTGGAGACCGCCGACCCTGTGGCCCGTCTCAAGCTCGCCACCCAGCAGCTGCGCGACCACCTCGCCGAGCAGGACGTGGCCGAGTCCATCGCCAAGGACGTCCAGGAGGGCGTCGACAAGCAGCAGCGCGAGTTCCTGCTGCGGCGCCAGCTGGAGGCCGTCCGCAAGGAGCTGCGCGAGCTGAACGGCGAGAGCGACGGCGAGGAGTCCGACGACTACCGCGCCCGCGTCGAGGCCGCCGACCTGCCCGAGAAGGTCCGGGAGGCCGCGCTCAAGGAGGTCGACAAGCTGGAGCGCGCCTCCGACGCGTCCCCCGAGGGCTCCTGGATCCGCACCTGGCTCGACACGATCCTCGACATGCCGTGGAACGAGCGAACCGATGACAGTGCTTCCGCCTACGACATCCAGGGCGCCAAGGCGGTCCTGGACGCCGAGCACGCGGGTCTGGAGGACGTGAAGGAGCGGATCACCGAGTACCTGGCGGTGCGCAAGCGGCGCGGCGACCGGGGCCTGGGAGTGATCGGCGGGCGGCGCGGCGGTGCCGTGCTCGCGCTCGTCGGGCCGCCCGGTGTGGGAAAGACCAGCCTCGGCGAGTCCGTCGCCCACGCGATGGGACGGAAGTTCGTGCGCGTCGCCCTGGGCGGCGTCCGCGACGAGGCCGAGATCCGCGGCCACCGGCGTACGTACGTCGGCGCGCTGCCCGGGCGGATCGTGCGCGCCGTCAAGGAGGCCGGGTCGATGAACCCGGTGGTCCTGCTGGACGAGATCGACAAGGTGGGTTCCGACTTCCGCGGGGACCCGGCCGCGGCCCTGCTCGAAGTCCTGGACCCGGCGCAGAACCACACCTTCCGGGACCACTACCTGGAGGTGGAGCTGGACCTGTCCGACGTTGTCTTCCTGGCCACGGCCAACGTCCTGGAGGCGATCCCGGAGGCGCTGGCCGACCGGATGGAGATCGTGCGCCTGGACGGCTACACCGAGGACGAGAAGGTCGTCATCGCGCGCGACCACCTGCTTCCGCGCCAGCTGGAGCGGACGGGCCTGCGCCGGGACGAGGTGACGATCGAGGAGGGCGCGCTGCGCAGGCTCGCCGGCGAGTACACGCGCGAGGCGGGTGTGCGCACCCTGGAGCGGTCCATCGCACGGCTGCTGCGCAAGATCGCGGCGCAGCACGAACTGGGCGAGCGGGAGCTGCCGTTCACCGTCACGGACGGTGAGCTGCGGGGGCTGATCGGCCGTCCGCACCACGTTCCGGAGTCCGCCCAGGACCCGGCCGAGCGACGTACGTCCGTCCCGGGCGTGGCGACGGGCCTCGCGGTGACCGGGGCCGGCGGCGACGTCCTCTTCGTCGAGGCGTCCCTGGCGGACCCGGAGACGGGCGCGGCCGGGCTGACCCTGACCGGTCAGCTGGGCGACGTGATGAAGGAGTCCGCGCAGATCGCGCTGAGCTTCCTGCGCAGCCACGGCGCGGAACTGGAGCTGCCCGTGGGCGATCTGAAGGACCGGGGTGTGCACATCCACTTCCCGGCGGGCGCGGTGCCGAAGGACGGTCCGAGCGCGGGCATCACGATGACGACCGCGCTCGCCTCGCTCCTGTCCGGCCGCCTGGTCCGCACGGACGTGGCGATGACCGGCGAGGTCTCGCTGACCGGGCGTGTCCTGCCCATCGGTGGCGTCAAGCAGAAGCTGCTCGCCGCCCATCGCGCGGGTGTGACGACGGTGGTCATCCCCAAGCGGAACGAGCCCGACCTGGACGACGTACCGGCGGAGGTGCTGGACAAGCTCGACGTCCACGCTGTCACCGACGTCCGCCAGGTCCTGGAACTGGCCCTGACCCCCGCGACGAACGGCGCGTCACCGGAGATCCCGGCCGCCGCGTAGCGCTGCCGCGCGGTGAGCGGTTCGTTGGGGCGCGGGGTTCGGCCGGGGCTTTCCCGTCCGAACCCCGCGCCCGGGGCGCAAGTACGGCCCACCTCGGCTCGCCGGGCCGGCAGGCGCCGCCCGCTCGGCTCCGGTCGCAGCACTAGCGACAGGCCACCGCAGCCGGTGCGGGAGGCCTGGCCGGGGCGACCGGACGGCGAGCGCGGCGAGCCTCTGACTGTGTGGCCACGCCCCGGGGCTCCCGGCCGTATGGCTGCGTCCCCGGGGTTTCCGCTTGTCACCCCTGGGGCTCCCGGCGATGCTGCCGTCGCCGGGGCTCCGGTCGAGACGTTGCGCCCCGGGGCGGCGGCGGTTTCGTGGGGTTCCGGGGCGCGCCCGGTGTGGGCCGCCGCGCTTGCGCCGGGGGCGCCCCGGGCCCCGGTCGGGGCGACTCCCTGCCCCGGCCGGGGAGTTGGGGGCTAGTGCCGCGACGGGCAACGTTCACCCCGTCGCGACGCCCGGCACGCCCTCTCGCCGCACCGGCCGAAAGCCCAAGTACGTCCAGAACGAGGACTTCCGGCCGGCACTCCCCCAAGCTCTTCGAGCAGGGGGTACCCCCAGAGCACGCACCGGACGCCGCTCCTTCACGGGCAAACGTTGC